>NZ_SMKG01000009.1 GCF_004348525.1 Micromonospora sp. 15K316 | reverse complement strand
CATGGCGAGGCTCCCGGTCGGGGCTTCGAGTCTTGGTCGACAGCTGTCCTACCTGGAGCCTCGCACCCATCGATCACCGGGCCTGCCACACCGGCCCTGAGCCGCAAGATCAGCTTGGAAAAGGCTCCATAGATCACGCTGCTCGGCGATCTCCAGATCGATCAGGTCGTACTGGTGATGCTGGAAGAAGTAGACGCTGGACTCAGCAGGTTCGCCGACGCCTCGAACCGCTTGGCCTGTCATGCCGCGCCAGCTGGCCCCGGGGAGGGGTAGCCAGTCGATGTCAAGGAAGATCTGGCTGCTCCCGTAGTCCCGGGTCACCTCACTGAAAGGAAAACGGAAGCTCCAGGTCAAGGCCGGTGGCAACCCAATCCTCGGGTTGTCGAACAGCAGCCCGCCCCACGTTCCCCCTTCGATCGGACGAAGCTCCCGGACGTCCAGCGCATCCTCGTCGTCAGCCTCCCTCATCACGCCGGGAGTCTTTCACAAGGTGTTGCAACCCAAGGGCCTTGATCATGTCAAGCGTCTGGTGGGACGCGATCGTCAAGTATGTCCCGTGACGGGACACAGTCGGGACTCCGGATCGTGTGAGACCTCTCTGTACGAGCAAGGCGACCCTTGACGGGCCGCACGCGCCGCCGCCTGAGCGCGCGTCCGACGCTCCGTTGTCGCTCCACACCGGCCACGCAGAACGCCGCTATTCGCGCAACTCGTCGGCGGCTGATTATTTTCCGGGACGAAGAGGAGGTAGCACGGGCCGTCCCGCTGTCGCATGATCCAGAAGTGGACGACGCGATCCAGGTGCTACGACACGAGTTCAACGCCGAGGAAGGGAGCTTCTTGCTCAGGCTCCGAGGGGACCTGATCTGGGATCGCGGTGCGTTCAGTCGGTTGGAACGGGCGATGCGGATGGTCTGTAAGGCGTATCAAAAGCGAGAGCAGTTGGAACGGTGGCTCGCCGAGGGGTTCTACGAGATGGCGACGTACGTGCCAGGCTGGACCGGTCACCCGAGCTTCCCACGTCCTGACGCCGAGTACTACGAGGCATGCATTGAGCGGATCGGCGACCTGGCCGACTGGTTCTTTCGGGGCTGGCACGCGTACGAGGAGCGCCATGTCTGGGCTGACCTCTGAATCCGGCGAGAAGGTCGACACGTGCCCGTTCCGTGCCCGATGCAGCACTGGAGAAGGACCGCACTTCGACGGAGGCAACTCGCACGCTCCGTGTTGCTCGACCAGCCGGCACAGCTACCCAACGTGTACATCAATCCGGTTTCCAAGCTGACAGTAGGCTCCGACAGCGACTCATAGCCTGTCGCCGGCCTTGATGAGGTGCGCATGTCAGAGCCGTTCGGTGCTTTAGAGCCGCGCGAGGCCAGCCCCGGTCGACGACCGGTCCTGGCTGGCATTGGTCTGGCTGTCCTGGGGCACCTGCTGGCTCTCGCCGCCGTCGTGGGCGCTGCACGATCAGCGGGAGGCGGTCGGGGCGGCGATGTCGACCTGGAGGCCGGCGGTCGCTTCGGCGTCGCCTACGCAGTGTTGTGCACGTACCTCGGCATGCAGACACTCCTGTTGGCCGGCGTGGTCATCGCGTCCGCGTACGGTGGCCAATGGTTGAAGGTAGGGCTGATAGCAGGCTGGGGTTGCGGCTTGGTGTTGACCGTCGGCCCCGTTGTCGCCGGGTTCGTGCTCGGCGCGTAGCTGTCGTCAGCAACGGCGACAGCAACGAACCCGGATGCCCACAGTCAGCGCATCCGTAGCCGGATGGTCCTTGAGGTCATGGACGCGAACGGACGCGGCTGGACGACGCGCCTTGAACTGACAAGCGAGAGGTCGGAGGCTGCCGCGTTACGTCGCTGACGTGTTGTAGCGATCGAGGGTTGCCTTGGACGTGGAGGCGTCCTGGAAGACGAGCTCCCATGGGCCTGTGTTCACGTCCATGTCCTTGCCGAACCCGACCCACTTGCCAGCCATTCGTCGGCCCGTCGGTTCGGCCAGAAGTTGGATCGCGCCGTGATAGCGGGCACCACGGTAGTAGCCGGCTGGGTCGGTCTGCTCCACCCAGGTGCCGGTGACGACGGCACCGTCAAGGGTCAGGTCCAGTGAGAGAGATGATGCCGCCGATCCGGGCAGGCTGCGTGCGGTGAGTCTGTCGCCGTGCTGGAGCATCACGACGAAGTGTTGCCCGGCGAAGGAGTCGTCCCGGCCGCTGGAGTAGTACTGGTAGCGGCTGAGCCAGACGCCTTCATATGACCGGTGGACCGTGGCGGGCTTTGACGTCGGCGTCGGCGTGGCCAGGCTGGACGGGGGAGTTGTCAGGTCGTGGCCACCATGTTCGTCATCGGCGACCTGCTCGCCGGGCACCGCGGCGAAGCCTAGCAGCGAGATGGGTAGGCCGGTGACGACCTCCAGCGCGCGGGCGTAGACGGGACGCGGCGCAGCGATCGCGCCGGATTCCCATCGTTGGACGAGTCTCTTGTTGGCGTCGTTGGGTTCGCCGACGCGGTGGCCGGCGGCCTGGAGCGCGCGAGCGAAGTCGTCCTGGCTCATGCGCATTCCGGTGCGGACGGCGCGCAGGGCGGTGTTGGGGGCGGCCATGACCGTCACGATAGCGCTATGTCGTCCAAATGTCGTCGGCGATGTGGTCGGGTTGTCGCATCTTGTGCCGTCGCAGTCGGCGACATCCCGACGTCAGTATGACGATGCGACGGCCGAGTGTGCCGCCGTGCTCCTGCTGACGGAGGTGGGGATGCCGGGTAAAGGCGACGAGCCGGCGGTGAGCCGGGGCGAGCAGATCCAGGCGGCCGAGCGAGACGCGGCCAAGCGGCGGCTTCTCGCCGAAGCCGAGGCGGATCGGATACCGGTGGAGGAGACCACTCGGGCGATGCCGGATCGGCGGTGGCGTCGTGGGCGGTGTTGAGTTGTTGCCGGTTGGGCGGCGGGTGGCGTACTGGCGGGGTCGTCGGAAGCTGTCGCAGCAGGTTTTCGCCGACCGGCTCGGCAAGTCGAAGAGCTGGGTCGACAAGGTCGAACGCGGCGTCCGGTCGCTGGACAAGCTGTCCACGCTCCAGGAGATCGCCCGCGTGTTGCGTATCGACGCCGCCGTTCTGGTCGGCCGGGATGCCGAGCCGGTCGAGGCGACCGACCGCGTGGAGGGCGTCGACCGGATCAAAGCGGCACTGTCCCGGTACGAGATCCCGCTGGGCAAGCCGGCCGGTCGCCGGCCGGTGTTGCCCGTGGACCGGGTGCTGCGGGATGTGGGGTACGCATGGACGACGTTCCAGTACGCCCGCTATCCACAGGTGATCGATTTGCTGCCGGACCTGCTCACCAACGCACAACGCAGCCACGCTCAAGCCCTGGTGACGGGTCGGGTGCCGCTGGTGGAGGCGTACCGGATCATCGCCGCTCTGTTGGTCAAGCTCGGGCACTGCGAGCTGGCGTGGCTGGCCACCGATCGCGCGATGCTCGCCGCCACGGGTGACCGCGGTCTGGTTGCCGCCGCAGCCGTACAGCTCGGTCAGGTGTTGCGCGCGTCGGGACGGGCCCGGGAGGCGAAGGTGCTCACCCTTACCGCCGCGTACCGGATCGCCTCCCCCGTGGTCGAGCACGCCACACCAGCGGAGTTGTCGCTGTGCGGGACCCTGCTCATCCAGGCTGCCCTGGCAGCGGCACAGGACGGGGACGAGGCCACCACCACCGAGCTGCTCGACGAGGCTGCCGGCATTGCCGAGCGGGTCGGTGACGGGCACGACCATCACCGCACCGAGTTCGGACCCACCGCCGTCGACCTGGCCCGGACCGCCGCAGCCGTCGAAACCGGCGACGCCAGTGAAGCGATCGCCTGGCACGAGAAGGCCACCAGGCGGACCGGCTGGCGAGGGCTCTCCGCAGAGCACCGCGCCGCGCACCTGCTCGACGTTGCACGTGCCTACCTGCACGCCGGTGATGCGGTCAACGCCGCCCGAGCGCTGACCCAGGTCGAGTGCACCGCGCCGGCCGAGATCACGCACCGACCCGTTGCCCAGGACGTACTCGCCGAGGTTGCCCGTGATCCGCGCGCTCCGACCACGATCATGCGGCTTGCCGTCACCCTGGGGGTCGGCTGACCGGTGACGGCGCCATTTCTGTCCCTGGCCCAGATCCGCAACCGGCTGACCCTTGCCGCCCGAACGGCCCTCCGTCAGCAGCGAGCCGGACCCGGCAGCCGTTGCCACATCCCGGGCTGCCCCGTGGTCACCACCGACCGCAACGTCTTATCCGAGACCGGCGAAGTACAACAGCGACGTACCGCAACGCAGCCGATCACCCGACCGGGATGACCCCGAGCAGGCCGGATGAGCTCGAACGACACGCTGCGGCGGGTTCGGCGAGCGGCAGAACTCAGCCTCGCCGGGCCGGGAAGTGGCACGTTGACCGATAGCCGGTCGGGTGCAATGCCGCGCGCGCGTGCAGGTCATGGCTCGCGCACTCTGGGCCGAGGGTGGCGCACCGCGAGTGGTCGCGACAGCTGCACGCCGGTCGAACCGGTGACGGGCAAGTACTTGCGCCCGAGCAGCGTAAAGCGAGATCATCACGCATGCTCGACCCCTCGCCCGAGGACGACGGGACTTCACCGACAGTTCATTCGCCGGATTTCGTGGGTCGTGAGCGCGAGCTGGCGGCGCTCACGGGAGCCTTGGCCCGGCCACCGGCGATCGTGCTGGTGGAGGGCGAGGCGGGGATCGGGAAGAGCCGGCTGCTGCGAGAGTGGTTGGCCGCGCCGCATCAGTGCACCGCCTTGGTCTCGGTGTGCCCACCGCTTCGCGAGTCGCTGACGTTGGGACCGATCGTCGACGCGTTCCGGGGGATCGACCGGCCGGTGTCCCGATTGCGGCTCACCGAGCTCGCGGGTGCGTTACGGCCCCTGTTCCCGGAGTGGTCGTCGGACCTGCCGCCCGCGTTGCCGCCCCTGGACGATGCGAAGGCGGCACGGCATCGGCTGTTCCGCGCCCTGGACGAGCTGCTCCGGGCTCTGCGGGTCGACGTTCTGGTGCTGGAGGACGCGCACTGGGCCGACGAGGTGACCTTGGAGTTCCTGCTCTTCGTCACCTCCCGCCAGCAGTCGGGCGGGCCGAGTCTCGTGATCTCCTACCGGCCGGAGGAGGTGGACGCCGGATCGCTGTTGCTGCGGCTGACGTCCCGGCTGCCTGCTGGCGTGACCCAGCTGAGGATCGCCCTGGCGCCCATGCGACCCGACGACACGGCGGCGCTGGTCTCCTCGATGCTGGACGGCAACCCGATATCGCAGGAGTTCACGACGTTCATGCACGAGCGGACCGGCGGCGTTCCGCTGGCGCTGGAGGAGTCGGTTCGCCTCATGTGCGACCGTGCCGACCTCGTCTTCCGCGACGGGCAGTGGGTCCGGCTGAAGCTGCGCGAGCTACAGGTGCCGCCGACGGTGCGTGACTCCACCCGGGAGCGTGTGGGCCGTCTGTCACCGACGGCGCAGCAGGTGTTGCGCGCCGCGGCGACGTTGGCGGAGCGGTCGTCGGTGGCCACCATCGCGATGACCGCCGCGCTGCCACCGGATGCGTGTCGGGGCGCTGTCGCGGAGGCGGCCACTGCCGGCATCCTCGACGGGAACGACCGCGGCCAGTGGCGGTTCCGGCACGTGCTGGCCGCCACGGCCGTCTACGAGGCGATCCCGTTGACCGACCGCAGAAACTTCCACCTGCTGGCCGGCCGGGCCTTGGAGGACATCCAGCCGCCGCCTGTCGCACGCCTGGCCCGGCACTTCCGCGAGGCGGGCGAGACGCAGTCCTGGGCGCGGTACGCCGAGCAGGGCGCCGAGCTGGCGATGGCCTCGGGTGACCACACCAAGGCCGTCGACCTGCTGGTCGATTTGTTGTCGTGGTCCGAGCTGCCGCCGGCGGATCGGGCCCGAGTCGCGCGCATCGCCGGAGTGGCCGCACTGGGCCGTCGCGAACCGGTCGACGAGGTCTACCACCGGGTGATCCGTACCCTGCGCGCGGTGCTGGAGACCCCTGGACTCTCCGCCCGCCAGCAGGCCGAGATCCGTAACCCCCTGGGTCGGCTCCTGATCACCGGAGGTGAGGCGCAGGCCGCGCTCGGCGAGCTGGAGCAGGCGGTGGCCAACCTCGACCACGACCCGGTCGAGGCGGCTCGGGCGATGACCTACCTCGGTTGGGCCTATGCGGGACCGTGGCCGGCGTCGACCCATCGGCGTTGGCTGGATCGCGCCGCCGAGCTCGCCGCCGAGTTCGATTCCCCCGCGGAGCGGCTGAACCTGGCCGGCAACCGGGCCGCCGCGCTGCTCATGCTCGGCGAAGAGGAGGCCTGGGACGTCGTCGCCGACCTGCCCGTCGACGGCGCGACCTCGGCGGAGCGTCTCGACGTGGCCCGCATCCACGCGAATGTCGGGACCGGCGCACTGATCTGGGGCCGGTACGCCGACGCGGAGGAACACCTCGCGGTGGCCATGCGCCTCGCCGAGGCCGAGCAGGCGTCCCGGTTGCAGCACAACGTCCGACTCGAACAGGCCAACCTGGCGTGGCTCACCGGCCGGTGGGAGGGCCTCGCGGAGCGGAGCGCGGCACTCGCCGACGCCGACCGCGACCGCCCGGCGCACTACCTCGGCAGCATCCGGCTCGCGGCCCGGCTGGCCGCCGCGGCCGGACGGCGGCGCGCCGCGGAGGAGCAGTTCCGGCTGGTCCTCGAGGAGTCCGCCCGCCTCGGCGCGGCCGACGACACGATGGAGGCCGCCGCCGCGCTGGCCCGGCTGTGGCTGACGGACGGGGACAGCGGCCGGGCGCTACAGATCACGAACGAGCCGATCGACACCGTACGGAGGAAAGGCATCTGGGTCTGGGCGACTGACCTCGTCCCCGCCCGGATCGAGGCGCACCTCGCCGCGGGTGACCTCCAAGCCGCGGCACGCCTGAGCGACCAGTTCGCCAGAGGGCTGCGTGGCCGTACGGCGCCCGGGCCTCGCGCGGCGCTCACCGTGTGCCGGGCCCTGCTGGTCGCCGCCGCCGGAGACCACGCCCGCGCGGCGACCGCCTACGATCGGGCGGCGCGCGCCTGGAGCGTGTTGCCGCGCCCCTACGAGGCGATGCTCGCCCGCGAGCGTCAAGCCGAGGCGCTCATCGCGCAAGGCCAGGTCGAACAGGGTCGAGAGCTGCTGGCCGCCCAGTACGAGCAACTGTTCAGGCTCGGAGCCCGCGGCGACGCGGACCGTGTCGCACAGCGGCTTCGCGAACACGGCGCCGAGGTTCCGCGACTGTGGCGCGGCGGCCGACGGGGGTACGGCGACCAGCTCTCCCCTCGGGAGCTCGACGTGGTCCAACTGGTTGTCGCCGGCAAGACGAACCGGGAGATCAGCCGGATCCTGGCCAAGTCGCCGGCCACGGTGGATCAACAGCTGCGTGCGGCGATGCGCAAGCTGAAGGTGACCTCCCGGACCGCGCTCGCGGTCAAGGCGGTGGAGGCCGGAGTGTTCGCAGAAGAGGACTCCCACGACGGCCCGTCATGAATATTGACGTATCCGCTGGATAGCGAAGGTCACTCGTTCCCGCCGAGCATGGCTCCATGATCCGTAGTCCTGGGGCAGTGCATGCCTGAGCGATCTGCCGCGCGTGACGACACCGCCGTCGAGCACGCGCCACCACTCGATCTGCCGCGCGAGCCGAGCGTCAGCGCGCGCGACGCCGCCGACGCCCGCGACGCCGACGGTGCCGACGACCACGAGAGCCACGACCCCTACCAACCCCTGTAGGCCGAAGGACCCCACATGAGACTCAAAGCCCTCGCGGCAACGCTTGCCGCAGCGGTCGGCCTGAGCATGATCCAGCCACCACCGGCGTCCGCCGCCGAGCCGGATCCCGGCGCGGCCGCCGACAAGATCGCGTCGAACCTGAAAGATCGGTTCCGCACGCAGCCGGCCGCCGACTTCTGGATCACGTTCGACACCAAGGCCGATCTCGCCCCCGCCAAGAAGATCGCCGACTGGACCGCCCGCGGTCAGTTCGTCTACGACACGCTGAAAGCGGCGGCGAAGAGCTCCGCGGCGTCCGTCTCCGCCGAGCTCGACGCGGCGGGCGTGAAGTACACGTCCTACCCGCTCGTCAACGCCGTGCTCGTCAAGGGCGGCACGCAGAAGCTCGCGCTCGACGTCGCCTCGGTCGGCCAGGTCGCCGAGATCCACGCGGCGCCGCAGGTCGCGCTGGTCGAGCCGGTGGAGGAGAAGACACCGGCCGACCAGGCTGCCCGCCCCGCCGCACCGAAGGCCAAGGCAGGCGCAGAAACCGTCACGTGGGGCCTGGACGCGATCCACGCCCCCGAGGCATGGGCGATGGGCGCCACCGGCGCGGGCATCACCGTGTCCAACCTCGACTCGGGCGTACAGTTCGACCACCCCGCGCTGATGCACCAGTACCGCGGCACGAAGCCCGACGGCACCGTAGACCACAACTACAACTGGATGGCCACCCGGGGCACGTGCACGGGCGCGCCGTGCGACGACAACGGACACGGCACGCACACCATGGGCACCATGGTCGGCGACGACGGCACCGAGCACGTCGGCGTCGCCCCGGACGCGCAGTGGATCGCGACGAACGGCTGCTGCGACAGCAGCGGCGTCGAGTCGCTGCTCAAGTCCGGCTGGTGGCTGCTCGCCCCGACGGACGTCAACGGGAACAACCCTGACCCGTCCAAGCGCCCCCACGTCATCAACAACTCGTGGGGTCAGACCGTCGAGCACGCCTTCGACGACTTCTTCCAGGCCATCGACGAGGCCTGGAGCGCCGCGGGCATCTTCAGCGTCTGGTCGTCGGGCAACACCACGCCGTACGCGGCCTGCGACACCGTCTCCTCGCCCGGCTCCGCCGAGAGCGCCTACTCCGTCGGCGCCTACTCGTCGGACGGCACGCTCGCGTCGTTCTCCCGTAAGGGCGAGGGCGAGGGTGGCCGGATCAAGCCGGAGATCTCCGCTCCGGGCGTCGCCGTCCGCTCGTCGTACCCGAACAACAGCTACACCGAGATGGCCGGCACGTCGATGGCGGCTCCCCACGTCGCCGGCGCCGTCGCCGACCTGTGGAGCTACGACCCGACCCTCATCGGGCAGGTCGAACAGACCCGCCGCCTGCTCGCCGACTCGGCCGTCGACGTCGACGACACCGAGTGCGGCGGCACCGCCGACTTCAACAACAAGTACGGCGAAGGCCGGCTCGACCTGGTCCGCCTGCTCGAACTCGCGCCCCGGGAGGGCGGCACCCTGACCGGTGTCGTCACCGCCGACGGCGCCCCGGTCCCCGCCGCCGAGGTGACGATCAGCGGACCGTTCAGCCGGTCGATCGGAACCGACAAGGACGGCCGGTTCACCACGAACCTCCCGGTCGGCGACTACCAGCTCAGCACCAAGGTCTTCGGCTACCTGACCGCGACCGCCGACGTCACGATCACCCTCGGCCAGGACACCTCCGTCAAGCTGCCGCTCACGGCCGCCGCGAGGCATGACATCAGCGGCCGGGTCGTCGACGACAAGAAGCGGCCCGTCCCGAACGCCGACGTCTCCGTCAAGGACACGCCGCTGAAGCCGGTACGCACGGACGCCAACGGCGCGTTCACGATCAGTGCGGTCCCCGAGGGCGGGTACACGCTGAACGTCAAGCCCAACGCCTGCTTCTCGCCCACGACCATCCCGCTGACCGTCGGCGCGCAGAACCAGCCGGCCGAGATCCCGGTCGGGCTCGTCGTCGACAAGGGCGGCTACAGCTGCGCCGTCTCCGAAGGCGAGTACCTGCGCGGCACCGACCCGGTCGAGTTCACCAGCGGCGTGTGGGCGACGGTGAAGCTGCCGTTCCCGATCGCGCTCTACAACGGCAGCCACGACACCCTCGGTGTCAGCCTGCGCGGTGTGGTCACCCCGGACGAGGGCACCGGACCCGGCAGCGGCGGTGCGGGCGTCTTCCCGTTCTACGCCCAGACCCCCGTCGAGTTCGCCCCCGGCGGGGGAGTCTTCACGGCAGCCACCAAGGTCAACGGCGAGGACGCCTTCGTCGTCGAATTCCGCAACGCCAAGCTCTGGGCCTACCCGACCCGGTCGGAGTACACGGAGCCGGTCAACTACTCGGCCACGCTCACCCGCTCGGGCACCGTGATCTTCGGGTACGGCGACGGCATCGGGACCGACGACCCGGTGACCGCCGGCGCGCACGGCATCACCGGCATCCAGGGCTGGGCCGGCGTGGACGGCATCCGGTTCTCCGACAGCGCCCCGGTGCTGCGCGACGGGATGATCGTCACCTACGACATGCCTGACTTCGGGTACCTCGACGCGACGGTCGTCGACAAGAACGACGGTCTGCCGGTGGCCGGTGCCAAGGTCTCCTTCTCGAACAAGGACGGGCTCGTCGAGGCGGTCACGACCAACGGGACCGGCATCGTGCACCGCCAGCTTCCGGTCGGCGACTACACCATGACGGTCGACGCGCCGAACTACACGACCGCGGCGTACCCCTTCTCCCTCGACAAGCTCTACGCGAACGCCAAGATCGACGCGCGTCTGGTCACGGGCGTCGCCGGGCTGAAGGCCGACGGGCTCGACGCGCTGCTGGGCACCGACCAGAACGGTGTGGGTTCGCTGACGCTGACCAACACCGGTTCCGCCCCGCTCACGTACGACCTGGGCGAGGCCGCGCGTCACCCCGAGCTCGACGCCACCGGCGCCACCGCGCGCACCGGGACGGGTGCGGCCAGCACGATCGACCTCACCACGTGGAAGGCCGGCGCGAGCGGCATGAAGCCGTCGAACGTCGACGGCAAGGCGGCGACGGCGAAGGCCGCGGAGGCACAGGCGGCCGGCAAGGTCGGCCCGACCTCCGGCGGAGACGTCATCACCCGGATCGCCATCCCGGGCACGATCCAGGAGAAGGAGCCCTCCGGCGTCGGGTACGACGGCGACGTCTGGGTCCACGACTACAACAAGCGGACCAACACCGCCTACACGGTGACGGGCAAGCCGACCGGGAAGGTCTTCGACGCCTCGTGGAACCCCGCGTACCGGGCGTTCGACATGGCGTTCGACACCAAGACCGGCGACATGTGCCAGATGGAGGACAGCCCGGCCAGCTACATCCACTGCTTCGACCGGAAGACCGGCAAGGAGACCCGGCAGATCAAGGGTGACTGGTCGACGCTGCAGCTGACCGGACTCGCCTACAACCCGACCGAGGACGTGTTCTACGTCGGCGGCCGGGCGAACGGCATGATCGGCACCGTCGCCGGTACATCGCACGACAACGCCGGTGCGCTGCTCTCCTTCTGCGCCCCGCCGCTGCCCGAGGTGATGGGCCTGGCCTACAACCAGGCGTCCGACACCATCTGGTACACCGACCTCACCTCGAACAGGCCCACCCGCCTGCTGCAGGTCGACCCCGACGACTGCTCCCTGGTGAACGCGTGGTGGTTCCCGGGCCAGAAGGCGGGCCAGGGCGGCGGCCTCGAGACCGACTCGACCGGCGCGCTGTGGGCGGCGGACCAGGTCGCCGACGACGTCGTCCTGGTCGACGTCGAGGACGACCTGCTCACCGACCTGCCGTGGCTGTCGCTCTCCTCGACCGGCGGCACTCTCGCCCCGGGCCAGTCGACGACCGTCAAGGTCTCGATCTCCTCGAAGGACGCCAAGCCCGGAGTCCTCGGCGCGAACATCGTGGTGAGGTCCGACTCCGGACGCCAGTCCAAGACCTACGTCCCGGTGACGCTCACGACCACGAAGTACCAGGTCGGCGTCAACGCCGGCGGCTCCAAGTTCACCGACGGCTCCGGCTACACCTGGTCCGGCGACCAGGCCTCCCGCAACGGGGCGTGGGGCTACGAGGGGAAGACGAAGGTCAACTCCACGAAGACCGGGATCGGGCGCACGACGGACGACGCCCTGTTCCAGTCGCAGCGCACCACGTCGGACAAGCAGCTGTTCTACCGCTTCCCCGACGCGCCCAAGGGCACCTACG
Source organism: Micromonospora sp. 15K316 (assembly GCF_004348525.1). Lineage (GTDB taxonomy): Bacteria > Actinomycetota > Actinomycetes > Mycobacteriales > Micromonosporaceae > Micromonospora. The sequence goes on along the minus strand of NZ_SMKG01000009.1, from coordinate 64,327 downwards.
CGATCGATCTCGGGTTCGCCGAGATCGAGAAGGTGGCCAAGGGCAAGCGGGTGTTCGACGTCGTCGTCGACGGTTCGCTGACGGAGTACGCGTACGACGCGGCCGCGGCCGTGGGGCCGAACGCCGCCGACTGGCGCACCGCCGTGGTGAAGCACGAGGGCGGTCCGCTGACCGTCGAGCTGCGGGGTTCGAAGGGCCTGAAGCCGCCGACCATCGCCGCGCTGCGGGTCACGCTCGACCCGCGCGCGGACAAGGCGGAGCCGGAGCCCCAGCCCGAGCAGCCGGAGCCGGGTCCCGTGCCGGTGGCCCCCGCCGGTCGCTCGTACTCGATGAAGGTGACCGACGGGCTCTACCGCCAGGGCGCGCAGGAGTCCGGGTGGCACGGCGATGACGTCTGCGGTGTGCTGTGGTTCGACTCCAGCTTCCTGTTCCCGTTCTACGACACGGCCTGGGACGGCGTGTGCGTGACGACGAACGGCCAGCTGATCTTCGACCAGGCCAGCGCCGTGGGCGGCAACACGGAGCTGCCGTCGCCGTTCGCGTTCGACGCGATCTATCCGCTCTGGGACGACCTGGTCGTCGACGACGAGGCGGGCATCTACTTCGGCAGGACCGAGGTGGACGGCCTGGCCGCTGAGGTCATCGAGTGGCGCAACGCCACCTTCTACAACGACCAGACGGCTCGGGTGAGCTTCTCGGTCACCCTGATCGCCGACGGCCGGATCCAGATCGGGTACGGCGACGGCGTCGGCGGCGACAACCCCCTCACCCGGGGGTCGTCGGCGACGGTCGGCGTGGAGAGCCTGACGCGCAACCCCGCGAGTCAGTACTCCTTCGACCAGCCTGTCCTGAAGGCCGGCCTGGGGCTGGAGTACACCCTCCCGGCCGCGGGCACGATCGAGGGCACGGTCACCGACGCGAACGACGGCAAGCCGATCGAGGGCGCGATCGTCACGCTCAAGGGGCCGGGCGGTGAGCGGGTCATCACGGCCGACGCGAAGGGCCGGTGGAAGGCCCAGGCGCTGGTCGGCGAGAACACCGTGGAGGTGTCGGTGCCGAACTACGTCACCGCCAGCCACCCGGTGACCATCGCGAAGAAGGATCAGGCCGAGGTGGTCGACACGGCGTTGACCACGGGCATCGCCAGCGTCACCGGAGGCGACCTCGACTGGCTCGTCGGCCCGGACCAGAAGGCGACGGCCGAGGTGACGGTGACCAACACCGGCTCCGCCCCGCTCGACGTACGGATCAGCGAGCAGAAGCGCACCGACGACGGTGGGCACGAGGCCGGCGACCTTCCGTGGCTGACCCTCACGGGCGCGGCCGCAACCGGCACGGTGAAGCTCGCGGCCGGCGAGTCCACCAGGGTCACGGCGACGGCCGACAACGCCGGCGTCCAGCCCGGCGTGCTCGTCGGGGACGTGCTCGTGGCGTCGAACGCCGGCAAGGGCGAGACCCAGCTCAAGCCGGTCCGCCTGGCGACCTCCGCCTACTGGAGGGGCGTCGACGTGGGCGGCTCCGGGTACGTCGGCGCCGACGGCTTCGTCTGGTCGCCCGACCAGCAGCTCGGCTCGCGGCCGTGGGGCTACGTCGGCGGCAAGGCGCGCGCCACCAAGGCCGACATCGCCGGCACCACGGACGACGCGCTGTTCCGTACCCAGCGGACCGGCGAGACGTTCAGCTACGTGTTCAAGAACGCGCCCGCCGGGACGTACCGGATCGGCCTCGACTTCGCGGAGATCGAGAAGGTGAAGGTCGGCAAGCGCGCCTTCGATGTTCTGGCCGACGGCAAGGTCGTGCTCTACGACCACGACGTGCAGGCGAAGGTGGGTGCGCTGACCGCGGACATGAACACGGTCACCGTCGAGCACGCCGGTGGCGATCTGAAGATCGAGCTTCGCCGGGAGAAGGGCGAGAGCGACCCGATCCTCAACGCCCTGAAGGTCCAGGAGGACCCGCGCCTGTGAGATAGCCCAACCGTTCCACAAGTAGTGGTCAGAGCCTCCTCGGAGAGAATTACCGGGGAGGCTCTGACCGTGTCCACGCTCCGCAGGACAGGCAGCCGCTGCTACCCGGAGCTACCACTCAGCCGGCGATGGAGGATTCGGCCGTCCGTCAGTGGCGTGTGCTCTACCCACTGGCAGCCCTGCGAGGTCGCGTCGCCTTCCCACGCGCCGAACCACGGGGCGGTGCGGTCGGCCGTGCTCGCGTTCACACCCCGGTGTCGAAAGTGATCGGCTGCCTGAGGATGGTGCGCTGCTCGTCGGGTGCGACCCTGCGGAAGTCGCTGAGGTAGATCTCGTGGTGAGTTCCGGCCGGGCGAAGCCCGTTGTCGGGGATGAACCCGTGATGCAGTCGTGCGAGGACGCCGGCCTCGTCGTCGAAGGAACCGACGTGCAGCGTCTGCACGCACCGCCCCTCGGACAGCGTACGGAGGCGGACATCGTCCAGACGCGCCGGCCGACGCTTGGCGCCGGTTTGCTCGACGGCGGTGGCGAACATGGTCTGGTCGATCCAGTCGGGGACCATGAGCAGCAGCGTCCAGTCCCACCGCGACTTGTCCCGTGCCACCGTGAAGGCGGCCATGTCCTCGGCCCACCACAGGCCCTCCAATGGCGGGACGACATAATCGCGCCCGAGGTCCCGCTTGCTGGCGAACTTCAGCTTGTACGCCACCGGGTAGAGCGCCTCGACCGCCGCCGTGAAGGCGGGCGAGGTGTTCGGGTCGCCGTGGCCGTCGATCATGAGGTATTGCATGTCGGGTACGTCGACGATCCGGAACCGGCCTCGTGTCGCCTGGTAGGCGTCGAGGATCTTCTTGAAGTCGACCTTGCCGTCAGTCTTCCTGGTCACCGGGCACCTGGATTCGGGCGGCGAGCCACTGCCGTTCGGCCTTCATGAGGCGGACCCCGGCGGGCGTCACGTGGAACCTTTTGCGGTGCTCTCGCCCCGTACGGTCCGGATCCGGAGGTGCGCGCGCTCTCCCTGAAGGCCCAGGAGGCTGAGGATCTCGACCGGGTTCTCGTCGGCGTTGCCGAACCAGTGCGGGAGGTGGGTATCGAATTCGGCCGCTTCACCGGGACCCATGACCAGGTCCTTGTCTCCCAGGACGAGGCGCAGGCGACCGTCGAGGACGTAGAGCCACTCGTAGCCCTCGTGGCTGGACTGCTCGGGTTCGGGTGAGCGCATCCTGGGCGAGATGATCAGTTTGTAGGCCTGCAGGCTTCCTGCCCGTCGGGTCAGGGGCAGCATGGTCATGCCGTTGCGGGTGACCGGTTTGAGGTGCAGGCGGGGGTCGCCGGTCTGCGGCGCCCCGATGATCTCGCTGATGTCCACGCGCAGCTCGCGTGCCAGGGGGAGCAGGAGTTCGAGGGTGGGGCGGCGCTGGCCCGCTTCCAGGCGGGAGAGCGTGCTCAGGGAGATCCCGGTGGCCTGCGCGAGGTGGGTCAGCGACAGGTTGCGCTGCGTACGGAGCCCCTTCAGGCGGGGGCCGACGGACGCCATCGTCGATGCAGTCTCGTCATCCATGCCCCAATCTTGCCACCGCAGCAAGGATCTTTGCCCGTACGCCTGAACGGCCCGACTGTGTCAGCAGGCGCCCCGACCAGGGGTGACGCAGGGGGAGGTGCGATGACGAGGCCGCGGAGTTCATCCGGCCGCTCGATGACGAACGGCCGGTCGAGCGACGCGAGCACCGAAGGCAGCCAGTCGAGCCGCTCCGCCCGCAGTTCGACGCGGAGCCAGCCCTCGGCCTCGGGGTCCGCGTCCGCCGGGGGTGGGGACTCCTCCACGGTGGCGACGCTGGCGGGAAGCCGGGCGCGGGCCTGCTCCACCGTCGCCTGGATCCGCAGGGTCACTTCATGGCGGTACGGGGCCGTGGCGAGCGCCGAGAGGACGCGCTGCGCCGGATCGGGTCCGGTGGCCGGCTCGAACGAACCGGGCAGGGGCCTCGCGTCGGTGATGCGATCGAGCCGGAACGTCCGGTCCTCGCCGATCCCGGGGGTCCACACCCGTGACGTACCACCGGCCCGAGTGGGCGACGAGCCCGTACGGGTGCAGCGTCCGTTGACTGCGGCGGCCGTCGGCGGCCACGATCACGACGCCTTGTCGGCGGCAGACCCCGGCGATCGGCCGGGCCGCCGATTCGATCACGAATCGAGAAGCGGCCGGGTGTCGCCGAACCTAGTCTTCCTCGTGACGGCCGGCATCTCGCCGAACCCCGAGCGTCGAAAGGCAGCCCGACATGCCCGAGAAGAACACCACGATCCAGTCCGACGGCTTCAGCGCCGAGGAGCGTGCCGCGATGAAGGCGCGCGCCGCCGAGTTGCGCGCTGAGGGCAAGAAGGGAGCCAAGAAGGCCGACGGGCTGCAGGCCGTCCTCGACAGCATCGCGAAGATGGCGCCGGAGGATCGTGCCCTCGCCGAGCGCGTACACGTGACGATCACCGCCACCGCTCCCGAGCTGTCGCCGAAGACCTGGTACGGGATGCCCGCCTACACGAACGCGGACGACAAGATCATCGTCGCCTTCAAGAACTCGGGCAAGTTCAACTCCCGCTACTCGACCCTGGAGTTCCAGGACGCGGCCAACCTTGACGACGAGGACATGTGGCCGGTGTCGTACGCGCTCCAGAAGTGGAGCCCCGCCGTGGAGCAGAAGGTCATCCAGCTGGTGAAGGTCGCGGTCTCCTGATCGATGCGGTAATCGCCCCGCGTGGCGGTCCGGTTCCGGTCCGGCATCCCGACCGGGCCGTCACGTCGCCGGGCGTGCGACGAGCGATCGCCCGGCCGCCGATCGCGCGCCGCAATCGCTCGAAGCCAGGTCGGCCGGGCAGGCCGCGGCAGACCAGCACGATTCCCACGTTGTGGATCAGCGCTGCCGCGGCGCACGGCGAGCACCGCCTCCGCCGGCCGGTCCTGCCTCCCCGGGATCCCCTCCTGGTGGGACCGGACAGGATGGCAGAACACTCCTGGACCCGCCACGGGGCGATCGTGGAAATTTCCTGGCACCGATGCCCCTCCACGATCCGCTGCCGGGCGTGTGAGTAGAGCAGGAGGTGCTGTGTGGATGCCGACCGGCAGTCGTTCGAGGCGTACGTGCGGGCTCGCGGTCCGGGTCTTTCTCGGCAGGCCTATCTGCTCACCGGCAACCATCACCTCGCCGAGGACCTGGTCCAGCAGACGCTGCTGCGGGTCGCCGGCCGGTGGAGGCGGGTGGTGGCCGGCGGTGACCCGGACCCGTATGTGCGCCGAGTCCTCTACCACCAGCACGTCTCCTGGTGGCGGCGGCGGGCCCGGCAGGTACCGGAGGCTCCGCTGGAGGGGACCGACCGGCCGGTGCCGGACGAGGCGGACTCGATCGCCGTGACACTCGCGGTCCAGGCGGCGCTGGCCCGGCTCGCTCCCCGGCAGCGCGCCGCGATCGTGCTGCGGTACTTCGCCGACCTCAGCGAGGCGCAGATCGCCGCCACCCTCGGCTGCCGGGCGGGGACGGTGAAGAGCCAACTGCGGGACGGGCTGGCTCGGCTGAAAGTGCTCGCCCCGGAGCTGGCGGAACTGCTGGAGGTGCGGTCATGAGCGATCAGGCGCTGAGAGAAGTCCTGCATCGGTTGGCTGAGGAGTCCCGCCCCGCACGGGTCTCACCCGACACCTGGCAACGCGGTCGGCGGCGTCGCCGGCGCCAGGTGGGCGCAGCGCTGGTGGCGATCGTAGGGGTGCTGGTCGGCGTGCCGCTGCTGCCGCCCGCGCTGCCGGGCGCCGGGCCCTCGCCGGCCGGCGCGGAGCGTCCGGTGGTGCCGTCGCGGGTCTACCCACCGCTCACCGGAGAGGCGACGGCCGTCGAGGACCCGCCGGGCCCGGCAGCCCTGGTGGTGGCCGGCGACCAGGAGCTGCGCGGCAGCGACATCTGGGGCTGGGAGGGGCGGAGCCTGGTGGTCGGGCGCGACGGCAGCTACCGGCTGGCCCGTACGGTCGGGGAGACCGCCGCGGGGACGGAGGATCTGCTCCTGTCGCCCGGCGGCCGCCGGTTGGCCGCACAACCCTGGCTGGAGGGCAGCCACTGGCCCGACGATCCGGTCGGGCAGACGGCGATCCTCGACCTGACCACCGGCCAGGTGCGGCAGTACGCCGGTGGCATGCCGGTGACCTGGGCCCCGGACGGCCGGTCATTGCTCGTCATGGCACAGACCCTCGACGGGCGGCTGGGGCGCCTGAGCCTGCTCGACCCCGCCACCGCGGCGCTGCGCCAGCTCCCCCAGATCAGCGGGACGTATCGTCCCGGCAACCTCGCCGCCTTCTCGGCGGACGGCTCCCGCCTCGCCGTGGCGACGTCCGACGCGCTGCATATCGTCGACCTGGCCGCCGGGACGACCCGTACCCTCATAGCCCTCACCCCGCGCGACCGGCTCGCCGGGCCTGGCGCGTGGCTGCCCGACGGCGACCGGATCGCCGTGTGGTCGATGGGCGACTGCGAGGACGGCGGCGGCTGCGACGAGCAACGCCTCGCCCGGCGTCCGATCCGGATCGGCTACCTGGACGCACGCACCGGCGCGCCGGCCACCGGCCCGACGCTGCCCCCCGCGCAGGGCTTGGCAGCCCGGCTGCTCGGTTGGCAGCGCGACGGCGACGCGGTCGTCGCCGAATACCAGCCGGAAAAGCGGCTGACCAAGCGACCGGACGACCAGCTCTGGTCCGAGACCGGCTGGACGCAGGTGGGTGCGGTCGAGCTGCGGGAGTTCCGGCCGGACGGTTCCCGACCGGAGCTGGTGGAGCTACCGTCCGGCGCGCTCTTCGTGGACGTGCCGGCCGACCTGCTGGACAGCTTCGGGGGGCCGTCGCCGTCGTGGCCTGAAGGCGCCGTCAGGCGGCTGCTCGCCCTCTGGTGGCCCCTCGGACAGTTCCTGGTGGCGCTGGTCGGACTGGTGACGCTGGTGGCAGGCTGGCGAATGATCGCCCGGCGACGGCGCGCCCGGCTCGATGCGAATCCGGCCGTGTCGGGTCTCGGGACGTCCGTGACACCTCGGTCTCCGGGCGCGGGTGACGGGTCCGGCTAGATGACGGGCGGCAGGGTAGGCGTCGTGGACGAACCGCAGGGCGACGGGCCGGACCGGCTCCGGTCGGAGGTCGAGCAAGTGCAGGATCCGAGGTGGATGTCGCTGTCCCGGCAGGTGCGCGAGCGGATCGACGAAAACCTTCGCCGAGGCTGGGTGATACAGGCCGCGGTGCTGTTGCGCTCACACGAGGGCCTTGATCCTCGGCCGGGCCTGCACGAAGCCCAGGACATGCTCGTCGAGCGCTCGGCACGGCTGCGCGCGGAAGGCTTGGCCGAGCCCGAAAAGCCTCAGGTCGAGGTTGACCACGCCGCGCCCGAGCATCGCGGCTGATACCTCCGCACCGTCCTCGCCGAGCAGACGAACGGAGCTGCTTCAGGTGCTCGCGCGGCATCCATCGGTGATGCCCGTGTCGAACCGGTCACCGGTCGCAGGCCCGGCACGGGACGCGGGTGCGCAGGTGGTAGTCGCCCGACGCCGCGAGCAGGCCGAGCCCCAGGAGGCAGTACGCCGACATCGCCACCCAGAGGAACGTGTCGGAGAACTGGCTGACCGATCCCGAACTCAACTGCACGATCCCCATGCCGAAGTAGGCGACGATGCCCGCCCCGAGCCCGAAGCCGGGCACCAGCAACAGCAGTCGAGGGATCCGGCGACCGGCGAGCAGCGGCACCCAGCCCGGCCAGATCTCGCCCCAGCGGTGTACGAGGGCGAGCGGCAGCAGCACTCCGGCCAGCAGCAGGCCGATCTCCAGCCCGATCAGGGAGGCGTTCTGGGTGAGGCCGTCGAAGCCCACCACGAACTGGGCCGCGAAGCGGGTGACGAGGCCGACCACCGCGGCGTACGCGGCCCAGCGCGCCCATCGGGCAGGTGCTGACCGCCGTAGCCCCGGTCTGCCCGTACGGCAGCAGTCCGGGCAGTCCCCTCGGGTGCGCCGCTGGTAACCGGCGGTGGCCAGCCCGAGCAGGGCCGCTCCGGTGACACAACCGAGTCGGCTGGCGAGCGCCACCGGGTCGAAGTACGGGCCGACCGTGAACAGCAGGAACCCGACCAGCTCCGGCAGCAGGATTCCGGCGGCCGCGACCAGCGCCCCGGTTACCGTCCAGGCGACGCCGGCAAGCACCGGCCGCCAGGTCGCCGCCCGGTCCAGCGCGACCGCCAGAACCCCTGCTGCCACGCACAACGCCACCGACCGCCAGCCGGTGAAGCCCAGCAGGTCCGAGACGAACGGCCCGAACTCCGGGGCCTCGCCGATCGTCCACGCCAGACGTACGCCCCCGTATGCCACGGCCCAGCCGAGCACTGCGTACGTCAGGCCGCTACCGGTCCCGCGAGCGATCGATGCCGATGTCGTCATGCACCCGATCCTTCCCGCGCACCGGCGCGGACGGCCCCCGCCGACGGGGGAAGGTGCTCCCTCACGAGAGGGACCTACCGTGGCATTCCCGGGCGAGCGCCGGCCCTGCCGGCGAGCCGTCGCGATTCCGCCCGCGCCGGGGTGTGGTGCTCAGGCCGGTTCAGTCGGCTTCGACCTGCTCCGCGGTCGGGTCGAGGATTGCCCGTAGGAGCGCCGGTGGCAGGCGCTTGCCGGCGTCGAGGATTTCCAGGCCGTGGGGTAGAGGACGTAGCCCGCTTCCTGTTCCTCGATCGCGGCGACAGGAACGACGCCGAGCACGTAGTCCGGCCGGGGTAGGAATCCGAAGTCGGCGGGAGGATCGAACCTCTCGACGGAGGTAATCAGGACCTCCGTCGGTGGGAGGCCGACCAAGCAAGGGTCACCGGGTTGGAGTTGGGCGGAATCGGGTTCCCGCCGCCAGGGCGTGTTGTGCCAGCCGTGAGCGCCCGGGTCACGCGGAAAGCCCACAGTGCCGTCCCACGAGTTGGCCGACTCGGGGTCGGTTTCCCACCACGGCCACTCGATGAGAGGCGGCCGACTTCTACTACGGCAAGTGAGGCTCGGGCGCGGTGGCAGACACCCCGTTCACGGCACTGGTTCTGACGGCAGTCCGGGGGCGCGAGGCGCGCCCCCGGACACCGTTCGCCGTCGTCAGCCGTTGTCGATCAGGCTGGCGATCTCGTTGTAGATGAGGTGCGCCTTCGCGCCCTGGTTGGACGGGCAGCCGCCGAGGTGGTGCAGGGCGATCACCCGGTGGCTGCTGTTCAGCACCGGCGAGCCGGAGTTGCCGCCGGAGGTGTCACAGCTGTAGCTGATGTTCCAGGTGTTGTAGTTCGCGTTCCGTACGGTGCACCTCGCGCCGTTCTGCGAGTCCTCGAAGATCGACAAGCGCTTCGGGCTGCCGTCGCCGTGCCCCGGGATGTACATCTGGGTGCCGGTGGTGGTGGCGCTCGTCGCCAGGTAGAGCGTGCCGAACCCCTGGATGGAGGCGAAGTTGTTCACCGAGTACAGGGCGTAGTCCAGTTGGTTGGAGCCACCGCTGCTGACCCGGTAGAGCGTGGCGCCGCTGACCTTGGTGCCGGCGCCGGGGTTCGCGCCGCCGCAGGTGGCGCACTGGTAGTTGAACTGCATCTCGCTGCCGCTGACCGCGGCCTGCGTCGAGAAGCAGTGCTTGTTGGTCAGCATGCGGTTGGTGTCGCCGACCCGCCACGTGGTGCACAGTCCGCCGCCACTGATCAGCAGCCGCGCCACCGCGTTGCCGCGGGCGTACTCGGTGGGGTGGCTGCTCTGGTAGCAGACCGCGTCGCGGCGGGCGTCGGTGCTGCAGACCGACTGGGTGGAGAAGTTGTGCTGCGCGATCTCCGCGCGGTCGTAGCCGCGCCAGAACCGGTCGATGGTCGCGGCGCTGCCGCCGGAGGGGCGGCTGCTGTGCAGCGTCACCACCGCGGTGTCGCCCTCCACCGACATCGCCCAGAAGCCGGGCTGCCCGTCGGTGGTGTAGTCGGAGCCGGTGGCCCGGTTCAGCTCGCGGTCGTACCGGTAGCTCTCCCGGCCGTCCGGGCTCGCCACGGTGACGTACTCGCCGGGGGTCAGCCGCAGGGAGCTGAAGTGCACCTTGACGTAGGTGGCGCCGGGGTGGCTGATGATCTGGGTCCGGCCGTTGCGGGCGTACGACAACGAGCCGTCGACGGTACGCAACTCACCGACGGTCGTCACGCCCTCGGCGGCGAACTGTTCCGACTCGGGTGCTCGGTCGGAGAGTGGCGCGAGAGGTTGAACCGAGTACGCCTGGGCGGGTGCCGACAGCAGGCTCAGCCCGAGTGCGCAGGCGCCGAGTGCGGCCACCGTTCGCAGGCGTCGCAGGGCATGTTTCATCGTCGCTCCTTCCGCGGAAGCAGAGCCTTAACGAGTCGTAAGTCTTCATACACGAGCCCGCGCAAGACATGCAAGTCCATCAATGTCTTGGTGGTGGTGGCGACCATCAGGGCAGCCCGGCAGCGGGCGGCATGCCGGGCGTCGCTGCGGGTACCTGCCGGACGTGACCTTCTCGATCGCCGCACGGTGTCCGCGTACCGGCCAATTGGGGGTGGGCGCGCTGACGGCCAGACCCGCGGTCGGCAAGCTCGTCGCGCACGTCCACGCCGGCGCCGGCGCGGTGGCGACCCAGGCCACCCCCAACCCGTTCCTGGCCTACGACGGCCTGCCGCTGCTCGGCGAGGGGCGCTCGCCGCACGACGTCCTGACGGAGCTGCTGGCCCGGGACCCCGGTCGGGAGGTGCGGCAGGTCGGCATGGTCGACCAGCAGGGCCGTTCCCACGCTTTCACCGGCTCCCGGACGAAGGGCTGGGCCGGGCACCGGACCGGGCCGGGCTACGCGGCGCAGGGCAACCGCCTGGTCGGCCCGGAGACGCTGGGGGAGATTGTCCGGGTGTTCGAGGAGAGCCGGGAGCTGGACCTGGCGGAACGGCTCGTGCTCGCGATCGAGGCCGGCGAGGGGACCGGCGGCGACCGGCACGGCGGACGGTCGGCGACCGTCACGGTGATCGGCGATCAGCCGTACCCGCTCTGGGACGTGCGGGTCGACGACGCCACGTATCCGGTGCGGGAGCTGCGCCGGTTGCACGCCGTCTTCCGGGAGGAGGTGCTGCCGACCATCCGCCGGCTGCCCACCCGCGACGACCCCATGGGCGAGGCCGCCCGGCAGGCGCTCGGGTAGCGGGCGGTCCGCCCTCCCCGGGCCGCGCGCCGACGCCTCCACGACGGCCGGCCCGGTCAGCGAGGCGATGACCGTGCCGGGCCGAGCTCCTTGCCGTACCAGATCTCCGCGTACCGGCGGTCGTTGTGCGCCGGCACCTCGGCGTAGCCGTGCCTGACGTAGAGGGCGCGCGCCTCGACCAGGTCGAGCCGGGTGTCGAGCACGATCCGCGCCGCGCCGAGGTCGCGGGCGGCCTCCTCGGCCGCGGCCAGCAGGCGCGCGCCGCCGCCCGTGCCGCGCCGCGCGTGGCGTACGAACATCCGGGTCAATTCGACAGTCCGCCTGTCGAGCACGCGCAGGCCCGCGCAGCCGGCCGGGTCGTCGCCGTGTCTCGCCACCAGGAACACGCCGGTGGGCGGGGTGAGATCGTCGCTCGGATGGTCGGCGAGCCCCTCCTCGATCTCGGCGGGTGTCGACCGGCGGCCGAGGTGGAGCTGGAAATAGCGGTCGCTGACGTCGATGAAGTAATCCCGGAGCAGCGAAGCCGCCTCGGGTGAGCTCACATCGACCGGGGCGACGGTCCAGGTCTGGCTGCGGGGAACGGTGCCGGTCACGCCGCCATTGTGAGAACGATGTGCGGCCACGCATACCGATTTTCGTCACCCGCGCCGTGCGTACCGGTGGGGGGGGGTGGGGGAGCTCAGCCGATGGTGGACCGCTCCGGCGCCGGCACCTGGAGCAGGTCCAGGCAGTTGCGCCAGAGCGCTTCGAGCTGGGCCGGATCGTTGAGCAGCTTCGCGAGCAGGGCGCGCCCCTCGATCTGGGCGACGATGGATCGGGCGGCGTCGCGGGCGTCGACCGAGGCGGCGGCCTGACCGCGCTCCTTCGCCTCGACGACCACCTGCTCGATCAGGTCGATCTGGGCGTCGAAGATCTCCTGCAGGCGGCTGCGGATCTCCTCGGCCTGGGTGCTCAGCTCCAGGGCGAGGTTGCCGAAGAGGCAGCCGGTGACCAGCCCGGCCTTCTGCTGCCCGACCCGCTGCACCTCCTCCGTCGCCTCGAACAGGTCCCGCAGGCGGTGCAGCGGGTCGCGTTCGCTGCTGAGCAGCTCGACCCACTGCTGCCGCTGGGCCGCCCAGTGCTCGTCGATGACGGTGAGGGCGAGGGCCTGCTTGGACTCGAAGAAGTAGTAGAAGCTGCCCTTCGGCACGCCCGCCGTCGCGCAGATCTCGGCCACACCCAGCGCCGAGTAGCCACGCTGCTCGATAAGCGTCGCGGCCGCTTCGAGGATCTTGTTCCGCGCGTCACTCGTCCGTCCCATGCATTCGACGATACCCGACCGGTCGGCTAGCGTTTAGTCGACCGGTCGTCTAGTGGACATCCGGGCGCAAACCAACAGATGGAGAGGATCATGATGGGCACCAATCAGAAGGTTGCCGTGATCACCGGCGGGTCGCAGGGCATCGGGGCCGGCCTCGTCGAGGCGTACCGCAAGCTCGGCTACGCCGTCGTGGCCACCTCACGCTCGATCACCACCACCGACCCGGACGTCGTCGTCGTGCAGGGAGACATCGCCGACGCTGAGACCGCCGACCGGGTGGTCAGCGCGGCGCTGGAGCGCTTCGGCCGCATCGACACCCTGGTCAACAACGCCGGCGTCTTCGTCGCCAAGCCGTTCACCGAGTACACCGACGAGGACTATGCGCTGCTCACCGGGGTCAATCTCGGGGGGTTCTTCCACCTCACCCGGCGCGTCCTGCCGCACATGCTCGCCAACGGCGGGGGGCACATCGTCACCATCACCACCAGCTTCGTGGACCAGCCCAACTCCAACGTGCCGTCCGTCCTCGCGTCGCTGACCAAGGGCGGCCTCAGCTCCGCCACGAAGTCGCTGGCCATCGAGTACGCGACCCGAGGCGTACGGGTCAACGCCGTCGCCCCGGGCATCATCAAGACCCCGATGCACCCGGTCGAGTACCACGACACGTTCGCCGCGCTGCACCCCGTGGGCCGGATGGGCGAGACGAGCGACATCGTCGACGCCGTCGTCTATCTCGAGTCCGCCCCGTTCGTCACCGGCGAGATCCTGCACGTCGACGGCGGTCAGAACGCCGGCAACTGACCGAGTCGATCCTCCGGAAGGGACCCGAGATGCCCATCGTCACGATCCAGATCACCCGCGAGGGGACCAGCCCCGGCGCGACGGCGGCCACCGCCGAGGAGAAGGCGGCGCTCATCCAGGGCGTCAGCAAGCTCCTGCTCGACGTGCTGCACAAGCCGATGGACTCGACCTTCGTCGTCATCGACGAGGTCGAGACCGAGAACTGGGGCCGCGGCGGCCTGCCGGTCGACCGGTACCGCGAGCAGCAGCGCGCCCGGTCCTCCGAGTAGCGCGTCGGGGCGGCCGCGGGAGGTGGTGGCCGGGACCGCCGGTCGGAGTCGTCGCGACGGCGACCCGGGCGGATCGGCACCGGCCACCAGGGCGGTTGTCGGGTGACGCGGCGCCGGAGCCGCGCGCCACCGGTCGGCCGGGTGGTCGTCACGATCCGGCTGCGGGCCCGGCGCTGCGGAAGGTGCGGCGGTAGGCGTCCGGCGGTACACCGACGGTGCGGTGGAAGTGCCTTCGTAGCGTCGTGGCGGTGCCCAGGCCGGCCGCCTCCGCGATGGCGTCGATGCCGTCGTCGGTCTGCTCCAGCAGCTCCTGCGCCCGGCGGATCCGCTGCGTGGAGAGCCACTGCAACGGGGTGGTGCCGGTCACCGACCGGAAATGGCGGGTCAGGTTGCGGGAGCTCATGTTCGCCCGGCGGGCCAGATCCTCCACGGTCAGCGGCCGGTCCAGCCGCTCCATCGCCCAGGGGAAGAGCTCGGCGAGGGGATGGTCGTCGCGGGCGGGCACCGGGGTGGTGACGAACTGGGCCTGACCGCCGGCGCGGTGCGGCGGTACGACCAGGCGGCGGGCGACGGCGTTGGCGACCGTCGAGCCGTGGTCGCGGCGGATCAGGTGCAGGCACAGGTCGATGGCGGCGGCCTTGCCGGCGGAGGCGAGCACGCTGCCGTTGTCGACGTAGAGCACGTCCGGGTCGACCTCCACCCGTGGATAGCGGGCGGCCAGCACCTCGGTGTGGGCCCAGTGCGTGGTCGCCCGCAGCCCGTCCAGCACGCCGGCGGCGGCCAGCACGAACGCGCCGGTGCAGAGCGAGACCAGCCGGGCGCCCGCCGCGTGCGCCGCGCGGACGGCGTCCAGCAGGTCGGGTGGTACCTCCGCGTCGACGTCCTCGACGGCGGGGATGATCACGGTGTCGGCGCGGGCGAGCCGCTCCAGCCCGTCGTCGGGATCCATCCGGAACCGGCCGATCCCGGCCGGGCCCGGGCCGCAGACCACCAGGTCGTACCAGGGGTCGGCCAGGCCGGACGGGTCGTGGGCGAAGATCTCACAGGCCATCGCGAGCTCGAAGTGCAGCATTCCGTCGGTGGCGGCGAGCGCGACGGTACTCATGTCCGAAATTGTATGGGGGATGGCGTTCCAGACACTCGTCCGGTCCTACCGCAGCGGAGAGGATCTTCTCAGTCGATCTCCTGAGGAGGAGCCGCAGATGATTTCGGGACAGACCGTGGCGGTGTTCGGTGCGTACGGGCACACCGGGCGGTTCGTGCTGGCGGAGCTGCGCGATCGTGGGTTCGTCCCGCTTCCGCTCGGCCGTGACGCCGGCAAGCTCCAGGCGCTGGCGGCATCGCATCCGGGCCTCGACCACCGGGTGGCGTCGGTCGACGATCCGGCCTCGCTCGACGCGGCGTTGAAGGGCGCGGACGCGGTCATCAACTGCGCCGGCCCGTTCGCCTCGACCGCGGGCCCCGTCATCGAGGCAGCCCTGCGCGCCGGGATTCCGTACCTCGACGTGGCGGCCGAGATCGAGGCGAACCTCGACACGTTCACCCGGTACGCCGAGCGCGCCCTCGGCGCGGGCGTCGCGGTGGTCCCGGCGATGGCCTTCTTCGGCGGGCTCGGCGACCTGCTGGTCACCACGGCGATGGGCGACTGGACGGCGGCCGACGAGGCGCACGTCGCGTACGGGCTGAGCAGTTGGCACCCCACGGCCGGGACCCTCGCCTCCGGCACCGTCTCCCGGCAGCGGCGCGACGGCCGACGTGTCCGCTACACCGGCGGCCGGCTGGAGTACTACTCCGACGAGAGCGACCTGCCGGCCGTGAACTGGGATTTCCCAGCGCCGCTGGGCCCGCGGACCGTTCTCGGCGGGTTCACGATGGCCGAGGTCGTCACCGTCCCCAGCCACCTGTCCATCCCCGAGGTGCGCACCTACCTGACCGCCGACGCGGCGCACGACCTGGCCGCCGCGGACACCCCTCCGACCGCGGTCGACGAGCGGGGCCGGTCCGCCCAGACGTTCACCGTCGACGTCGTCGTGCGCTCCGGCCGGACGCGGCGTCGGGTCGTCGCCAGCGGCCAGGACATCTACGCCGTCAGCGCGCCGCTGGCGGTCGAGGCGGTCCGCCGCGTCCTCGACGGTCGGACCAGGACGAGCGGCGTCGCCTCCGCCGGCAGGATCTTCGACGCGCCGGACTTCCTCCGCGCGGTATCCGCCTACGTCTCGGTCGAACCTCCCCGCGAATCGCCCGCGCCGCAGCCCGCCTGACCGCCCTGCCACGCTCCCGGGCGGGCGGCTCAGGCGCCCTCTCGTGGGCGCGGCGGACGCCGGCGACCTCACCCTCGATGGGCGGCCAGGAGAAGGGGATGAAGGCGGCGACCAGCAGCACGCCCCTGCGAGCCATCCCGGACCTCCCCGGCGAGACGGGGACGGCGGTCGCCGGCCGGGGCGACTTCCCGCTGCCGCCCGAGGAAACCGCGGCCGGCAGTCGCTGCGCCGGCGCTCGGCGACCGGTCAGTCGAAGGCGATGACCGACCGCTGGCCGGAGGAACCCTGGGCCATGCCGTCGAGCGCGGCGTTGACGTCCCGCAGCCCGATCGGGGCGACCTCGGGCAGGATGCCGTGCGCCACCGAGAACGCGAGCGTGTCGCGGAGGTCGTGCGGGGAGCCGGACGGGTTGACCATGACGTGCAGCCGGTTGAGGACCATCACCCGGGTGGGCAGGATCAACGGTTCGGGGTCGTACCCGCACAGCACGAGCCAGCCGTCGGGCGCCAGGCCGGTGATGGTCGCCGCCGCGGCCGAGGTCGAGGGGGAGGCGTTGACGACGAGGTTCGCCCCGCAGTTGTCCCAGGTCTTGAGAGCCTCGCCCGGGTCGGTGTCCTGGGTGGCGATGAACCGCTCGGCGCCCATCTCCCTCGCCGCCGCCTCGCCCCGGTGCGACCGACCGATGACTGTCACACGGGCGCCCATGGCGACGGCGTAGCGCACCGCCAGCGTGCCGACCCCGCCGGTGCCGATGACCGCGACGCGCGACGTGGCGCTGATCCCGCCCTGCCGCAGGCTGTTGAAGGCGGTCAGCCCCGCGCACATCAGCGGCGCCGCGGCGACCGGGTCGAGCCCCTCCGGCAGCGGCGTGACGAAGTCGGCCTTGAGAACGGCGTACTCGGTGTATCCGCCGTCCATGAGGATGCCGGTGATCCGCTTGCGGGGGCAGAGGATCTGCTCGCCGCGTACGCAGTAGTCGCAGTGGCGGCAGGAGTCGCCGAGGAACTGGGCGCCGACGGCGGTGCCGACCGGCGGCCACGAGACGCCGGGACCGGCGGCGGCCACCACACCGGTGATCTCGTGGCCCGGCACGACCGGGAAACGGGCGACGGGCCAGTGCCCCTGGAGCAGGTCCAGGTCCGTGTAGCAGACCCCGCACGCGGTGATCCTGACCAGGACCTCACCCGGGCCGGGCTCCGGGACCTCGCGTTCGGTGATCGACAGCGGCTCGTCGACGCCGGTGGCAACGGCCGTAAGCATGGGTGAACCTCAATTCCGTTATCTCCCTGTGATGATCGTAGTGCCGGAGGATGCGGACGGAGGCGACAACGGTTCCGGCGGGGGAACGGCATTGTCGGCCGAAGGATGTAGTGCGATCTCCGCAACCGGCAGGAGGCCGCCCCGGGCGGGACTGAATACGGTTTTCCCAGCTGATGACACGGACCCGTGGGAGGGATCGCTGTGGCCGCTGCCCGCAAGACGCTCGTGACCGGCCTGGTCACCTTCGTGCTGGGGCTGGCGCTCCGGCTCTTCGGGTCCGACGAGCACGTTCTCGTCTTCACGCCCTCCAAGCTCGGTGTGGTCCTCATGGTCGTCGGAGGTCTGGAGGCCGGGTACGGGCTCTACCGGAGCCTGCGCGGCGACGACGCGGCGCGGGGCTAGCTAGGGCCGGGCGCGAGTCCGCGGACCAGGGACTCCGCCGTCCGCCGGAGTACTGTGCGCAACTGTGGGCACCTCCCGTCAGCCCACAGTGGAGGCATCGTGCAGTACGTACGGCTGGGCTCGACCGGTCTGGAGGTCTCGCGGGTCTGCCTGGGGACGATGAGCTACGGCGATCCGGCTCGGGGCAACCATGCGTGGTCCCTGCCCGAGGCGGAGGCCCGTCCGTTCATCCGGCAGGCGCTCGACGCCGGGATCACCTTCTTCGACACCGCGAACGTCTACTCCGACGGCAGTAGCGAGGAGATCGTCGGCCGCGCGCTGAAGGACTTCGCCCACCGCGACGACGTGGTCATCGCCACCAAGGTGCACGGTCGGATGCGTCCCGGCCCGAACGGCGCCGGCCTGTCCCGCAAGGCGATCAACACCGAGATCGACAACAGCCTGCGCCGGCTCGGCACCGACTACGTCGATCTCTACCAGATCCACCGCTTCGACCACGCGACGCCGATCGAGGAGACCCTTGAGGCCCTGCACGACCTCGTCAAGGCGGGCAAGGTGCGGTACCTCGGGGCGTCCTCGATGCACGCATGGCAGTTCGCCAAGGCGCTCTACCTGGCCGACCTGAACGGCTGGACGAGGTTCGTCTCGATGCAGAACCACTACAACCTGCTGTACCGCGAGGAGGAACGGGAGATGCTGCCGCTCTGCGCGGACCAGGGCATCGCGACGATCCCATGGAGCCCCCTCGCCCGCGGCCGGCTGACCCGCGACTGGGGCGCGAGCACCACGCGCACCGAGTCGGACGAGTTCGGCCGCACCCTCTACGGCGGCCACGAGGAGACCGACCGGCAGATCGTGGAGACCGTCGCGACGATCGCCGAGAACCGGGGGGTGTCCCGCGCGCAGATCGCGCTGGCCTGGGTGGCCGGCCGGGTCACCGCGCCGATCGTCGGCGCGACCAAGCCGGTCCACCTCGACGACGCCGTCGCCGCGCTCGACATCGAACTGACCGACGAGGAGGTCGAGGCGTTGGAGGCGCCCTACCGGCCACGTCCGGTGGCCGGCTTCTAGCGCCTGCGGGTCGCGGGGGAGGGCCGTCGCCATCCCGCAGATGCGATCCGGAGAACGGAACGACCAGCCGCAGTTACGGCACGTTCTGCGTCTTCTCGGCCGCAGGTGCCGTCCGTTACTGTGGCCGTGTGACGGTGTTTCGGATGAGTGAAGCGGCCGAGCTGCTCGGCGTCAGCGTGGACACGGTCCGGCGCTGGGTGGATGCCGGGCGGCTCACCGCCGGCCGGGACGAGCAGGGGCACCGGGTGGTGGACGGGGTCGACCTCGCCGCGTTCGTGCGGGCGCAGTCCGCCGACCCGGAGGGCCGCGACGAGTCGTCGGCGCGCAACCGGCTGCGCGGCATCGTCACGTCCGTGGTCAAGGACGCCGTCATGGCGCAGGTGGACATCCAGGCCGGCCCCTTCCGGGTGGTGTCGCTGATGAGCCGGGAGGCCGTCGACGAGTTGGGTCTGGAGGTCGGCACAGTAGCGGTCGCAGTGATCAAGTCGACGAACGTCGTCGTGGAGAAGCCCGCGGCGATCGCGGGGAACAGAGGGAGGGCCGGCTCGTGACGACACGACGGTCTCGCACCGTCCTGGCGGCCGTCGCCGCGCTGGCGGTGGTGGGTCTGGCCGCGTGCGGTGGTGAGGAATCCGCCGGCTCGCGGCCGGGCAGCGCGACCTCCGGCATCACCGGCGACGTCACGGTCTTCGCCGCCGCCTCGCTGACCGAGTCGTTCACCCAGCTCGGCAAGGACTTCGAAGCGGCCAACCCGGGGACGACTGTCACCTACAGCTTCGCCGGCAGCTCCGCGCTCGCCACGCAGATCAACCAGGGCGCACCGGCCGACGTCTTCGCCTCCGCGGCCCCGGCCAACATGAAGACCGTCACCGACGCGGGCAACGGCGACGGTACGCCGACCATCTTCGTGAAGAACCAGCTCGTGATCGCCGTACCCAGGGGAAACCCCGCCGGGATCGGCGGCCTGGCGGACCTGACCGAGCCGGAGGTGAAGGTGGCGCTCTGTGCCGCGCAGGTCCCGTGCGGCGCCGCGGCGAGGAAGGCGCTCGACGCGGCGGGTGTGAGACTCACACCGGTGACCCTCGAGCAGGACGTCAAGGCCGCACTGGCCAAGGTCAAACTCGGCGAGGTCGACGCCGCGCTGGTCTACCGCACCGATGCGAAAAGCGCCGCCGCGGACGTCGACGGCGTCGAGTTCCCCGAGTCGGCCGGGGCGATCAACGAGTACCCGATCATCGTGCTGAAGGACGCACCCCACAAACCGGCCGCGAAGGCGTTCGTCGACTACGTGCTCTCCGACCCCGGCCGCGCCGTCCTCACCGCGGCCGGGTTCGGGGCCCCGTAGCCGATGCCCCGGCTCGACACCACCGTGGCGCGCCCCCGACCGGCCGCGCCACGGCAGCGACCCCGGCGCGCCGGTCGCATCCCGCTGGCCCTGTTGCTGCCGGCTGTGCTCGGACTGCTCTTTCTGATCCTGCCGCTGGCCGGTCTGCTGGCGCGCGCCCCGTGGGCGACGCTGCCGCAGCGGCTCACCGAACCGGGCGTACTCACCGCGCTCCGGCTCTCCCTGCTGACCGCCACCCTCGCGACGCTGCTCTGCCTGGCCCTCGGCGTGCCGCTGGCGTGGCTGCTCGCCCGGATCGAGTTCCCCGGCCGGCGGATCGTGCGCGCCCTGGTCACCGTGCCGCTCGTCCTGCCACCGGTGGTCGGCGGCGTGGCGCTGCTGCTCGTCTTCGGTCGCCGTGGCCTGCTCGGCTCCTGGCTCGACTCCACGTTCGGCGTCACCCTGCCGTTCACCACCACCGGTGTGGTGCTCGCCGAGGCGTTCGTCGCCATGCCCTTCCTGGTCATCGCCGTCGAGGGGGCGCTGCGCGGCGCCGACAGCCGGTACGAGGAAGCCGCGGCCACCCTGGGGGCCAACCGCTGGACCACCTTCACCCACGTCACGCTCCCGCTCGTCGCGCCCGGTATCGCGGCCGGTGGGGTGCTCTGCTGGGCGCGGGCGTTGGGCGAGTTCGGCGCCACCATCACCTTCGCCGGCAACTTCCCCGGGCGTACGCAGACCATGCCGCTCGCCGTCTACCTCGCGCTGGAGACCGACCTGGAGGCCGCCATCGTGCTCAGCCTCGTCCTGCTCGCCGTGTCGGTGGCGATCCTGGCCACCCTTCGGGACCGTTGGATCAGCGCCCCGTGACCGCCGACCTCACCGTCCATCCGTCGGCGCCGCAGGTGCTCGAGCCGCTGCTCGACGCCCATCTCGTCGTGGACCGGGGGAGCTTCCGGCTCGACCTGCCGCTGACGATCAGCTCCGGTGAGGTCGTCGCCCTCCTCGGACCCAACGGCGCCGGTAAGAGCACCGCCCTGCGGGCACTCGCCGGGCTGCTCGGCCTGTCGGCCGGGCACCTCACCCTCGCCGGCCACGAGCTCGACCGTCCCGGCAGCCGGATCCGGGTTCCCACCGAGCAACGCCCGGTCGGTGTGGTCTTCCAGGACTACCTGCTCTTTCCGCACCTCAGCGCGCTGGACAACGTCGCCTTCGGCCCCCGCCGGCACGGGCTGGACCGGCGGCAGGCGCGGCAGCGGGCGGCCGACTGGCTGGACCGGATGGGGCTGGCCGAGCACTCCCGCCGCAAGCCTCGCCAGCTCTCCGGCGGGCAGGCCCAACGGGTCGCCCTCGCCCGGGCCCTCGCGGTCGCCCCGGCGCTGCTGCTGCTCGACGAACCGCTGGCCGCTCTCGACGCCCGCACCCGGCTCGACACCCGCGCCCAGCTCCAGCGGCACCTCGCCGCGCACCCCGGAGCCACCCTGCTGGTCACGCACGACCCGCTCGACGCTCTCGTCCTCGCCGACCGGCTCGTCATCATCGAGCACGGTCAGGTCGTCCAGGAGGGCGACGCCGCGACCATCACCGCACAGCCCCGCACCGACTACGTCGCCCGCCTCGTCGGTCTCAACCTCTACCGCGGTCGCGCCACCGGGCAGACCGTCCTGCTCAGCGACGGGTTCCGGCTGACGGCGGCCGAGCAGCACGACGGCGACGTCTTCGTCGCTTTCCCGCCGTCGGCCGTCGCCCTGCATCCCGAGCGCCCCGACGGCAGCCCCCGCAACACCTGGCCGGCCGCCATCAGCGGCATCCAGCCGAACGGCGACAACCTCCGGGTCCAGCTCTCCGGTCCGATCGAGGTCGCGGCCGACATCACTCCGCTCGCCGCCGCCCAGCTGCACCTCGCGCCGGGCCAGCGGGTCTGGGCGGCTGTGAAGGCCACCGAGACCCGCACCTACCCGGCCGCACCGGACTAACCGGTCGGGTGGGTTCCCGAGCCGGCAGCGGCGGGGCGGTCAGCCGTTCCGGTGCCGGTCGAGTCTGCCGCGGAGGGTGCCCGCGAACTCCTCGGCCATGGCGAGCTGGTCGCGTAGCGCGCTGACCCGGGCCGTCGCGGTGCTGTGGAACAGAGCGAGCCGGTCCAGCAACTCCTGGCGGTCGGTGCCGGTGGCGGTGTCGAGGGCGTCGAGGACGAGGAGCAGGTCACGCATCTCCTCGAGAGTGAAGCCGAGCGGCTTCATCCGCTTGACCACGGCGAGGCGGTCCAGGTCGGCGTCGGTGTAGAGCCGGAAACCGCCGTCGCTGCGCGCGGAGGGCACGATCAGGCCGGCCTCCTCGTAGTGGCGGATGGTGCGGATGCTGAGCCCGACCCGCTCGGCGGCCTCCCCGATCTGCATCAGCTGACCCGGTGCCGGTCCGGAGCTGCGCTCCGGACCGGCACGGTGGCCGGGGGCGGCCATCAGTGGGCGCCACCGAGCCGGCCGGCCAGGGTGCCGTGGATCCGGGCGCTCGGCTTGTTCAGCTCGACGATCTCGACGGTCTTGCCCCGCGCGGCGTACTTCGTGGTGATCGCGTCCAGCGCGGCGACGGAGGACGGATCCCAGACGTGCGCGTCTGTCATGTCGATCACCACGTTGTCCGGGTCGTTGGCGTAGTCGAACTGCCCGACCAGGTCGTTGCTGGAGGCGAAGAAGAGCTCACCATGGACCGAGTAGATCCGGGTCGTCCCCTCCGGGTCAAGGACGCTGGTGACCTCGACCAGCCGGGCGACCTGCCGAGCAAAGACGACCATGGCGGTGAGCACGCCGACGACGACCCCGGCGGCAAGGTTGTGGGTGGCCAGCGTGACCGCGACGGTGGCCAGCATGACGGCCGTCTCGCCGTACGGCATCCGCTTCAACGTCCTCGGTGCGATCGAGTGCCAGTCGAAGGTCGACACGGAAACGATGATCATCACGGCTACCAGCGCGGCCATCGGGATGACGGCTACCACGTCGCCGAGCGCCACGACCAGGAGCAGGAGGAACACGCCCGCCAGGAACGTGGAGAGACGGGTTCGGGCACCCGACGCCTTAACGTTGATCATCGTCTGCCCGATCATCGCGCAGCCGCCCATGCCGCCGAAGAAGCCGGTGACGATGTTCGCGACGCCCTGACCCCAGGATTCCCGGGTCTTGTTGGAGTGGGTGTCGGTGATGTCGTCCACGAGCTTGGCCGTCATCAGCGACTCCATCAGCCCGACCAGTGCGATCCCCAGGGCGTAGGGGGCGATCAGGGTGAGGGTGTCCAGGGTCCAGGGCACCTGCGGCACGCCGAACGTCGGCAGGCTGTCCGGGAGGGCGCCCTCGTCCCCGACTGTCGGCACGACCAGCCCGGCGACCACCGTGACGACGGTCAGCACGACGATCGCGACCAGCGGAGCGGGGACCGCGCGGGTGAGTCGGGGGAGCAGCACGATGATCGCCAGCGCCAGGGCGACGAGGGGGTAGACCAGCCACGGCACCCCGACCAGCTGCGGGAGTTGCGCGGTGAAGATCAGGATGGCGAGGGCGTTGACGAAGCCGACCATGACGCTGCGGGGAATGAACCGCATCAGCTTCGCCACCCCGAGCGCGGCGAGCAGGACCTGGATCGCGCCCCCGAGGATCACCGCCGCGATGAGGTAGTTCAGGCCGTGCTCCTTGGCCAGCGGCGCCACGACGAGGGCGACGGCGCCGGTCGCCGCGGAGATCATCGCCGGGCGGCCGCCGCAGATCGCGATGGTGACCGCCATGGTGAACGAGGCGAAGAGGCCGACGCGGGGATCGACGCCGGCCAGGATCGAGAAGGAGATCGCCTCGGGGATCAGCGCGAGCGCGACGACCAGGCCGGCGAGGACCTCGGTGCGCAACACCTTGGGCGCGAGCCAGGACGGGCGGGGCAGGTGCGGTCGGGTGACCGCCGACAGTGCAGGAGACATTCAGCCATTTCCACTCAGTCGCCCATGGGAGGGCGCGCGTCAGCCGTCCCCGTGGGCGGGAGACGGCTGAAGAGGCGATCGGTGTCGGCCGCGATCCGGATGGGCCTCATCGCCCCGGCTCGCGGCAGGGCCGTCGGGGCGGCCCTTGCCACACCCTGACGACCTCGGCAAACCCTACCCTTCCGTAAGGGTAGAGTTCGCCGATGGTGGTGATCCTCACCATCGGCGCGAGTGGTCGCCCACCGACGCGCGGGCCGTCCCTCGCGCCCGGTCGGCCTGGCCGCCGCCCGTCCGTTCAGTCCCAGCGAAAGAACACCGTCGCCACGCCCGCTCCGAGGGTCGCCGAGAGCGCCAGACCGACCAGGCTCGACGTGTCGACGGCCGTTCCGGCCCAGGCGGCGGAGAGCGCGTCGACCGTCGCGCCGAACGGTAGCCAGGAGCCGACCTGCCGCAACGGGTCCGGCAGGGCGGAGGTGTCGCCGAACATCCCACCGACCGCCCCGAACGCGAAGAACGCGATCAGTCCGATCGCCACGGCGGAGTTCGGGGTGGGCGCCACCGAGGCCACGATCATCCCCGTTCCGTACATCGCCGCGACCGCGAGCCCGGCGACACCGAGCGCGACACCCAGGTCGACGGGCGGGAGTGCCCCGTACGCGAACACGGCGACGGCGTAGGCCGCGCCGATGCCGATCACCGCCTGGGCGAGGCTCACCACCATCTGCGCCGCGAGCACCATCGCGGGCGAGGCCGGAGTGACAGCGAGCCGACGCAGTATCCCCGACCGGCGGTAGTACGCCAGGAAGCTCGGCATGTTGACGACGCCGATGCTGGTGAGGACGATCGTGAGGACCAGCGGCAGCACGTAGACGTCCAGCGCCGAGCGGCCGTTGACGACCTGCTCGCCGGCGGCGGCAGAGGCGTTCATGACCATGATCAGAATCGGCAGGCCGATCGGCACGACCAGGCCGGCGGTGTCCCGGACCACCATCTTCGCCTCGCACACGGTCAGGGTCAGCCAGGCGCGGGGGCCCGGTCGCCGTACCGTCAGCTCGGTCATGCGTCCTCCTCCGGCGTGAGTTCCCTCCCGGTGAGCGCGACGAACGCCTCCACCAGGGTCGCGGCGCCGGCCCGGACGACCAGTTCCGCGGGGGTGTCCACGGCGACGATCCGACCGCGGTCGAAGAGCGCGACCCGGTCGCAGAGCCGCTCGACCTCCTCCATCGAGTGGCTCACGAGCAGTACGGTTTCGTCGCGCAGCTCCTCGACGCCCGCCCACACCCGCAGTCGGGCCCGGGGGTCGAGCCCGGTGGTGAGTTCGTCGAGGATCACCACGCGTGGTCGGCCGGCCAGGGCGAGGGCGATGGAGAGGCGCTGCTGCTGACCCCCGGAGAGCTTCTCGAAACGGGTCCGGGCGTGCCCGCTCAGCTCGACCAGATCCAGCAGCGCGGCGGCGGGGCGCGGATCGGGGTAGAACGAGCGGTAGAGGCCGACCAGTTCGGCGACAGTCAGGGCGTGGTGCAGGTGGGACTGCTGCAACTGCACCCCGAGCACCTGACGCAGGGCCGCGCGGTCCCGGCGGGGGTCGAGGCCGAGCACCCGGATCCGCCCCCGATCCGGTCGGCGCAGGCCGGCGATCAGCTCGACAGTGGTGGTCTTCCCGGCTCCGTTGGCGCCGAGGATGCCGAACACCTCACCGGCCTCCACCTGGAAGCTCACGTCCTCGACCGCGACGACGCCTCGGTACCGTTTGTGCACGTGCTCGACGTGGATGGCGGGCTGTCTCATGACCACGATGGTGGGTGCCCGGCCGTCCGGCCGCCTGTGCCACAGGTCAGCACCGTCCACCATGACTTCCGGCACCCGCGGCGCGAGGGACCCGCTCGTTAGATTGGACCCATGCGGCGGTTCGGGCTCGACGAGTGGTCCGGCCTCGTGATGCTCGCCGTCTGCGTGGGCACCGCGTCACCCGTCGTGCTCGGCCTGGTCGAGCCGGACATCCCGGTGGTGGCGTGGATCGGGCTGTTCCTGACAACGCTCGTCGCGGCCACCGTCTCCGTCGCGCTGGCGGACCGTCCGGCCGCGCGGCGGACCGCCTACGGCATCGCGGTCCTCGCCGGCTGGGGCGTCGTCGTGACCGCTCCCCGGGCCGACCTGCTGCCGATCCTGCTGGTCGTGATCGCCGCACTGGGGCCGGAGGTCGTTCGGCTACCGGCCAACCTCGTGGTGGTCGCGTTGAACAGCGGTGTGGTGGCCGTCTCCACGAGCCGGGTGCACGACGACGGGCTCCCGCTCGTGACGGCTGCGGCGTTCTACGCACTGATCCAGCTCGCGTCGGTGTTCAGCCTGACGGCGATCCAGCGGGAGAAGCAGCTGCGCCGTCGACTCGCCGAGGCGCACGTCGACCTGCAGGCCGCGAGCGTGCTGCTGGCCGGCTCCGCGCGTACGGCGGAGCGGCTGCGTATCTCCCGTGAGTTGCACGACCTGATCGGACACCAGCTCACCGTCCTCACGCTGGAGCTGGAGGCCGCGCGGCACCGCCCCGGGGAGGCCGGCCGGGAACACGTCGAGCGGGCCAACCAGGTGGCCCGTGACGTGCTGGCGGACGTACGCGCCACCGTCGGCGCGCTGCGCGTCGCGCCGGCCACCGACCTGGCCCAGGCGCTGCGCGACGTCGGCCGCAACGTTCCGGGCCTGGACGTCACGGTCGAGGTGAGCGACGACGTCGAGGTGGACGAGGAGCAGAGCGCGGCACTCGTCCGGGCGGTTCAGGAGATCGTGACGAACACCCTGCGCCATGCCCAGGCACGGGAGCTCCGGATCACCGTCGCGCGGGACGGCGAGACCATCCGGCTCGCCGCGACCGACGACGGGCAGGGCGCGGCCCAGGTCGTTCCCGGAAACGGGCTGTGCGGGATCGCGGAGCGCTTCGCGGCGCTGGGTGGGGAGGTCGCGTACGACGGCGGACCGGGTTTCCGGGTCACCGCACGGGTGCCGCTGCGATGACCCGGGTCGTGGTGGTCGACGACCAGACCCTGGTCCGGCAGGGCATCCGCAGCCTCCTCGACGTGGCGGGCATCGAGGTGGTGGGGGAGGCGGACGACGGTGCGGCGGCGCTGGCGGTGATCGTCGAGCGGCGGCCTGATGTCGCCCTGCTCGACCTGCGGATGCCGCACCGCGACGGCATCTGGACGCTGCGGCGGCTGCGCGAACGCGCGGTGGACGTCCCGGTGCTCGTGCTGACCACCTTCGACGACGACACCCTGGTCCTCGACGCGATTCGCGCCGGGGCGCGCGGCTACCTGCTCAAGGACGTCACGCTGGAACAGCTGACCCGGGCGGTGGAGACGCTCGCGTCCGGTGGCACGCTCATCGCCGCGTCGATCACCGACCGGCTGCTGCGCGCCATCCGCTCCGCACCGTTGCCCGTCGGCGTGGCCGCGGCGCCGGCGCAGGAGCTGACCGAACGGGAGCTGGAGGTGCTGCGGCTGGTGGCCGCGGGATACACCAACCGGGAGATCGCGGGCGCCCTGTTCCTCGCCGAGGGGACGGTGAAGAACCACGTCTCCACGATCCTGCTCAAGCTCGGCGCCCGGGACCGCACCAACGCGGTGCTGCGGGCCCTGCACGAGGGCGTCCTGCGGTGAGCCCGGCCCGACGTGCGACATACGGTGCCGGCCATCGGCGGGCACCTCTGGTCACCGCCGGTGGATCGAACTCCCGAAGCGGGATTCGGCATAGGCGTGGATCAAAAGGGTCGGTTCCTGCCGCCCGGCGGACGGATGGCCCCGTGGGCAGCGCCTCACGGGAAGATCGTCTTCAATTCTGATCTTACCCATTGGTAATGGTTGACCATCTCGTGAGATCGCCGTGAATCTATCGCCACCAGTTTTCCAGGCGAGGAGGCGCAATGAGGTTACGGCACGTGGCCTCCGTGGCGATCGTCACGGCCATGGTGGGACTCGTGGCTGTGCCCGTGCAGGCCCAGGTGGGCGAGCGGGTGGCAGCCCAGGCCGGCGTCAAGGTCAAGGGTGTCCCGACACCGAAGGAATTCTTCGGTTTCGAGATGGGGGATGAGGGGAAGCTCGCCGACTTCAACAGCGTCAAACGCTACCTCAAGCTCGTCGCGGACCGTTCCGACGAAGCCGAATACCAGGTTGTCGACAAGACGACCCTCGGCAACGACTACCCGATTCTGCTGATGAGCAACAAGCACAACCTCAAGCGAATCGACCAGGTTCTCGACATCAACAAACGGCTCTCCGACCCCCGCGTGATGCGGGCCGAGGCGCAGCGGGCCGGAATCGCCGTCGACGAGTACGCGCGACAACTCGCCGCCAAGAGCCTGCCGGTCTACTACATCGAGGCGACGATCCACTCCACCGAGGTCGGCGCCACCCAGTCGCTGGTGAACGTCGTGCACCGGATGGCGACGGAGAACTCCGACTTCACCCGACAGGTTCTCGACAACGTGATCCTGCTGATCGTCCCGTCGCAGAATCCCGACGGGCAGCACCTCGTGGTCGACCACTTCAACAAGACGGCGGGCACCGGCTACGACCGGATCTACCCCGACCTGTACCACCACTACACCGGGCACGACGACAACCGCGACTGGTTCATGATGACCCAGAAGGAGTCGCAGACCCGGGTCCGGCTGGAGCAGAAGTACCGTCCCGTCGCCCAGCACTACATGCACCAGGCGGGCGCCACGTCCCCGCGGATCTGGTCACCGCCGTGGGACGAGCCGATGTCCGACACGTTGGACCCGATCGTGGTGTCCGCCTCCAACTCGCTCGGCATGCAGACCCAGCGTGACCTGGTCGCGGAGGGCAAGAAGGGCTCGAAGTGGAATGACGCGTACGGCATTCTGTGGAACGCCGACGTCATCGGCTACAGCCCGTTCCTCGGCACGTCGACCTGGTTGACCGAGATCGCGTCGGTCCGGGATCTCGCGTACACCTACACCTCCGACAAGATCCTCGAACCCGCCGACAACACCCTGCGGTCGGTGCTGCCGTACGACAGCAAGACCTGGACGCTCAAGCAGATCGTGGAGTACGGCGCCGCGGCGGTCTACTCGGGTATGAAGACGGTCTCCGGCGAACCCAGGTCGTGGCTGTACAACAACCTGTACCTGTCGAACCGCAACAGCGAGAGCTGGACCGGCGGCCCGTACGCCTACGTCGTGCCGGCGAACCAGCGTGACCCGTACGCCCTGTACGACATGCTGAAGCTCTTCGACTTCGGTCAGGCGGAGATCGACAAGGCCACCCGGTCGTTCACCGCGGGGGAGAAGAAGTACCCCGAGGGCTCCTACGTCCTCAAGACCAAGCAGCCGATGGGGCGCTGGATCGACCAGCTACTTCGGATCGACGAATACCCGGACAGTGCGCGTAAGTGCGCGCAGTGCCCGCTGATCATGCCGTACAGCGAGACCACCGACAATCTCGCTCTGCTCCTGGGTGTCGACGTCGACGCCGTCACCGAGCCCTTCGAGGCGACCACGACCCGCGTCCGGGACGTCGAGCCGGTGCAGCAGCGGATGCCGGCCCACCCCGGCCGGCGCGGCGCCTACGTCCTCAGCCCCACCTCGTACGGGCTGGGTCAGGTCATCGCCGACCTGCAGCGCGCCGAGGTGCCGACGTACCGGGCCAAGGCCGGCGTCACGGTCGAGGGCCGGAAGCTGCCGGCCGGAGCGCTGCTCGTGCCGGCCAAGGACCCGCGGGCGCGGGGGGTGCTCACCAAGGCCAGCCAGGAGACCGGCCTGCCGGTGTACGCCACCAACGCGGTGCCCGAGGTCGACGCGGTCAAGCTGAAGGACGGCACCCGGGTGGGTCTCATCCGCGGGGCGAACAACATGCCCGGCGGCTGGATGATGTGGATGTTCGACCAGATCGGTGTGAACTACCAGGTCGTCTCCGCCGACGACTACGCCGACCTGGGCGCCGAGTACGACACCATCGTGCTCGCTCCGGGGATCTCGGCGAACAGCATCACCCGCGGTCTCGACCCGGCCAAGAATCCCCCCGAGTTCGCCTGGGCTCGCGGGGTGCCCGACGGACTCGACAAGCTCCAGCAGTTCGTGAAGGCCGGCGGCAACCTCGTGGCGCTCGGCAGCGCGTCCACCACCGCGGCCACGTCGCTCGGCCTGCCGGTGCAGAACGTCACGCCCACCGACCGGGCCGCCTTCAACGCCCCGGGGGCGCTGCTCAAGCAGCACTACGACGCCGACGTCCCGGCGGTCTGGGGCATGCCCGAGTCCTGGCCCACCTGGTTCAACAACGACCCGTCGTTCAAGGTGACCGGGGACGCGCAGATCGCCGCCACCTACCCGCAGGAGGAGGAGCTGCTCGTCAGCGGTTACGCGCACGGCACCTCGGCCATCGGCGGTGCCGCGAACATCGCCACGTTCGACGTGGGCAAGGGTGAGGCCACCATCGCCGGCGGCCACATCACCTTCCGCACCTGGCCTCGGGCCAGCTGGACGGTGGTCACCAACGCCATGTACAACGGCGCCGGCGCGGACGTCGACGCGGATCAACTGGTCAAGCTCTTCCGCTAGCGCTGGCTGATCGGCTGTCACGTCCCTCACGGCCGCCCCGGCTGCGGTGCCCCACCGGGTGCCGCGGCCGGGGCGGTCGACGTGCGAGCCGCGCCGGCCACCTGATCACCCCGGGCTCGGCGCCAGCAGGGACAGCCGCAGCCACTGCGCGAGGCCCTCGATCTCGTGCCGCACCGCGGCCGTCATCGCCCTGGTGAACGGGACGTCCTGGTGGATCGCGTGCACCCGAAGCACACCGGCCCTGCGGTCGGCCGCCGCGTCGAGCTTCCCGACCAGCCGGTCCCCGTGCAGGACGGGCATCGCCCAGTAGCCCCAGCGGCGCGTGGCGGCCGGCTTGTACATCTCCAGCTGGTAGTCGTACTCGAACAGCTCGGCGATCCGCCTGCGGTCGAAGACGAGCCGGTCCAGCGGGGAGAGCAG
Source organism: Micromonospora sp. 15K316 (assembly GCF_004348525.1). Lineage (GTDB taxonomy): Bacteria > Actinomycetota > Actinomycetes > Mycobacteriales > Micromonosporaceae > Micromonospora. The sequence continues at coordinate 33,535 of NZ_SMKG01000009.1, read as the reverse complement.
CGCCGTCCGGCCCGTGAACGTCCGGTCCAGCAGCTCGGGGTCGACCCGCCAGCGGCCCTTCACCCCCTCGACGACGGCGGGCTCGCCGGCCTCCCGGACGTCGTTCGGCTCACCCGGGCTCACCGGCGCACGGGCGCGCGCGATACCCAGCGCCCGCAGCCGACGCTCGTCCCGGATCCGCATCGCCTCCTCGTAGGGCACCACCTCGTCCGGGTGAATCCGCTCGGCGAGGTCCCACAGGCGGTCGCCGCCGCGCCGACCGGCGGCGGCGACCTCGCCCCGCTGGACGAGGAAGTCGAGCAGCTTGGTGACGTTGCGATTGTCGGTCCAGCCGGAGGAGCGCCACGGGACCGCGCAGGTGTCTGGGAGCTCGCGCGAGGTCAGCGGCCCGTCGGCGCGGAGCCGGGCGAGGATGTCCAGCCGGCAGCCGTTGTTGGCGGCCACCCACTCCCGCAGCTCCTCCTGCCACGGCCTCAGCGGGGGACGGCCGGGCCACTCGGCCATCTCGGCCGTGTAGAGCGCGAGGTCTTCCGGCGGCCGGACGAAACCGTGCAGCTCCAGCAGGGACTGCTCGTCGAGGGCGTCACGCAGCCGCCCAGGGGAGTACGAGTCGCCGAGGCGGCTCCACAGAACCAGGTCGGCGCTGGGCGCGACGGCCGCGGTCTGATCGTTCTGCACGAGCGTCAGCTGACGGACGACGTCGAACATCCCGGCGGGGCGATGCGCGTCCAGAAGCTGGGCGCGCACGGCGAGGCGACGCGCGTCGGCGCGGGACAGCGTGTGCACGGCCACCTGCCGAGACTAGGCGGAAGGCACGACCGCGGGGTTCCCAGGCGGCCCGTCGTCCTGTCCTACCTGCGCCGGCCGGGCGGCCGGGTGGTCGGATCCGGCCTGCGGTGAGCCCACCCACAAAACAGGAATCTGAAATACCTGTTTTGTTAGGCTCCCGGTGTGCAGCTCAATCAGTCGACGGACATCGGTCTCCGAGTCGTGATGCTCCTGGGGACTCGGGGCGGTAAGACCACTGTCGACGAACTGGCGCAGTCCCTCGCGGTACCACGCAACCACCTCGCGAAGATCGTCCAGCGGCTCCAGCATCTGGGGCTGATCGAGACGATCCGCGGGCGTGGCGGCGGCGTCCTGCTCGCGGACGGCGCGACAACGGCGAGCATCGGTGGCCTGATCCGTCGCCTGGAGGCCGATGGGGAGGTGGTCAACTGCGACACACCCGCCTGCCCGCTGCGGGCCGGTTGCCGGCTCCGTGGCGCCCTCCGCCGCGCGCAGGAGGCCTTCTACGCCAGCCTCGACGAGGTGACCATCGGCGATCTGCTGCACCCGCCGACCCGGGACCTGCTCCTGTCGCTCACCACCCGATAGCGACCCGAGCCCACCCGAGTCATCGATCCACCACAGCTGATGGGAGACCCCGTGCTGTCCTCCACGCACGAAGCGACCGTGCGCGCCACGCTTCCCGCCGTTGGCGCACACCTCGAAACGATCACCGGCCTGTTCTACGACACCATGCTCACCGAGAATCCGGAGCTGCTGCGCCTGTTCAGTCGCAGCGCGCAGGCCAGCGGTGAGCAGCGCAGGGCGCTCGCCGGCGCCGTGGTCGCCTTCGCCTCGAACCTGGTGGGCGAGGGCCCGTCCTTCGACCCGGTGGTCCGCCGAATCGCCCACCGGCACGCCTCCCTCGGTATCCGGCCGGAGCAGTACACACTCGTCGGTCGCTACCTGCTGAACGCGGTCGGCGCCGTGCTCGGCGACGCGGTCACCCCCGCGGTGGCCGCCGCCTGGGACGAGGTCTACTGGCTCTTCGCCTGCCGTCTGATCGGCCTGGAAGCCCGGCTGTACGCCAACGCCGACATCGATCCGGACCACCCGTGGCGCGAGGTCGTGGTGAGTCACCGGCGCGAGGAGGCCCAGGACACGGTCTCGTTCGTGCTGACCGGCGCCGACGGGGCGCCGATGCCGAGCTACCGGGCGGGGCAGTACATCAGCGTCGCCGTCGACCTGCCGGACGGTGGACGGCAGATCCGCCAGTACTCACTGTCCCAGGCGGCCCACGGGCTGGGTGGGCTGCGGATCACCGTGCGACGGGTTCGGGGCGTCGGTGGGGCGCCTGACGGGCTCGTGTCGAGTCATCTCATCGACCACGTCCGTACCGGGGACCGGCTGGCCGTGAGCGCTCCCTACGGCGATCTCACCCTGACCGCCGGGACCGAGCCGTTGGTGCTGGTCAGCGCCGGTGTCGGGATCACGCCGATGGCCGCCATCCTCGACCACGTCTCCCGCACGGAGCCGAACCGCGACGTCGTCGTCGCGCACGCCGAACGCAGTCCCGCACGCCACTGCCTGCGTCCCGACATCATCGGCAGCGGAGCTCGGCTGCGCTCCTTCCGGCACCTGGTCTGGTACGAGCGGGAGACGCCGCACGAGGCCGACGGGTCGACCGAGGTGCGTGCCGGACGGATCGACGTCGACGAGATTCCGTTGTCACCGCAGGCACAGGTGTACCTGTGCGGGCCACTGCCGTTCATGCGGGCGGTCCGCGGCCGGCTTCGGGACCGGGGCGTACCCGGTACCCAGATCCGGTACGAGGTCTTCGGCTCCGACGCATGGGCGGGTAGCCGGTCCTAGCCGTACCCGGCTGCGCCGGCGGGCGCTGCTGCCCGTGAGGAGCGGGCATCAGCGCCCGTGCGGCGCCGGAACGCTCCGGCGGGACCGGTGGGGCTACCGGCTGATCTCCGCGAGGCAGACGCCGGGGCGGGCGAACGGCGTCAGGCTGGTAGTCAGGCCGCCGGGCGCGACCGCCTCCGCGACCCCCCGGAGCAGGCCGCGGTGTACGCCGCAGACGACGTCCGGATGTCTGCGTGCCTCGTCGATGAAGGGGCAGGCGTGGAGCTCGATCCGGGTGCCGGACGTGGCCGTCTCCGGGGTGGGAGCGAAGCCGAGCTCGGTGAAGAGGGCGACCGAGCGGGTCGTCGCGGTGCCGAGCGGATCGGCGTCCGCCGGTGGGGTGGACGGCGCGGACGTGTCCAGCCACTTCTGCCCGGCCTGCTCGGCCAGGCCCTCCGCGTCGGCCTCGGTGAGGCGTTCGGCCAGGATCTCGACCAGCAGCTGGTAGCCGCCGCCGGAGGTGCCGGGGCTGGTGTTCCGGTAGAGAGCCGCCGGTCGTCCCGGCCCGGTCCGCGACGCCTGCTCGCGAGCGACGAACCCCGCCCGGGTCAGCACCTCCAGGTGGAACCGGACGGTGTTGGCGTGCAGTCCGGTGATCGCGGCCAGCTCGCGCAGGTCCATCGGCCGGCGCTGCGCGCGAAGCGTGTCCAGCAGGTGCCGGCGGGTCGGGACCGCGAGTGCGCCGTAGCTCACGTGGCTGCTCACCGGCCAAATATATACGATGAGTATCGTGAAAAAGGAGTGCCGGAGATGGTGACCGACATCAGGGACCGCAGCGACATCGCCGGGGTCATCACCGACTTCTACTCCCGCGCCTTCGCCGACGAGCTCCTCGGGCACGTCTTCGTCGACGTCGCCAAGCTCGACCTCGACCGGCACCTCCCGATCATGTGCGACTTCTGGGAGACCGTGCTCTTCAAGACCGGCACCTACCGGCGCAACGCCCTCCGGCTCCATCTCGACCTGCACCGGCTCGAGCCGCTGACCGAACGGCACTTCACCCGCTGGCTCGCGCTCTGGATGGCCACGATCGACGACCGGCACGCCGGACCGCACGCCGAGCACGCCAAGCTCCAGGCGGGCCGGATCGCCGGTGCGATGCAGCGCCGGCTGGCCGGCGACCGGCGGGCCGTTCCGAGCCCCGTCCCGGTGGCCGGGCCGACCCGCCGGGCGTACGAAGACGGTCCGCAGGGATAGGAGAGGTCGATGAGCCTGCCGTCAGCGGTCGCCACCGGCGTGGTCTTCGTCTGGCTCGGGATGGTGCTGGCCATCTCGTTCCTCGAAGCGCCACTGAAGTTCCGCGCACCCGGGGTCACCGTGCCCGTCGGGCTCGGCATCGGACGACTCGTCTTCCGGGCGCTCAACGTGATCGAGTCCTTCTTCGCGCTGGCCCTGCTCGCGGCCGTCGCCCTCGGCGCGGCGTCCGGCCCCGTCGCGGCGGTGGCCGGTCTGGCGGTGGCGGTGCTGCTGCTGCAACTCGGCGCAGTGCGGCCCCGGCTGAACAGCCGGACCAGGCGGGTGCTCGCGGGTGAGGACGCACCGCGCTCCGGGAGCCACCAGAGCTACGTGCTGCTGGAGGTGGCGAAGGCGGGCACCCTGCTCACCCTCGGGATCCTCCTGCTCGCCACGCCCTGACACCCGGTGCGGCCCCGCTCAGCCGCCGGTCCACTCGACCGCCCCGTCGGGGCGAAGCCGCGCCCCGGCCGCCACCGCGTGCGGCGCCAGCCGTCCGTCCGGCATCAGGTGGCGTACGGGCACCGCGCGGCTGAGGGCCGTGACGTCGGCGATCAGCCGGCGATGGCAACGCCACCAGACGCTCTCGCTGCACATGACCGCCGTCAGGCCCGACGCGGCCTCGCCGAGGACGAGATCCAACGCTGCCGTGAACGGTGCGGTGCGGGTGTGGGCGGCATAGGCGCGGAACGCCGGGACGGTCCACCACGTGTCGTGCTCCGCTGTGCCGGCCGGCCGATGTCGCCGGCCGCCGAGGCGCTCCTCCCAGCGGTAGCCGATCCCCAGCTCCGGCAGCCACTCCGCCAGGGCGTCCCGGCGTACGTCCGGGTTGGCGCGGCTGCCGGGGAAGCGGCGCACGTCGACGACCAACTCGACACCGGCGTCCGCCAGCAGGCCGCCGAGCGCGGCACGGCGCATCGGCCCGTGGCCGACCGTCAGCAGGATCCGCTCCTCCTCCGCCGCCTCCACGAGCAGATCATCCCGCGTCGCCGCGGGCTGCGCCGGTCAACCGGCGACCCGCCTCGGCGGGCCGACGTGGCGAGGCGGGCGACCTGCCTCGGCGGGGCCGACCGTGGCGAGGCGACGCCGGGCATGATGCAAGACGGCACCCGCGTCTACAGGGGAGGCACGAGGATGGACTACCAGACCGCGTTGGCGTCACTGTTCCTGCCGGAGGGGCGCGTCGACCCGTACCCGGCCTACGACGTGATCCGGGCGCACTCGCCGGTCGTCCAGGCGCCCGACGGCCGCTGGTTCGTCACCACGCACGCGCTCACCAACCGCCTGCTGCGCGAGCCGAGCCTGCGCATCGCCGACGCCGCCGACTACGACGGCTTCTGGCCGGACTGGCGGCAGAACCGGGGAGTCGCCTCGATCGTGCTCTCCATGCTGCAGACCAACCCGCCGGACCACGGCCGGGTTCGCCGGGCCGCCGCGGCCACCTTCACGGCCCGCCGTGTCGCCGAGATGCGCGACGTCATCGCCGGCCAGGCCGAGAATCTGATCAAGGCGATGCCGTCCGGCACGGACTTCATGAGCGCGTTCGCGTTCCCGCTGCCGATCGGCGTGATCTGCGCGCTGCTTGGCGTGCCCGAGGCGGACCGGTCGTGGTTCCGGCAGCGGACCGCGGACCTGACCGTGGTGCTGGAGCCGATCAGCACCGAGGAGGAGATGCGGCTCGCCGACGTGGCCGGCCGGGAGCTGGAGGCCTACTTCGTCGACCTGATCGAGGAGCGCCGCCGCGCCCCGCAGGAGGACCTGACCACCGCGCTCGTCGCGGCGCACGACGACACCGACGGCGTCGGGCTGACCGGCGAGGAGTTGCTCGCCAATCTGGTGCTGCTCCTGGTGGCCGGCTTCGAGACCACCACGAACCTGCTCGGCACCGGCATCAAGCTCCTGCTGGAGCATCCCGAGCAGGCGGACCGGTTGCGCGGCGACCCCCACCTCGCGCCGGCATTCGTCGAGGAGATCCTGCGGTACGACTCCCCGGTGCAGCTCACCGGACGGCTCACGACCGTCCCACTGGAGCTCGGCGACGGGCTGCGGCTCCCCGCCGGGGCGGACGTCACCATGCTGCTCGGCGCGGCCAACCGGGATCCGGCCCGCTACCCGGACCCGCACCGCTTCGACCCGGACCGGCCCAACATCCAGCCGGTCTCGTTCGGTGGTGGCGCCCACTACTGCCTCGGTGCGCCGCTCGCCCGGTTGGAGGCCCAGGTCGCGTTCCCGCTGCTGCTGGCGATGCTGCCCCGGCTGAGCCTGGCCGGTCCGGCCGAGCGCCGCGACCGCCTGGTGCTGCGCGGCTACGCCACGCTGCCGGTCAGCACCGGCTGACCGGGACGGGCGCCGCGACGGGCCGTCGACCGACATTCGGCCGAGAGCGGTCAGCTCCCGCCGAGGTGGTCGCAGTGCGCGATCGTCGCGTCGTCCGCCGCCACGCCGTGGCGGGCCTCGGCCTGCCGGACCCGTCGGATGATCTCGGCGGGTCCAGCGGATGCCAGGACGGTGAGCACCTCCGGCCACTCGGCGAGCCCGAACCGGTCCACGATGCGGCTGGCGCCGTTGCTGAGCAGGACGGCGCCGGCCAGCTCGGCGGCCGGGCAGCTGCCCGTGACCGCCTCGTCGGCCGCCTTCGGGTCGTCCTTGGCCACCCAGAATCCGCCCGGTCGGTTCCGGTTGGCGCGCAGTTCCCGCAGGAGCCGGTGGCGCTCGTCGCCGTCCTCGGCGGTGGCCTCGATCGCGCTCTGGTACGAGCGGCTGATGAGCACCTCGCGAGGGTCGGTGACGACGAGTGGCGCGCCGTCCGTCCGGTCGAGCACGAGGACCGCGTCACCGAGCACCAGGTGCTCGACGAGGCCGCCCGAGACGCGCAGGACGGCGACGGCGGCCGACGGGCTGATGGGGTCGGCGACGTCGCAGGTGTCCCGGTGCGCGTCCGTGACCTGCGCGATCGCCGCGGCGAGCAGCTCGGGGAGGCCGCGGTCGCGCACGAGGGACAGGAGGCCGAGGAGGTTGCCGCCCAGCCGGTCGGCGTACCAGGCCACGCCGTGCCGGCAGGTCGCCTCCGCGCCCGGGATGCCGGCCCCGTCGACCAGCACCGCGGCGGCCGGTATCGCGCCGGTGAAGTCCTCGTTCAGCCGGCCGCTCCGCGCGGCGGCGGTCGCCATCGTCACCCGCATGCGCTTCAATCACCCATCCGCGGATCGAGGCGTGGACCGGACGAGCGCCGGTGCGCTCGCGCCCCACGTCGTTTCCGACAACTTGACACGTGTGCCGGGCGGCGGCCAAGGATGGGTCATGACGTCCGCTCTCACGACGCCGCCGACCATCTCCGCCGGCACGCTCTGCGGCGGCGCGCAACCCGTGCTCCCCGCCGCCGGTGGACTGCTGCTGCGGCCCTGGGAGGCGATCGACACGGCGGTCTTCCTCGCCGCCTACCGTGATCCCGAGATCCAGCGGTGGCACACCCGCCGACCGGTCACCGAGGAGCAGGTCCGTGACTGGTTCGACACGTACCGCCTTGACTGGGCGCAGGAGCGGGGCGCGCACTGGGCGGTGACCCGGGGCGGTGGGGAGGTGCTGGGCCGGATCGCGGTGCGCGGATTCGATCTCGACGACGGTGTCGCCGGGTGCGCGTACTGGGTGCTCCCGGCCGCCCGCGGCGCGGGCGTCGCCCCGCGCGCGCTCGCCGCGGTGAGCGAGTGGGCCCTCGGCGAGGCCGGCTTCCACCGCCTGGAGCTGGATCACTCCACCCGCAACCAGGCCTCCTGCCGGGTGGCCGTCAAGGCCGGTTTCCGGCTGGAGGGCACGAAGCGCAGCGATGCCGTGCACGCCGACGGCCGGCACGACATGCACCTGCACGCCCGGATCCGAGGCGACGAGGCGCCGCGCGCGCCCCTCGGGTGATCACTCCGTGAGTGGCGCGTCGAGATGGGCGCGGAGCGCCTCGGCGATCTCGCCCGCCGCGCGGAGCTGGTCCGGCGTGAGGGCGTCGACGAAGATCTCGCGGATGGCACGGAGGTGCGGATAGGTCGACCGTTGGAAGGCCTCGGCCCCGGCCGTGGTGAGGTGGACCTCCGCGCCGCGCGGATCGGTCGCGCACTCCTGGCGGCGGATGAGACCCCGCCGCTCCATCCGCCCGAGGTGGTGGGAGAGCCGGCTGCGTTCCCAGCCGATGTGCGTCGCGAGTTCGGAGGAGCGCAGCTGCCGCTCCTGCGCCTCACTGAGGGCGAGCAGCACGGCGTAGTCGCCCGGCGAGAGCGAGGACTCGCTCTGCAGGCGGGACGCGATTCGGGACCGGAGCACGTCCGTCGTCTCGATGAAGTCGCGCCAAATCCGTAGCTCCTCGGCGGTCGGCAGCTGCCGCCCCTTCCGCCGCTCGGGTGTGGCCTTCGTCATTCGCATCTCCCGATTGACATGTCAATCAACAGGCTAACATGATTGACGTGTCAATCGCCGAGGGAGACCCGCGGAGCGGGGTACCCAGCTCGGCGCGGGCGTGAGGAGGGCACGGTGACAGCGGAAGGCTTCGAACTGGGGCTCGACTCGTTCGGGGAGGTGGCGACCGACGGTGGCCGGCCCCTGAGCGACGCGGAGACTCTGCGGCTGCTCGTCGAGGAGGCGCGGCTCGCGGAGTCGGTCGGGCTCGACGTGTTCAGCGTGGGTGAGCACTACCGCGAGGGGCACAACGACTCGGCGACGCCCGTGCTGCTCGCGGCGATCGCGACGGCGACCGAGCGGATCCGGCTCGGCACCTCGGTCACGGTGCTCAGCACCAACGACCCGGTACGGCTCTACCACGAGTTCTCGACGCTCGACGCCGTCTCGAACGGTCGCGCCCAGCTCGTCCTCGGACGCGCCTCGGCGACCGAATCGTTCCCGCTGTTCGGTTACGACCTGGCGGACTACGAGCGGCTCTTCGAGGAGAAGCTCGACCTCTTCGTCCGACTCCAGCGGGAGGAGGCCGTCACCTGGTCGGGGACGGTGCGTACCCCGCTGGTGGCCCAGCGGCTGCACCCCCGGATGCCCCCGGGGGGCATCCCGACCTGGATCGGCGTCGGCGGGAGCCCGAATTCGGTGATCCGCGCCGCCCGCTACGGACTGCCGCTCATGCTCGCGATCATCGGCGGGCGCCCGCAGCGCTTCGCCGGCCACGTCGACCTCTACCAGCGGGCGCTCGAACAGTTCGGCCACCCCGGGCAGCCGATCGGGCAGCACTCGCTCGGCCTGGTCGCGGAGACCGACGAGGAGGCCGTGGAGACCTGGTGGCGGTACTGGCAGCCGGTCGTGGCGGCGCTCGCCGAGGAGCGCGGCTTCTACCGGCCGGACCGCACGCGCTACGAGGCCGAGATCGACCACGGCGCGCTCTTCGTCGGGTCACCCGAGACCGTCGCGCGGAAGATCGCTGTGATGGCCCGTGACCTGCGGCTGAGCCGCTTCGACCTCAAGTACGACATCATGCACCTGCCCCGCGAGGCCCGTGCCCGCTCGATCGAACTGTTCGGCCGTGAGGTCGCCCCGCGGGTGCGGGAGCTACTGGCGAAGGAGCCCGCTCATGTCTGATCTCCTGTTCGGCCTCGACACCTTCGGCGACGTGCCGCAGGACGACGCCGGCAAGCCCGTCTCCCACGCCACCGCGATCCGGCAGGTGGTCGAGGAGGCGGTGCTCGCCGACGAACTCGGCGTCGACGTGATCGCCCTCGGCGAGCACCACCGGCCGGAGTACTCGGTATCGACGCCGGAGACCGTGCTGGCGGGGATCGCCACCCGCACCTCACGTATCCGGCTCGCCTCCGGCGTGACCGTACTGAGCTCGGACGACCCGGTCCGGGTGTTCCAGCGCTTCGCCACGGTGGACGCGCTGTCGAACGGCCGGGCCGAGGTCATCCTCGGGCGCGGCTCGTTCACCGAGTCCTTCCCGCTCTTCGGCTACGACCTGCGCGACTACGACGTGCTCTTCGAGGAGAAGATCGAGCTGTTCGCGAAGCTGCTGGACGAGAAGCCGGTCAGCTGGAGCGGTACGGTGCGTGCCCCGCTGGAGAACGCCGACGTCTTCCCGAAGACGGACTCGGGACGACTCGACACGTGGGTGGGCGTCGGCGGCTCGCCGCAGTCGGTCGTGCGTACCGCCCACTACGGGTTCCCGCTGATGCTCGCCATCATCGGCGGCTCTCCGGAACGCTTCGCGCCCTACCTCGACCTGTACCGGCGGGCGGCCGAGCAGTTCGGCACGACCGCGTACCCGGTCGGGATGCACTCGCCGGGCTTCGTCGCCGACACCGACGAGGAGGCCAAGGAGGTCTTCTGGCCGCACTACCGGGTCATGCGGGACCGGATCGGCAAGCTGCGCGGCTGGCCGCCCATCCGCCGTGCGGAGTTCGACGCCGAGGTGGCGAACGGCTCCCTCTACATCGGCTCGCCGGAGACCGTCGCCCGCCGCATGGCCGGCGCGATCCGCAGCCTCGGGGTCGGCCGGTTCGACCTCATCTACACCGCCGGCGCGCAGCCGGTGAGCGCGCGCCTGCGCGCGGTGGAGCTCTACGGCACGCGGGTGATCCCGATGGTCCGTGACATGCTGGCCGGCTGACGCCCCTGCCGTACCCGGAGGAAGACATGAACGACAGCCCGAGCAGCGGGCCGGAGACCCTGGGCATCCTCGGGGCCGGCAAGGTGGGCACCGTGCTCGCCCGGCTCGCCGTCGCCGCCGGCTACCGGGTGCTCGTCGCCGGCTCCGGCGACCCGGCGAAGATCGCGCTCACCGTCGAGGTGCTCACGCCCGGCGCGGTCGCCACCACTGCGGCCGACGCCGTGGCGGGCACCGACATCGTGATCCTCGCTCTCCCGTTGGGCAAGTACCGCAACATCCCCGCCGAGGCGTTGCGCGGCAAGCTCGTCGTCGACGCCATGAACTACTGGTGGGAGGTGGACGGCATCCGCGACGACCTCACCGATCCGAGCACCTCGTCGAGTGAGACGGTGCAGGCGTTCCTGCCCGACTCGCACGTCGTCAAGGCGTTCAACCACATGGGGTACCACGATCTCGAGGACGAGGCGCGGCCGCACGGCGCGCCCGGTCGCAAGGCCATCGCGATCGCCGGTGACGACCCCGCCGGCCTCGCTGCCGTCGCCGCCCTCGTGGACCGGCTCGGCTTCGACCCGGTCGTCGCCGGCCCGCTCGCCGAGGGCGTACGGCTCGAACCGGGCAGCGAGCTCTTCGGCGCCGACGTGAGCGCCGACGAGGTGCGGGCCATGCTCGACCGTTTTCCGGAGTCGGAGCGCGGGCGGATCGTCGCCGCGGCCCGAACCGGGACACCGGAGGGGCCGGCCTAGCCTCCGACCCGCCCCGTCACCCGCGCGGCGGGTCCCTCATTTCGGCCGGAGCCGATGAGGGACCCGCCGACCGAGTTACCTGGTCGACGACCGGAGCAGCCGGTCAGAGGCCCAGGGCGTTCCTGCCCCCCACGACCGGAAGCGTCAGGGTGCTGCCGTTCAGGTACACGGTGATCTGGCTGCCGATGGCGGCCGTGTCCCGCGCCGGCCGGTTCGACGACGGGTTCGCGTCGTAGTTGCCGGTGATGACGAGTCCGATCCGGTGCCCGGCCGGGATCACGTGCTCGGAGGGAAGGGTCGTCCACCTCACGTTGTACTGCTTGTCGGGCGTCAGGGGGCGGCTCCGCCGGAGGTCCGGCGAGTTCTTCACGTCGATGTGGCCCCACGCCAGGACGCGCTCCGGAGTGATCGCGACGTCCGTCTCCATCGGCTCGGCGCACCCGGTCCGGCTGGCCAGGTCCTCAGGCTCGCAGGACTCCTGGACCACCTCCAGCGGGTCCTTGCCCTCCACAGTGACGGTGGGTCCCGCGCCGTAGTCGACGAGCATGGCCGACAGCAGCGCGGTCTCGGCCGTCGTCGACATCCTTACCGCCAGCTCTGGCGTGCCGGAGAGCCGCACGTCGGACGCGAGCGGAGGGGTCACGTAGGCGAGCCTCCCCGGCTTGGCCTGCTCGGCGTCCCCGATCTTGACCGCCTGCGACTCGCGCTGGTCGACGAAGCTCTGCGTGGGGTTGCCGCCCGGCTTGCGCGGCGAGAGCGTGCCCGCCGCGTCGGCCGTGGCCGGGCCGAAGCGCAGGTCGACCTCCTTGGTGGCGGCGTCCGGCCAGGTCGAGTGGGTCTCCCAGGTGCCGTCGGGGCGCTGGATGTCCGCCATCGGCTCGTCCATGATCCCGTTCTCGATGTCGTGGAGCCAGTAGTCCATCCAGCGGTGCATGACCGCCTGCCACTCCGCCGGGCGGAAACTGGTCGGGTTCACGTGCGCGCCCCGGTGGAGCCAGATCTTGCGGGGCATGTTGCGCTTCTCGATCTCGCGCCACAGGTCGGCGAAGTGCATGGTCTTCACGTTGAAGTCGGTGAGACCGTGCACCATGAAGACGGAGGTGCCCGCCTTCTTGATGTTCTTCGCGTCCGGCAGGTAGTTCCGCTCCTGCCAGAACCGGGTGAAGTCGGAGGCGCTGGCCTCCTCGGCGTCGCCGATCCCGGTGATGACCGACTCGCAGGCCGGCGCCGACGCGGAGCCGGGGAGCGTCCGGCCGACGGAGACGTAGTCGGCGAGGTACTCGGTGTACCGGAAGTCGACGTTCTCGCTCCAGGTCGACCAGGCGACACCCTGGTCGTTCACGTACCGGTACCAGCTGGAGATCGCGGCGATGGGCACCACGGTCCGCAGGCCGGGCACACCCTGGGTGGCGACCGCGTTGGGCAGGGTGCCGACGTACGAGACGCCCTGCATGCCGACGTTGCCGGTGCTCCAGTCGGCGACCGCCACGCTTCCGTCGTGGTGGAAGCCCGGGGCGCGGCCGTTGAGCCAGTCCACGACGGCCTTGGCGCTGATCGTGTCCTCGGGCCCACCGGTGGTGGGGCAGCCGAAGGACCGCGACGTGCCCTGCATCTCCACCTGGACGACGGCGTACCCCCGCGGCACGAAGTACTCGTCCCACCAGCCGGGGAAGCCGCGGGTCTGATCCGGCAGCGGATCGCCCGTCTCCCGGCCGTAGTACGGGCTGGCCTCCATGATCGTCGGCACCCGCAGGCCCGCCTCGGTCTCCGCCGGCCGGACCACGTCGACCTCGATCAGGTCCCGGCGCCCGTCGGCGTCGCTGTCCATCGGCGCCTCGACGTAGACGACCTCCTGGATCGCCTCCTCGTACGAGAAGACCGGTTGGGTCACCCCGTTCTCGATCACGATCCCGGGTGTCGCCACCTGGGCGCTCGCCACCGCGGGTGCGCTCACGACCGCCATCCCGACGATCGCTCCCACGGCTATCAGTCGCCGTGCAACTCCCATGCCCCTACCTCCGTCAGCTCCAGAGACATCTGGCAGATGCATGTTCATCGATATTGATCAGTCGAGTCAATGACCATCCGTAGTGGATGGGCTCTGCTGCGTTACGACATATGTCGTGCCGTCCCGGCCGTCGACCCCATGCTGGGAGCGATGCATCTACCCCGTGCGGGGGACAGCAACTAGCCTGCGCAGATGCGACACATCCTCGCACCAGGCGACGACACGCTGCACGGACACTTCTCTCCCGACTTCCCGCCGGCGCTCACCATCGACGCCGGCGACACCGTCACCTACCGCACCCTGGACTGCTGGTGGTCGGCGGGGCCGTACCCGGGCGGCCGGAACCGGGACCGCCCCCGGGCCCCGCAGTACCAGCCCGACCACGGGCACGCGCTGATCGGCCCGGTCGCGGTCCGTGGCGCCCGGGCCGGCCAGACCCTCGAGGTACGCATCGACGCGGTGGTCCCGGCCACCTGGGGAACCACGGTGGCCGGTGGTTGGCCGGGCGGCTTCAACAAGCAGTACGGCGTCGAGGAGCACGCGGTGGTGCATGCCTGGGAGCTGGACCCGGTGGCGATGGTCGGCCGTAACCAGCACGGACACACGGTGACGCTGCGCCCCTTCATGGGGGTGCTCGGCATGCCGCCGGCCGAGCCGGGGCTGCACTCGACGGTCCCGCCCCGCCGCTGCGGCGGCAACCTGGACTGCAAGGAGCTGACCGCCGGCACCACCCTGTTGCTGCCGATCCCGGTCGACGGCGGGCTCTTCTCGGTCGGTGACGGGCACGCCGCGCAGGGGGACGGGGAGATCGGCGGTACGGCCATCGAGTGCCCGATGGAGGAGGTGACGCTGACCTTCGGCGTCCGCGACGACTTTCCGATCACCACCCCGGTGGCCCGCACCGCGGACTCCTGGCTGACTCTCGGCGTCGGCGCGACCCTCGACGACGCCACGTTCATGGCGCTGGACTCGATGCTGACCCTCCTGCAGCGGCAGTACGAGATCAGCCGCGCCGACGCGGTGGCGCTGGCCAGCGTCGCGGTCGACGTGCGGGTGACGCAGATCGTCAACCAGACCGTCGGCGCGCACGCGGTGCTCCGCGACGGCGCGCTGCGCCAGCTCCCCGCGCAGCGCGCCGTGCGGTGACGGTGCGATCGGCTCAGGGCCGTCGTCGCGGCCGACCAGGGCCGGGGTCGCCGGTCACGGCCGCAGGTCCCCGGCGGATCGGGCGGCGGCGACGAGGATGGCCTTGCGCTGCGGCTCGGTGTGCCGCCCGGCCCTGAGCCACTCGCCCGACACCTGCGCCACCCGCTGGACGAAGTGCCCGTGGGTGCGGAACGGCGCCGCGTCCCAGACCCGGTCGAGGAACGTCTCACCCTCGTCGTCGCGGAGCGCGTCGTTGGGTACGCCGGTGGCCTGCGAGCCGAACACCACCTCCGGCTCCACCCGCTTCACGTAGGGGTGGAAGGCGTTGAACTGGCCCGGTACCGGGTCGGCCTCGTAGTAGGGCGCCAGGGTGTAGCCGTGCGTCGTGAAGTGCATCGGGACGGTGGTGGGCGCGATCGCGGCCGCCAGGTCCCCGTCCAGCTTGAGGTCGGCGTAGAAGGAGAACTCCCGGTAGCTGGGGGTGCCGTCGCGGACCACCATCAGGGTCGGGCCGTAGAGGATGGACTGGACCGACTTGTCGTTGAGCGCCTTCTCCACCCGGAAGCGCAACGGCATCGCGATGTCGATGGTGTCCCCGCGCGACCAGCGGCGATCCACTGTGACGTAGCTGCCGGGGGCGGCGTCGAGTCGCTGGCGGACGCCGTTGACCCGGACCGTGTACCCCTTGACGGCCCACGACGGCACCCGGAGCTTGACCTTGAGACGGCCGCTGCCCCGGTCGAACCGCAGCCGGCTCGCGCCCTCGGTCGGATACCTCGTCTCCTGGGTGATGACGAAGCCGCGGCCCGGCCAGGTCAACGTCGAGGCGATGAAGAGGTTGACGTAGAGCGTCGACTCGTCGGCGGACCGGAAGAAGATCGACTCCTGGTACTTGGTGTGGCTCTCCAGGCCCGTGCCGTTGCAGCAGCTGCCGTTGCCGCCGTACCGGCTGTACTCGACGAAGCTGCCGATCTGCCGTGACCGGCCCGGCCACATGTTCTGGTGGTAGGTCACCTCGGTGGCGGTGACGCTGTCGACGTCCCGGCGTGAGCTGAGGATCTGGTTGTGCAGCGCCTTCTCGTAGTAGTCCATGTACGCCGGGTCCGGCTCGTGGAAGAACAGGTTCCGGGTCAGCCGGAGCATGTTGTAGGCGCAGCACGTCTCGGCGTGCCGGGGGTCGGAGTTCGAGGTGAAGCCGGAGGTGATCACCCCACGTACGCCGAAGTGCTCGCTGCGGCCCGCGCCGCCGTTGCTGAAGGTGCGGTGCGGGACGACCATCGCCCAGAAGTTCGTGGCCGCGGTGCGGTACTCGTCGGCGCCGGTCTGCTCGAAGATCCGCAGGTAGCCGATGTTCGGCGCCATGTACTGGTTGGCGTGCCGTCCGTCCAGGATGTCGCGATTCTCGATCGTGGCGTCGAAGAGCGTGGTGAAGGTGAACGCCGTGGCGGTCCGGAGGTATCGGGCCTTCGCGTCGGCGTCCGGGGCGAGCGCGGACAGCTCGGCCATGACCTCGTTCATGGAGCCGGCCTCGCCCGCGCTGTAGATGTTCCACATCTGGTCCAGCTCGGCCTGGTTGTACCGGCTGAGTCGCTGGTGCGCCCAGTCGCCCATCCGGAAGACGATCTCCAGCGCCTCCTCGTTGCCGGTGAGGTGGTAGGCGTTGAGCAGCCCTCTCATGATCTTGTGGCAGGTGTACCAGGGCGCCCAGACCGCGTTCGCGCCGCTGTTCGGCCGGAGCGTCGGCGGTTCGAGGCGGCTGAACTGGCCCTCCGGAAACGCGGCGAGGTAGCCGGGGTAGCTCGTCCCGACGATGGTGGCGTCGCGACCGTTGCCCGAGTGGTCGGCGGCGGTCTCGCCCTCCTCCTCGAAGCGATACCAGGCCACCAGGTCGGTCGGTATCGGCGGCGCCGTCGCCGGGTCCGCGGTGGCGAGCGCCTGCACCTCGGCGGCGGTCAGCGCCCGGCGGTGGATCCGGAAGTCGTCCACGCTCGCGTTGAGGTACGGGTCGTTGAGGTTCGACGACCGCCCGATCCAGTTGTTGACTGTGGGGCCCAGGTCGGCCGGGGTCAACGTGATCGCGTTCTCGCCGACCTGGACGCCGTTGACGTAGAGCCGGCCGACGGCGTCGGCGGCGGAGACGGCCACCGCCACGTGCGCCCACTCGCCCACCGGGATCGAGTTGCTCGTACCGTCGACGCGCTGCTCGTTGCCGCTCCCGCCGATGGTGATGGCGAACCGGGGCCCCATGTTCGCCGAGACCCAGGGCGACAGCGACAGGTAGCTGTTCGTGCCCGCACCGAAGTGGAAGATCCGGGCGTTGGTCTGGCCGGCGGCGAGCCGCACCCAGACCGCGAATGTCACGTCGCCGACGCCGTCGAGCAACCCCCCGGGCAGCGACACGTACTGGTTCGGGTGGGGGTCGCTGAGCCGTACCGCCTTGCCGGACCGGCCCGCGATCCGGCCCACCGCCCGGGCGTCCAGCGCGCGCTGGCACTTTCCCAACTCCTCGACCAGGTAGTCGAGCTTCTCCAGGAAGATCTCCTCACCCGTCGCCGCGTAGGACTGGGACAGCATCGTCAGGTAGTGCCCGGTGAAGTGCCCGCGCAGCAGGTGGTTCGGGGTGTCCCAGCCGCCCGGCCAGGTGCCGGGCGCCGGCAGCCCGGCGTTGGCCCGGAACAGGTGCAGCATCCGGTCGGGACCGTCCAGGACGCCGCCGGTGCCGGGGTAGTTCCGGGCGTAGTTGAGCATCCGGTCGCGCTTCTGCCGGAAGACGCCGTCGTGCAGGGCGACCCGGTCGAGGGCGAACGGCTCGACCGGGGGGTTGCCGGCGCCACCGGCACCACCGGTGCCACCGGCGTGGGCGGTCGCCGCCGAGGCGGAGGTCGAGGTGATGGCCAGCGTGGTGGGCGCGGCGGCTGCCAGCGCGCCCACCTGGAGCAGGCGTCGTCGGGAGAACTGCTTGGTCACGTCTCACTCTCCTTCGTCCGGCCGGGCCGGCTCCCTCGACGAGAGCTCCGGTGCCGGTCGCGGTGGTCCGCTCTTGTGAACGTGCCCATGGGCCCGGCCTCTCGGGTGCGAGCAGCGGTAAGCGGGGCACCTGGCGATAGGCACTGTTATCGTTAACATCATCGATATCAAGAGTCGGGCAGATTGTCCACCGTCGATGACGGACCGGATCACCGTGCGCTGCCGGGCCGGCGGCCACCGTCGGACGGGGGCCTCCCGCAGCATCCGCCGACTCAGCGAGCGTCTCCGGCCTGCGCACGTCCCACCCGTGGGGCTCGCTCGCGGAGGCCGCCGAGGTCAAGGTGTCGGTACCCGTCGCGCCGGGACCGCGTCGGTACCCGTCCGGTGCGGCCGGGGGAACTCAGCGCGGCCCGTGCAGCAGGACCGGCACCTCGACGTGACCGTTGGAGATGAAGGACGTCAGTGGAGTCAGCTCGGCCGGGTGCACGGCGAGCGTGGCGTCCGGAAAGCGGGTGAAGAACGCGGGCAGCGCGACGGTGGCCTCCAGGCGGGCCAGTGGGGCGCCGAGACAGAAGTGGACCCCGTGCCCGAACGCGAGGTGCTCCTTGCTCCGCCGGGTCACGTCGAACCGGTCGGCGCTCGCTCCGTGCGTTTCCGGGGCCCGGCCGGCGGCCGCGTACGCGGGAAGGATCGCCTCCCCGGCGCGGATGGTGACGTCACCGACCACGAGGTCGGTCACCGCGAAGCGCAGCGGCACGTTCGCCACCGGTGCCTGCCAGCGCAGCGCCTCCTCGATCACCGCGTCCCAACCGACCTGGCCACTGCGGACCAGTGTGAGCTGATCGCGGTGGGTGAGCAGGGCCACCAGCGCGTGGTCGATGAGGTTGACGGTGGTCTCGTGTCCCGCCGAGATCATCAGGAGCAGCGTGTCGACCACCTCCTGCTCACTCAGGCCGGAGCCGTCGCCGTCCCGCTGGGCGATCAGGCTGCTCGTCAGGTCGTCGCCGGGAGTGTGTCGCTTGCGGGCCACGAGCTCGGTCATGATCTGGTACATCTCGACCGCGTTGGCCCCCGCCTCCTCCGGCGTGGCGCTGGTGTCGAAGATGACGTCCACCACCCGCCGCAGGCCGGGGCGGAGCTCGTCCGGGATGCCCATGAGCTGGCAGATCACCTCGACCGGCAGCGGACTGGCCAGGCGGGCACGAACGTCCGCCGGCTCGCCGGGCGGCGCGCCGGCCAGGTCGTCGAGGAGGCCGGCGCAGATCCGCTCGACCCACGGCCGCAGGTCGTGCACGCGGCGCGCGGTGAACGACCGGGAGACCAGCGATCGCAGCCGCCGGTGCTCGTCGCCGTACGCGGTGAACATGTTCTGCACCGACACCCAGGTGCTCAACACCCACTCGGGACCGACGTCGCCGGCGATCCATCGGGGCCAGTGCCGCCGGGGGTCCTTGGAGACGCGGGGGTCGGTGAGCAGCGCCTTCAACGTGTCCGGTCGACCGATCGCCCACGCCGTCACTCCGCCCGGCAGTTCGACGAGGGTCGCCGGCCCGTGCTCGCGGACGAGGGCGGCCTCGGCGTGGATGTCCCGACCGGTCGGATCGAGAACGTACGGCTGTGGCTGACCCGACATCTCGCCTCCTCGCCGGCCCGCCCGCGGCGCGACGAGCCAACCGATCGAAACCTATCAGTAACCCCCCGGTCGCAGCCAGTGGCTCAGCGGATCCTGGAGCGCCCGTACGCGAGGGTGAGGAGGAAGGCCACGGAGATGGCGGCGGCGGCCACCACGAGGGGCGGCGCCGTCAGCAACCCGGGCGTGATGGCGGCGAGTACGACCAGTGCCAGGGGGCCGCGCCACGGATGTCTCGCCCCGTACATCACGATGCCGAAGAAGGTCCGCCCGACCGTGTGCAGGGCGACCCCGCCCACGATGAGCACCCAGGCGGCGTTCACCTGCCCGAGCGGACTACGGATGTAGATCTCCGCGCTGGCCGCCACCACGACCGTCCCCGCGATCATGATCCCGTGGCAGTACCCGGCGGCGACCGCGACCTTCGGTGCGGTCGAGTTGACCACGTCTCCGAGGTCGCGATCGGGGGGCAGGAAGTAGCTCCAGAGCATCAGCGCCGCGCTGGTGAAGGCGAGGGCGAAGGCCAGCGTCCGGAAGTCGTCGAAGCCCGCGCTGCTGTAGGCCTGGCCGCTGAGCAGGACCACCGCGCCCAGGGCGATGATGTAGACCTGACGGTACCGCTCGGCGATGTGCTCGCCGATCACCCTCAGGTGCGACTGGGGCGCGCTCAGCCCCGGCACCGGCCAACCGAACCACGCGCTCACGCCGTCGACGACGATCGCCGCCGCCCAGAGGAAGAGCCGATCCGAGGCCGGGAGGAAGGCGCCCACCAGCCACAGGACGGCCGAGATGCCGAACCAGACGAGCACCCGCGCCGAGCGGGCCTGCAGCGGGGACCCCCGCAACGCCGGGACGAGTACGAGCCCCCGGACGAGGTGGGTCCCGGCGTACGCACCGGCGAAGAGCAGGCCGTGTTCGCCGAAGGCGCTCGGCACCGCGGCCGCCATCAGGAGTCCGGCGAGCATGACGACGACGATGAGCCGTTGCAGTCGAGGATCGTCCGGGTTGAACCAGTCCGTCGACCACGCGGTCGCGACCCAGACCCAGTAGACCCCGGCCAGCAGGACCATCGACTCCGCGATGTTGCCCAGAGTGATGTCGGCCAGCATGCGCTGCGACACCTGGGTGAGGGCGAAGATCATGGCGAGGTCGAAGAAGAGCTCGTAGGCGGAGAGCCGCCGCGGGTTCTCGCGCTTCTGCAGGAGTTGGGCCAGCGGAGTCTCCGCCCGGGGCGGGTCGGCGCCGATCCGCCCGTAGGTGAAGACGACGCCGAGCAGCACCGCGGTGACGGTGCCGGCCACGGCGAGCGGCGGCAGTCGCAGCATGGCCGGCGAGATGGCCGCGATGATCAGCATCCCGGTCGGGGCCCGCCAGGGGCGCCGCTGGAACACGAGCCGGGCGTACAGGGCGCGACCGCCGAGGAAGAGGAAGGGTCCGGCCAGGATGGCGGCCGACCACTGTGCCCGAGCCTCGCCGAGGGGCTCGGAGATCAGGATCTCGGCACCCATCGCCGTGACCACGATGCCGACGATCATGACCAGGTGGGTGTACGAGGCGCGGACGGCCACCGTCGAGGGGCGCCGGTCGAGGGCGTCCTGGAGGGAGAGGCCGCGGGGCAGGAAGAAGGCCCGCGCGATCAGCCCGGCGATCGCGAACGCGAGGACGAAGGCGCCGATCCGGACACCGTCGAGCCCGGCCCGGCTGAGGGAGACGCCGCTGGTCAGGAGCACTTCCCCGACCGCGATGATGAAGACCTGCCGGTGCCGCTCCGCGATGTGGTCGCCGCGTACTCGCAGGTGCTCCTCGCCCAGCGGCGCCAGACGGGGCACCCGCCAGCCGACCCCGACGCCCACGTAGTCCAGGATCATGGCCACCGACCAGAGCACCAGCTGTGGTGCGGTCGGCAGGAACGCCCCGGTGATCCACAGGACGGCGGTCGAGCCGAACCAGATCGCGGCGCGCGTCGACCGCGCCCCGACCGGGTGGCCGTGCAGCGCCGCCACGATCGACAGATGTCGTACGAGGTGCGCCGCGACGTTCGCGGCGGCGAAGACGATGCTGTGTTCGCCGAAGGCCTCGGGTACGGAGGCGGCGGCCACCAGGCCGGCGAACATCATCCCGATGACGATTCCCTGCGTGAAACGCTGGTTCGGGTCCAGCCAGTCGGTGGTACGGGCGGCCCCCACCCAGATCCACCAGACCGCCGCCAGCAGGAGCAGGGTCTGAAGCGAGTTCTCCCAGTCGAAATCGCTCAGCAGACGTCGCGACAACTGCATGAGCGCGAAGATGATGGCGAGGTCGAAGAAGAGTTCGACGAAGGTGATGTCCCGGGGCTGGCGGGGAGTCCGGATGAGGCTTTCCCATCTGGTCCGCGCCACAGCTCGCCCGCCTCGCCGATCGTGCAACCAGCTATTCGTACCACGCCGGGAGAACCGGCCAGGCGGTAATGGGCGCAGCCAGAAGCGGCGGACGGCAATCGAAGATCCTTGCGGATTCTCGGTTGTTTCGGTCAGCCCCACCGCCCCGACCCCGGGTACGTGCGTCACGTGCGGGACGAGCCGGTGGGCGCGGCGCGGTCGAACCGGGCACTATCTGGAGCGTGCTGCTCCTCGTCCCCGCCGATCCGCTGCGGCCGCGCCGTCCCGATGAGCACTTCGCCCCGGAGGCGCGGGCGGCCCGGGACGCCGGCCTGACCGTCGCCGTGGTCGACCACGACGCGCTGCTCCGAGGTGCGGAACCGGAGCGCGCCGTGCCGCCCCTGCCGGCCGGCGAGACCGCCGTCTACCGGGGTTGGATGCTCCCCGGCGATAGGTACGCGGCGCTCGCGCGGGTGCTCGCCGACCGGGGCGTCACCCCGCTCACGAGCGCCGCGCAGTATCGGCGGGCCCACGAGTTGCCCGGCTGGTATCCGGCGCTGGCGCCGGTGACGCCACGTTCGGTGTGGACGACCGGCACGGACCGGACGGACTTCGACCGCGCGCGACGGGAGCTCGGCACGGGCCCCGCAGTCGTACGGGACCACGTCAAGTCGATGAAGCACCACTGGGACGAGGCGACCTTCATCCCGGACGTCTCGGACGCCGACGGCGCGTGGCGAGTCGCCTCCCGACTGCGGGAACTGCGGGACGACGACTTCGTGGGCGGGTTCGTACTGCGCGAGTTCGAGTCGTTCACCTCGGCGGAGGCGCGAACCTGGTGGGTGCGGGGCAGCTGCGTCCTGGTCGGACCCCACCCCGACACCCCGAACGCACACCCGCCGGAGGAGTTCGACCCGCAGTGGTTGGCGCCGTTGGTGACCGGGATGGGGCTGCCCTTCGTGACCGTGGACCTCGCGTTGCGCGACGACGGCGCGTGGCGCGTGGTGGAACTCGGCGACGGCCAGGTCAGCGACCGGCCGTCCGGCCTCCCGCCGGATGAGATCATCACGGCGTTGACCCGGGGGACCGGGAGCGGGGCGCGGGGACGGTGACGGTCCGGCCGGGGCGTGTCTCGGCCGACAGGTGCGGTGGCCAGTGCGAACGGCGCCGGCGGCACCCGCCATGATGAGGCGGTGAGAATCCTGTCCATCCAGTCCTCGGTCGCGTACGGCCACGTCGGCAACTCGGCGGCTGTCTTCCCCCTGCAACG
Organism: Micromonospora sp. 15K316; assembly: GCF_004348525.1. Lineage (GTDB taxonomy): Bacteria > Actinomycetota > Actinomycetes > Mycobacteriales > Micromonosporaceae > Micromonospora. The sequence goes on along the minus strand of NZ_SMKG01000009.1, from coordinate 10,913 downwards.
GCTCGGGCACGAGGTGTGGCCGGTGCTGACGGTGCACTTCTCCAACCACACCGGGTACGGCGCGTGGCGGGGGCCGCTGCTGGCACCGGGCGACGTGGCCGAGGTGATCGCGGGCATCGAGGACCGGGGCGTGCTCGGCGGTGCCGACGCGGTGCTGTCGGGCTACCAGGGTGACCCGGCGATGGGCGCCGTGATCCTCGACGCGGTGGAGAAGGTCAAGACCGCCAACCCGGACGCGGTGTACTGCTGCGATCCGGTGATGGGCGACGTCGGCCGCGGCATGTTCGTCCGGCCCGGCATCCCCGAGTACCTGCGCGACGTCGTCGTCCCGCGCGCGGACATCATCACCCCGAACCACTTCGAGCTGGATTTCCTCGCCGGCCGCACGACGAGCTCGCTGACGGAGTTGCTGGACGCCGTCGACGCGGTACGCGCGACAGGCCCGCGGCACGTCCTGGTCACCAGCGTGCTGCACGGTGACGTGCCGGAGGGGTCACTGGAGGTGGTGGCGGTCTCGGACGAGGGCGCCTGGGTCGTGACCACGCCGCTGCTGCCGATCAACCCGAACGGCGGTGGCGACATCACCGCCGCCCTGTACCTCGCGCACCTGTGGACGACGCGCTCGCCGGCGACCGCGCTGGAGCGCACCATCGGCTCCGTCTTCGCCGTTCTCGACGCGACGCTCACGGCGGGGACCCGCGAGCTCCAGCTGATCGCGGCCCAGGACGCGATCGCCGAGCCGCCCGCGAAGTTCGCCGCCCGGCGGCTGCGCTGACCCGGCGCCCCACCGCTGCCGCCGGTCCACCCGCCGACGGCCGTGCCACCTGGGCCGTCTGCGGCGACACCTCCGGCTGACGCCACCCGGAGGATCAGCCCGCCACCGCCGGATGCGCCTCGACCGCTCGGCCCATCCGGGCGACGGCCTCGGTGAGGATCGCGGGGGAGGTGGCGAAGTTCAGTCGTACGAAGCCCGCACCGCCGGTGCCGAAGACGTGCCCGGAGCTGAGCGCGACCCGCGCGCGATCCAGGAACATCTTCGCGGGGCCGGCGAGGTCGCTGGCGACGCCGGGCTCATCCGTGGGCCGGGGCGTGGCGACACCCAGCCGGGTGCAGTCCAGCCAGGCCAGGTAGGTGCCCTCGGGGCGGTGGTAGGTGACCGTGGGCAGGTGCTTCGCCAGCAGCGTCGCCAGGAGCGCGCGGTTCTCGTCGAGGCCGTGGAGGAGGAGGTCGAGCCACTGCCCACCGGCCTGGAACGCGGCGGTGTGCGCGATGACCCCCAGGTGGCTGGGGCCGTGGCTGACCTCTTCCGGCATCCGGTCGAGGTCGGCGGCGGCCCGCGGCCCGGCGATCGCGAGCGCGGCCTTGAGGCCGGCGAGGTTCCACGCCTTCGAGGCGGAGGTCAGGGCGAACGCGTTCTCGGCGCCGGCCACCGTGAGGTACGGCGTGAAGTGCGCCCCGGGCAGCACGAGCGGAGCGTGGATCTCGTCGGAGACGACGCGCACGCCGTGCCGGTCGGCCAGTTCGGCGACCGCCTCGAGTTCGTCGCGGCGGTGCACCACCCCGGTCGGGTTGTGCGGATTACAGAGCAGGAACGCCGGCCGGGGGCCGTGGGCGCGGGCCCGGCGGAACGCCTCGTCGAGAGCCGCGGGATCCATCCGCAGGTCCGGACCGAGCGGCGCCTCGACGACCGCTCGGTCGGCGTGGCCGACGAAGGCGTAGAAGGGCGGGTACACGGGGGAGCAGACCACCACGGCGTCCCCGGGATCGGTCACGAGGCGGAGCAGCTCGACGATGCCCATCATCACGTCGGGTACGACCGCGCTGCGGCCGACGGGGAAGTCGGGCCAGCCCCAGCGCTGGGCGGCGAACCCGCCGAGCGCCTCCGCGTACGCCGTCCCGTGCGGGTAGCCTGTGTCGCCGAGGTCGATCGCGCGGCGCAGCGCGTCGGCCACCGGGGGTGCGAGGGGTGCGTCCTGCTCGGCGACCCAGAGCGGCAGTACGTCGGGTGGGTGCATCCGCCACTTCACGCTGGTGCGCTGGCGGAGCTCGGCGAGCGTGAGCGAGGTCAGCGGATTCCGGGCGGATCCCTCGGCGTCAGGGGCAGGGCTAGCCATGCGTCCACCCTAGGGCCGTCGGCATCGGTGTCCGGTCGGGAAATCGGGGCTACGGGTGTGCCTCGACCGGCTCGGCGACGATCAACCCGGCCGGCGCGGCCAGCGGCACGTGCGCGACGAGCCGCCACCCGGTCGCGTCGAGCCACTGTGCCGCCTCGTCGGCCTCGTAGGTGTCGCCACCGCTGATCATGAGGAACTCACCCCCGCCGAGGCGGGTCGCCGGGTGCGGCGCCGAGGCGTCGCGCCACCAGTCGACAAGCAGCAGCCGGCCGTCCGGCGCCACCGCGTCGCGCAGGCGGGTGAGCAGTTCGGTGTTGCGCTCCGGCGAGAACAGGTGCAGGAAGTTGGCCACGATGATCGCGTCGTGCCCGCCCGGCAGCGGGTCGACGAACACGTCCGCACCGACCAGGTCGAGCCGGTCGGCGAAGGCGTCACTGGCGACCGTCGCGCGGGCGACCTCCACCACGTCGGGCAGGTCGAGCAGGGTCGCCGTGAGCTGGGGATGCGCGCTCAGGATGGGTTTGACGAAGGTGCCGATGCCGCCGCCGACGTCGAGCACCCGCCGGTGCGGGCCGAAGTCGTACGCCTTGGCGAGGTCGGCGGCCGTCTCCGCGGTCACCAGGGCCACCGAGGCCTCGTACGCCCGGGTCTGTGCCTCGTCGAGGTCGGGCCGGACGCCCTGCCGGGTGCGGAACGCGGTGGACGCCTGGGTCCAGGCCGAGTAGCTGACCAGGTCCCAGTAGGTCAGCATGGGACGCATGTCGAGCGGACCGCGTTCGGCGAGGAACGCCTCGGTGTCGGCGGCGTTGCGGTAACGCTCACCGTCGTGTTCGAGCAGACCGGTGGGGACCAGCAGGTCGGCGAGCGCGCGGGCGCTGCGCACCGGGATCCGACAGCGTTCGGCGATGGCCGGCGCGGTCGCGCCCTCGGCGGGGATGGCGGCGAAGAGGCCGACCTCGGCGGCGACGAAGAGTGCCTTGGCGGTCATGAAACCGGCCGCCACGCCGGTGATCCGCGCGGGGCTCAGCGGCGGCGCCGGGTCCGCGCCGCTCGGGGCGTCCGAGCCGGACCCGTCGGACGGCGGTACGAACACGCGCTGGAGCTGCTGGTCGGCCACGAGTCCCCCGAAGATCGTTATGCATCTATGCTCGCCGGCTCATGCTACGGCTCCGGCCCGGAACGGGCCACCCCGCTCCGGGCCGACGTCCGGCCGAGGGGTGGGGTCGCTCCGTACGGCGACCCGCCCCTCGGCCGGTCGGACTACTTGGCCAGGAAGGCCAGCAGCGCCTCGTTCACCTCGGCGGCGTGGGTCCAGAGCAGGCCGTGCGGGGCGCCCTCGATCTCGACGTAGTCGGCCTGCGGCAGCCGCTTGTGGAACTCCCGGCCGGTCGCGTCGATCGGCAGGATGTTGTCGGCGGTGCCGTGCAGGATCAGCGTCGGCACGTCGATCTTGTCGATGTCGGCCCGGAAGTCGGTGAGCCAGGTCGGCACGGCCGCGCTGGAGGCGAACCAGGAGGATCCGGCCGCGACGTTCCAGCTGTTGCGCAGCGCCTCCTCGGAGAGTCGGCTGCCCAGGTTCTCGTCGGTGTTGTAGAAGCTGCGGTAGAAGTCGCTGAAGTAGGCGTACCGGTCGGCGGTGACGGCGGCGAGGATGCCGTCGAAGACCTCCTGCGGCACGCCGGTGGGGTTGTCCTCGGTCTTGAGCAGGAACGGCTCCAGCGACGCGAGGAAGGCGGCCTTGGCGATGCGGGCGGAGCCGTACCGGCTCAGGTAGCGGCCCACCTCGCCGGTGCCCATGCTGAAGCCGACCAGCACGACGTTGGTCAGGTCGAGCGTCTCCAGCACCGTGTTGAGGTCGGCGGCGAAGGTGTCGTAGTCGTACCCGACGGTGGGCTGGCTCGACTGGCCGAAGCCGCGCCGGTCGTAGGTGATGACCCGGTAGCCGGCGGCGAGCAGGGCGGCGCTCTGCTTCTCCCAGGAGTGCCCGTCGAGGGGGTAGCCGTGGATGAGCACGACCGGCTGCCCCTGGCCGTGGTCCTCGTAGTAGAGGTCGATGCTGGTGCTGTTCTCGGTCCCGACGTTGATGTACGGCATGACGGTCTCCCCTGTCAGATCGGAGAACGTTCGTTCTCCCGTTCTGTGGAGTAGCCTAGAGAACGGGCGTTCTCCGGCGGTAGTCCCTGGACGGGTCTTCGGCCGTGAGGGTCGTCACCGAGATCCGCGAAGCGGGAGGGAATATGCCGGTACAGGTTGATGAGGAGATCCGGGAGCGGGTGCTGGACGTCGCCGACCGGCTCTACTACAGCCGGGGCGTCCAGTCGGTGGGGATGGACGCGCTCCGGGCCGAGGCGGGCATCTCCCTCAAGCGCCTCTACCAGCTCTTCCCCTCGAAGGAGAGCCTCGTCGAGGAGGTCCTGCAGCGTCGTCGCCGGCTCTGGAACGGGCTCGTCGAGACGGCCGTGGCGACCGGCCCGACGCCGCGCGCCCGGCTGCTCGCCGTCTACGACATGCTCGCCCGCTGGTTCGACGAGGAGGACTTCCGCGGCTGCGTCTTCATCAACACCTTCGGCGAGCTCGGTGCCGTCGCCCCGCAGCTCGCCGACCTCGTCCGCGAGCACAAGGCCCAGTTCCAGGCCCGCCTCGGCGAGCTCGTCGCCGAGGCCGGCGGCCCCGCGTCGCTCGCCTCCCAACTCGCGATCCTCGCCGAGGGAGCGCAGACCACGGCGGCGATCGCCGGTACGAGCGACGCCGCGGTGCACGCCCGCGCCGCGGCCGCGACGCTCGTCGACTCCGCGCTCGCCGCGACCACGGCGAGCTGACGGCCCGCCGGCGCCCGACCTGCGCGTACGACGGGGTCTGCCCGTGTGACAAAGATCCGACCCTCGATCGAGTCGGGTGTCCGGGCAGGTCAGCCCGGTAGCGTTCGCGCCGTACCCCCGGTGCCGGCGCGCCCGGGACCAGACCCTCGCCGGAGAGAAGCCATGTCATCCACCGCCCCCATCCAGGTCGCGTACGGCCATGTCGAGCCGAGCCTTGTCAACTGGGATGAACTGGACGCCTTCGGCATGCTGCACCACAGCCGGTACGCCACGTTGCTGGAGCGGGCGCTCTCCGCGTACTGGACGGGGCGAGGGTTCGACCTGAACTCGTACGAGCGGTTCCCGGACTCGTTCCACGTCGTTCGGGAGCTGCTCGTCACCTACCACCAGCCGATCACGGGCAGCGGCTCCCGGCTGGTGCACTTCTGGTTCGACAGCGTCGGCCGCACCAGCGCCGAGTACGGCTTCCGGATCCTCTCCCCGGACGGCGCGACAGTGAACGCCGAGGGCCGGCGGGTCGTCGTCCGCCTCGACCCGGCGACCCTGCGGCCGACGCCGTGGACCGACCTGGTCCGCCCAGAGATGGAGAAGCTGCTCGCCCCCGCGTCCGCCGAGTCCTGATCACGTCGCGCGAACCTGATCCGCGACCGCCAGCCGGCCACGAACCGCCGGAGCGCGCTGAGCCGCATGGTCGGCCGCCGCGTCACTGGGCACCAGGCTCCTGAGGGTCGAAGGACTGCTGACCGAGGACCTGAAGGAAGTCGAAGCTGTCCGCGGTGCCGGAGCCCGGCTGAGGTCGGAAGATCACCAGGCGTTGACCGCTGGTGCTGCTCAGTACGAAGTCGCACTGCACGTCGAGACGTCCGGCGTGAGAGTGATTGAGGATCTTGCGGGTGCTCTGAAGAGGGGCGACCCGCATCTCGTCCCAGTAACTGGCGAACTCCCCGCTGGCGGCACTGAGGTCGGCGATCAGCTGTCCGACGGTTCGGTCCCGGCCACGCCGGGCAGCGGCGGCACGCAGATCGGCCACGTATCCGCGGCCGATCTCTTCGTGTTCTTCCGGCACGTTCAGCGCCCGCGACCCGTCGTCGGTGAACCAGCGCCAGGCCACGTTCGCACTTCGTCCGTCACCACCGGCCCACGAGCCCACGAGCGCACGACTGAGCGTGTTCTGGGCGAGGACGGTGGTGAGGTCGTCCATGACGTGCGCAGGCACGGTGGTCAGGGAATCGAGCAGGAACATCATCGACGGTTCGACGTAGCCGCTGATCCCGTTGCTCGCCGGCGGCTGGAATCCGGCGAGACGGTACAGGTAGTCGCGTTCGTCGACGGAGAGCCGTAGCGCGCGGGCGAGGTTCGCGAGAAGAGCCTCTGAGGGGTTGGCGCGACGGGATTGTTCGAGCCGTGAGTAGTAGTCCACGGACATGTTGGCGAGAAGCGCGACTTCCACTCGGCGTAGTCCCGGGGTGCGCCGGCGGCTGCCGGCGGGGAATCCGACGTCGGCCGGCCGCAACGCCAGCCGGCGGGTTCGCAGGAAGTCGCCGAGTTCGGACCCTGACACATGATTCCTTTCGTGGCTCGTGGCTCGTGGCTCGTGGCTCGTGGCTCGTGGCGCCGCCACCAGCCGCCCAGGTGCTGCCGGCGGCGCCGCGACGTCCTGCTGATGTTGTCGCTACTGCTCGATCGTGGCCATCGTTGCGGGGATGTACCGTTCCCCGACCGCGGCGCCGACGGGGGCGGCGGCGCTGAGCTCTTCGGCCACGTCGTCGCTCAGCTCGATCTGAGCGGCGGCGACGTTCTGTTCAAGGTAGGCCCGGCGCTTGGTGCCCGGGAGCGCCGTGATGTGGTCACCCTGCTTGAGGACCCAGGCGAGCGCGAGCTGCCCGGCCGTGACACCCCGCTGCTCGGCGATGGCGCTGATGCGGTCCACCAGGCGCAGGTTCTGCTGCAGGTTCTCCCCGGCGAAGCGCGGCCAGGTCTGACGCCAGTCGTTCTTCGGCAGGTCGTCGAGGGTGCGGACACTGCCGGTGAGGAAGCCCCGACCCAGCGGTGCATAGGCCACGAACCCGATACCCAGCTCACGTGCCGTGTCGAGTACGCCGTTGGTCTCGACGTTGCGGGTGAACAGCGAGTACTCGGTCTGCACGGCGGACAGCGGGGCGGTGGCGTGCGCGGCGCGGATGGTCTCCGGCGAGGCCTCGCTGATGCCCAGGTAGCGCACCTTGCCCTCGGCGACGAGTTGGCCGAGGACGCCGAAGGTCTCCTCGATCGGCACGTTCGGGTCGACCCGGTGCTGGTAGTACAGGTCGATGTGGTCGGTGCCGAGCCGGCGCAGCGACCCTTCGAGCGACCTGCGTACGTAGTCCGGACGCCCGTTCGGGCCTCCGACGATCTTGCCGTCGTCGTCGATCGTCATGCCGCCGAACTTGGTGGCGATGATCGCCTGGTCCCGGCGGTCCCGCAGGGCCCGACCGAGCAGTTCCTCGCCGGTGAAGGGACCGTAAAGGTCGGCGGTGTCGAACAACGTCACGCCGAGTTCGAGGGCACGGTGCACCGTGGCCACCGACTCCGCGTCGTCGGGCGTGCCGTACATCGCGGTCATGCCCATGGTGCCGAGTCCTTCGACGGAAGCGGTCAGGCCGCGACTGCCGATCACGTGTTTCCGAACAGTCATTGCGATTTCCTGTCTTTCTGTTCTCGAATTGTGGTGTCGCAGTACCGGATTCGGCTGCCACAGGACAGCGTGCAACACGTCGCCGTTACTACCGTCGTCCCACCTATCCTCGCCCTGGCAGGACCACGAAGCGTGCCCGGAATCCGGGTAGCGTCCCTAGTGCTTGGCCGAAGGCTACGTCCAACCCATGACCAGGGCCGGTCGTCTGCTCGAAATTTCCCGGCGGTTTTTCATTCCACCGGGCCATCAATGCATTGAGAAGAGGGACCCCCGATGTCCTCTACTGTTCTGATCACCGGCGCCGCGACCGGCATCGGAAACCTGACCGCTCGCGCCCTCGCCACCGCCGGACACACGGTTTACGCCAGCCTGCGCGACATAGAGGGACGCAACTCCGCTCGCGTGAAGGACCTGCTCGAACTCAGTCTTCGTGCCGGCCTCGATCTGCGTGTGGTCGAACTCGACGTGCAGTCCGAGTCGTCCGCCGAAGCCGCCGTCGCGGCCATCCTCGACGAAACGGGCCGGCTCGACACCGTCGTGCACAACGCGGGGCATCTGTACATCGGCTACGTCGAGGCATTCACTCCCGGAGACGTTCAGCGACTGTTCGACATAAACGTCCTCGGCATCCAGCGTGTCAATCGCGCCGTGCTTCCGCACATGCGGAGTCGCCGCTCCGGGACGCTGCTCTACGTCGGCAGCACCACCTCCGTGGTGATGCCTCCTTTCATGGGGCCCTACGTCGCATCGAAGGTCGCCGCAGACGCTCTCGCCCAGGTCACCGCGTACGAGGTGAACCACCTCGGCATCGAAACCACCATCGTGGTTCCCGGCCCCTTCACCCAGGGCACCGACCATTTCCCCAACGCCAGCCACGCCGGGGACGAGAAGCGCAAACCGGCCTACTCGGCGCTGGACCCACTGGTGGCCGGTTACGAGCAGGCGACTTCGAATCTCTTCACCCCGGGTGTGGACGCCCATCCGCGAGCGGTGGCCGAGGAGATCACCCGAATCCTTGCCCTGCCCGCCGGCACCCGCCCCTTCCGTAGCGTCGTCGACTTCACCGACGCGGGGGTCGAGCGGGTCAACGAGATGCTGCGTCGTGCGCAGGAGGAATTCATCACCCGCTTGGGCCTCGGCGAACTGCTGCACGTCAGAACCCCCCAGGACGAACGGGCTCTGGACCTCTGATGCCTGCCCGCCGCCGACCTTGGTCACGCGCAGCATCAGACGCCCGGCTCCAGGTGCTCGTCGACCATCTCCAGCAGCGCCCGGGTGGCCGCGCTGGTCCGCCGGTCCTGGGCGGTCGCCACGTGCAGCGACCACTCCAGCGGCTGATCGGTCACCGGCAGGGCCGTGATCCCGGTACCGGTCGGCACCATCCGGGAGGGCAGGAAGGCCACCCCGAGGCCGTGACCGACGAAGTCCGCCGCCACGGCCACGTCGCTGACCTCCATCGCGATGGTCCGCTCCAACCGCGCCGCGGCGAACGCCTGGTCGGTCGCGCTGCGGGTGGCGTAGCCGACGGGGTAGTCGATGAACGCTTCGCCCGCCACGTCGGCCAGGGCGATGCTGCGCCGACTCGCCAGCGGGTGACCGGCGGGCACGGCCAGCACCTGGGGCAGGCGCAGCAGGCGTCGGGTACGCAGCCCGGGGAACGGGCGCGGGCCGACGCCGAGGAAGGCCACGTCGAGCGTGCCGTGCGCCAGCGACCTGGCCAGCCCGGCGGAGCCGTCCGACTCGGCCGTGCGGAGCCGGAGCCGGACCAGCGGATGCCGGGCGTGGAACCGGCCGAGCAGGCCCGCGAAATCGATCCCGCCGACCCCGCTCAGGCAACCGATCGCGATCGTGCCGCCCAGCTCCGCGCCGAACTGCCGGACCGCGTCCCGGGCCGCACGGGCGGCGTCCAGCGTCGTCCGGGCCTTCGGGAGCAGCGCCTCCCCGGCGGCGGTCAGCGTCACCCGCCGCGCGTCGCGGTCGAAGAGCACCGCGCCCAGTTCGCGTTCCAGCCCGGCGATCGCGGCCGACACGGCCGACTGGACCACGTGCAGCCGCGCGGCGGCTCGGGTGAAACTCTGCTCGGCCGCGACCGCGAGGAAGTACTCCAGCTGCCTCAGGTGCAGGCCACCGGGCTCCGCGGGGCGGGCCGCCCGCGGCCGCCGCCGGGCGTCGCGTCCGGTGCGGCGCGACGCCTCGGCGGCGCTGGTCGGCGCCGGCGGCCCGAACTCAGTGGGCAAGGCGGGGCCGGAGCAGGTCGGCCAGCCCGATCCGGGTGAGCAGCTCGGCGCGTACCCGGTCGGCCACCCCGTTGACGACCTCGGCCCCGTCGTCCGACGGGTCGACGTGGACGCGGAACGGACGCTTGCCGGCCGGCGTGTCCACCACCGTACGGATGGCCTCGGCGACCTGCGAGACGTCCGCGTCCGGCGGTTCGAGCTCGGCCAGCCGCTGGCCGACCTGCTCCGTCAGCGCGGGGTACAGCTCGTCGTAGGCGGCGACGACGGCCCGGTCGGCCGGGTGACCGCTGTTGACGAAGTGGTTGGTGCCCTTGGTGAAGGCCCCGGGGACGATGATCGAGGTCTCGATGCCGAACCGGGCGAGCTCGGCGGCGTAGCTGACCGCGAGCGCGTCCATGCCGGCCTTGGCGGCGAAGTACGGCGCCAGGTAGGGCGGGGTGCCGCCGCGGGTGCTGGAGCTGCCGACCCAGACCACGAGGCCGCTGCGCCGGGCCCGCAGGTGGGGGAGGGCGGCCCGGTTGAGCCGCTGGGTGCCGAGCACGTTCGTGTCGTAGACCGCGGCCATCTGCTCGGGGGTGAAGGCCTCGGCCGGACCGGTGACCATGTGGCCGGCGTTGTGGATCAGGACGTCCAGCCGGCCCTGCTCGGCCAGGACGGTGGCGACCGCGCCGTCCACCGAGGGCTGGTTCGACACGTCGAGCTCCACCGTGCGCAGGTCGACGCCGTGCTCGGCGGCGTACTCCGCGGCGGCGACGACCGCCGGGGCGTTCTTCCCGGCCTGGTCACGCAGGCCGGCGTAGACGGTGTGGCCGGCGCGGGCCAGGGCCCGGGCGGCGAGCGCGCCGAACCCGCTGGACGCGCCGCTGATGAGGATGATCTTGCTCATGTCGACACCTCGGATCTGCTGGGGGAGTGTGTTCGGGAGAGGGCGGGACCGGATCGGCCGGCGGTCAGATGGCGCCGCCGTTGGCGTACACCACCTGGCCGTTGATCCAGCGGCCCGGGCCGGCGAGGAACGCCACGATGGGCGCGACGTCCTCGGGCATGCCCATCCGGCCCAGCGGCGGCT
>NZ_SMKG01000099.1 GCF_004348525.1 Micromonospora sp. 15K316 | reverse complement strand
GAGTGGGGGGAGAGTCGGTAGGGTCGGCGGGTGGAATCGTTTGCCCCGCTCGCGGAGCGGATCGTCGAGGCGCTGCTGGAGAGCCGACCCGGTCTGGCGTCGTCCGCCGGTGACCACCGCTTCGACGACCGGCTGCCCGACTTCTCGCCCGACGGGCGCACGGCCGACCGGGCCATGCTCACCGACGCCGCCAACGCGCTCTCCGAGATCGACGGGGACGCGCTGGAGACCGAGGAGCGGGTCGACCACGCCCTGCTCAGCGCGCTTGTCGACCGGGAGCTCTTCGAGCTGACCGAGATCCGGTCGTACGAGTGGGATCCGCTCCGGCACAACCCGGGTCCGTTGCTGCACGCGATCGTGGCCCGTCCGTACGCCCCGGCGGACGTGCGGCTGACGCAGCTCGCCGGGCGGCTCGCCGCCGTACCGGACGTGCTGGCCATCGCCCGCGGGACGCTGCGCGACATGCCGCGGATCCACGCGGAGACGGCGGTCGGGCAGTTCACCGGCACGGCGGCGCTGATCCGCGACGAGGTGCCGGCGCTGCTCGCTCAGGCGCCGGAGCTGCACGGCCGGGTCGAGCCGGCCGCCACCGCGGCGATCGCGGCCCTGGAGGAGTTCGTCGCCTGGCTGCGAACCGGACTGGCCGCCGACGCCGGCCCGGGGCGTGACCCACGACTGGGCCGACGCCGCTGGGAGGCGCGGCTCTGGCACACGCTCGACACCGAGCTGGCTGCCCCGGAGATCCTGAAGCGGGCGTGGGCCAACCTGGACCGGATCACCGAACAGATCCGCGAGGCGGCGGTCGAGCTGGTCGGCGGTCCGGCCGACGACGAGACGGTACGCCGCGCGCTGGGCCTGCTCGCCGCCGAGCACCCGGACGACGCGACCATCGTGGAGCTCGCCTCGAGCACCCTCGACGAGGCGACGGACTTCGTCCGCGCCCACGACCTGGTGACGCTGGTCGACGATCCGTGCGTGATCCAGGAGATGCCGGAGTTCGCGCGGGGCGTGGCGGTCGCCTACTGCGACGCGCCCGGGCCGCTGGAGGTCGCCGAGGTACCCACCTTCTACTGCATCGCGCCGACTCCGGCGGGCTGGCCGGCGCAGCGCGTGGAGTCGTTCTACCGCGAGTACAACAACCACATGATCCGCAATCTGACGGTGCACGAGGCGATGCCGGGGCACTTCCTCCAGCTCGCCCACGCCCGCCGGTACGTCGGCGGCACGCGGGTCCGGGCGCTGGCCGAGTCCGGCCCCTTCATCGAGGGGTGGGCGGTCTACGCCGAGGAGATGATGACGGGGCTCGGCTTCGGTGGCCTGCCGGTGCGGTTGCAGCAGCTCAAGATGCAGCTGCGGATGACCATCAACGCGCTGCTGGACCAGCTCGTGCACTGCGAGGAGCTGCCCGAGGCGGAGGCGATGGCGCTGATGACCGGGCGGGGGTTCCAGGAGGAGGGCGAGGCGGCCGGCAAGTGGCGTCGGGCTCTGCTGACCTCCACCCAGCTCTCCACCTACTTCGTGGGCTACACGGAGGTCGCCGAGATCGCCGCGGCCCGGCCGGACGGTGTGTCGCTGCGGGACTGGCACGACGCGATGCTCGGCCACGACTGCCCGCCGCCGCGCCACCTGCGCACCCTGCTCGGCCTGTAGCTGGGATCGCCCGGCCGGTCGGCAGCGGACCCTTTGTCGGTTGATCGACTCGATTTCGGTGTGAATCGGGGTGACCCGGAGGCCGGATGCCCCGATGTGCGGTAACCCGAGTTGACCTTGAGGCATCGGCCGGCGCCGTCGTCGCCCGGGGGGGCGTCGACGTCGCCTCGGCCCGTCGCCGACCGGACCGGCCTCGCGCCGGGCCGGCCTCGCCCAAGGCCGGCCGCGCTGGGCTGGTCTCGCGCCGGGCTGGCCTCGCCCAAGGCCGGCCGCGCTGGGCTGGTCTCGCGCCGGGGTGGCCCCGCCCGAGGCCGGTCTCGCGTCGGGCCGCCCCGCCGCGAGCGGGGCGTTCGGGGCCTAGCGCCGCGCTCCGGCGCGGGCCGCGTCGATCAGCCAGCGGGAGATGGAGTACCCGGGGGGCAGCTCGGCCGGCAGCGCGTCCAGCGGGAACCACCGGGCCGCCACGAGCTCCCGGCCGTCCACCACCGGCTCGGCGCGGGGGTCGGCCGAGGTGGCGGTGAACCCGGTGAGCAGCACGCCCGGGCCGGACATCGCCCACGGCTGGCTGCCGAAGTAGGCCGGCTCGGTCAGCGTCAGCCCGACCTCCTCGCCGACCTCGCGGTGCACGGCCGCCTCCAGCGTCTCGCCCGCCTCGACGAAGCCGGCGACCAGCGCCCACAGCTCGGTCGGCCCGTACGAGTGCCGCACCAGCAGCAGCTCGTCAGGTCGGCCGGCGGGACCGGCCCGGGTGACCGCGACCAGCACGGCGGGGGAGAGCTGCATCGGGACGTAGAGCCCGCAGTCGGGGCAGCGGCGGGCCGGTTCGCCCGGAACCTCGGCCAGCTCGGTGCGGCAGGCACCGCACCAGCGGTGGCTGCGCCGCCACGTGATCACCTGCAGGGCCCGCCCGGCCAGCGCGGCGAGCGGCGCGGACATCTCGGCGGCGAGGGCCGGCCAGCCCGTCCAGCGCGCCGGGCCGTCGTTCGGGCTCGCGACGGCGGGTGGCTCCTCGCCGTCCGGGTGGGCGGCGCCCCAGGCCGGGACGCCGTCCAGCGTGCCGAGCGGCACCCAGTCCGAGCGGGCGGGCAGGTCGCCGATCCGGGGGAACCCGCCGTCGGCGCCGAGCAACAGCCGGCGGCCGGCCACCACCAGCGCGAAGTGCTGTGGCTGCGGCGGCCCGGACCCGTCCGCGCCGGGTACGAAGACCGGCTCGGTGACGGTCGCGGAGCCCGGGGTGGCCGGCGGCTCGGCGTCGGGGGCGGGCACCGGCGCGGTGGTCACGAGGTGGTCGACCGCCGGTCGACGATGCCGGCGCCGGGCGGCAGGTCGAACGCCGCGCTGTCGATCGTCTCCGAGTAGCGGTTCAACGTCACCTCCACCGGCTCGCCGTCGACCTGCCCGGTGAAGCTGCCGAGTACGCCGTCCGTGGTCACGCAGGCGATGAAGTCGTCGCCGGCCCGGTCGACGTCCACGCAGGTGGCGTGGTGCCCGGCCACGGTGGTGTCGTCCTGCTCGATGACCGCCTCGGGGTCGAGCGCGGCGGCGGTCAGCATGCCCACCACGACCGGCGGGGTGATCAGGCCGCGCCGCTTGGCCTCGGCGAAGACGGCCACCGAGGGTTTGCTCCCGGCGGCCGGGGGTGGGGCCAGGGTGCAGACCGTGCGGCCGCCGGTCGCCTCGCACTGGGTGGTCGCCTCGCCGGTGACGGTGAGCTTGCCGCCCGGGTAGCTGTACGCGGAGCGGGCCGGATCCTGCGCCTGGGCGATCGAGGCGCTCTGCCCGCCGGGCAGCTGGTAGTCGGCCGAGTAGGTCAGTTCGAGCGCCCGGTCCAGCCGGGCGGCGAGGTCGTTGACCAGATCGGCTCGCCCGACCACCCGTCCGGCGTCGTCCAGGGTCTGGCAGCCGGTTACCGTGAGCGACGCGATGACCGACACGGCGAGCACGCGGAGTTTGGTCGTGGCGGCGGGCATGGTGCCCAGCCTTATAGATCGGGTCCACCCGATGCAAACCCGTTGCCGGTTGAGGCCGGAGAATCCGGGAATGTCCGGGCACGGTGCTGCGAAGGTCAGGTTTCGCGGCGGTGTGCGTACGCCCGGACGGTCCGGGCCCCGCGGTCGCCCGCTACGCTGCGTTCAACACCTGCCTCAGCCGCACCGTCGCGGCCGCACCCGAACCACACATACGAGGAGCGACTCAGTGGCAACCATCGAGGGAATCGTCGCCCGGGAGATTCTCGACTCGCGGGGTAACCCGACCGTCGAGGTCGAGGTCGGTCTGGACGACGGCACGGTGGCCCGCGCCGCGGTGCCCTCCGGCGCCTCCACCGGCGCCTTCGAGGCGCTCGAGCTGCGCGACGGTGACGCCGACCGGTACCTGGGCAAGGGCGTCGAGAAGGCCGTCGCGAACATCGAGGACCGGATCGTCGATCAGATCATCGGCTACGAGGCCAGCGAGCAGCGCCTCATCGACCAGAAGATGCTCGACATCGACGGCACCGACACCAAGTCGGAGCTGGGCGCGAACGCGATCCTCGGGGTGTCCCTGGCGGTGGCGAAGGCCGCCGCGGGCAGCGCCGAGCTGAGCCTGTTCCGCTACCTCGGTGGCCCGAACGCGCACCTCCTGCCGGTGCCGATGATGAACATCCTCAACGGTGGCGCGCACGCCGACTCCAACGTCGACATCCAGGAGTTCATGATCGCGCCGATCGGCGCGCCGAGCTTCCGGGAGGCGCTGCGCTCCGGCGCCGAGGTCTACCAGGCGCTGAAGTCGGTGCTGAAGAAGAAGGGCCTGTCGACCGGGCTCGGCGACGAGGGCGGCTTCGCCCCGAACCTGCCGACCAACGCGGCGGCGCTGGACCTGATCGCCGAGGCGGTCGAGAAGGCCGGTTACCGCCTCGGCACCGACATCGTGTTCGCCCTCGACGTGGCGGCCACTGAGTTCTTCGACAACGGCACCTACACCTTCGAGGGTGCCGCGAAGTCGGCCGAGGACATGAGCACCTACTACACGAAGCTGGCCGACGAGTACCCGATCGTGTCGATCGAGGACCCGCTGGCGGAGGACGACTGGAGCGGCTGGCAGACGCTGACCGCCTCGATCGGCGACCGGGTGCAGATCGTCGGAGACGACCTGTTCGTCACCAACCCGCAGCGCATCGCCCGCGGTATCGCGGAGAAGGCGGCGAACGCGGTGCTGGTCAAGGTGAACCAGATCGGCTCACTCACCGAGACCCTCGACGCCGTGGACCTGGCCCACCGGGCCGGCTTCAAGTGCATGATGAGCCACCGCTCCGGCGAGACCGAGGACACCACCATCGCCGACCTCGCCGTGGCCACCGGCTGCGGCCAGATCAAGACCGGCGCGCCGGCCCGATCGGACCGCGTCGCCAAGTACAACCAGCTCCTGCGGATCGAGGAGGAGCTGGGCGACGCGGCGCGGTACGCCGGCGCGGGCGCGTTCCCGCGCTACCGTTCCGCCTAGACGCGCGAGGCCTCGGGGGAGGGGTGTGACGATGCAGCAGCGCCGCACACCGGGTGGTCAGCGTCCCGCCCGTCGGCCCGGCCAGTCGGGCCGGCCGGGCGGGGCCCGCGCCCGGGGGTCGCTCCGGGAGGCCGGCGTGCGCGCCGAGCCGAGGAGTGCCGGTCGTGCTCCGGGCGTCGCCCGTGGCGCCGAGGGCGTACGCTCCGCGAACCGGCCGGGCGCCGCCCGGCGTACGGGCGCGGGCGGCCCGGTCAAGCGGCTCTCCGCACCCCGCCCCCGACGGTTCACCGGGCGGGCCACCGTGCTCTTCGCGGTGCTGATCGCGCTCGCCCTGGCGTACACCTATCCGGTCCGGGTCTACCTGGAGCAGCAGGCCGACATCGAGCGGATGGAATCCGCGCAGGCGGCGCAGGAGAAGCTGATCGCCGACCTCTCCGAGGAAGCCGCCAAGTGGCAGGACAAGGCCTTCATCGAGACCAAGGCGCGGGAGCGGTTCTTCATGAGCCGGCCGGACGAGAAGCTGGTGATCCTCCTCAACGACCCGGACGGCGCGGCCCGGGACGCGGGGAAGGCCGGGCCGGGCGCTCCGGCCACCCCCGACCCCTGGTACGACACGCTCTGGTCGAGCGTGCGGGCGGCTAACGAGCAGCCCGCCAAGTGAGCACCGGCCGAGGCCGCGAACGAGAGATGGGAACAGTGACCGTCGTACCACCGCAGCAGCCCGCGGCGGATTCCGTACCCCCGCCGCAGCGGGAACCAGCCACCGAGGCCGACCTGGCGGCGGTGGCCGCGCAGCTCGGACGCCCACCCCGCGGTACGCGGGCGGTGGCGCACCGCTGCCCCTGCGGTCTGCCCGACGTGGTGGAGACGACGCCCCGGCTGGCCGACGGGACCCCTTTCCCGACGCTGTACTACCTCACCTGCCCCCGGGCGACCGCGGCGTGCAGCCGGTTGGAGTCGGCGGGGCTGATGAAGGAGATGGCCGACCGGCTGGCGGCCGACCCGGAGCTGGCGGCCCACTACCGGGCCGCGCACGAGGATTATCTGGCCCGGCGGGAGGCGATCGGGCACGTGCCGGAGATCGACGGCATCTCCGCCGGCGGGATGCCCGGACGGGTGAAGTGCCTGCACGTGCACCTGGGCCACGCGCTCGCCGCGGGGCCCGGGGTGAACCCGTTCGGCGACGAGACGTTGGCGCTGATCGAGCCCTGGTGGACGACCGGACCCTGCGTGGACGTGCCGGCGGCGGAGTGAGCGCGGTGACCGACGAGATCGTGGTGCGGCGGGCGCGCACCGGGGACGTGCGGGGGATCCGCCGGCTGGTGGACACCTACACGGATGACCGCCGGCTGCTCAGCAAGGCCACCGTCACGCTCTACGAGGACGTGCAGGAGTTCCGCGTCGCGGTGCGCGTCGAGGACGGGACGGTGGTCGGCTGCGGCGCGCTGCACGTGATGTGGGAGGACCTCGCCGAGATCCGTACGGTCGCGGTCGACCCGTCGTACCGGGGGTTGAAGATCGGGCACCGGATCGTCGGTGAGCTGATCGACTCGGCCCGCGAGCTGGGCATCGCGCGGATCTTCGTGCTCACCTTCGAGACCCGCTTCTTCGGCTCGTTCGGCTTCACCGAGATCGACGGCGCCCCCGTGCCGCAGGCGGTCTACGAGCAGCTGCTGCGCTCGTACGACGAGGGTGTCGCGGAGTTCCTCGACCTGGAGCGGGTCAAGCCGAACACCCTCGGCAACAGCCGGATGCTGCTGCGCCTCTGAGCACTGCCGCCGCTCAGGAGCGGCGCGGGTGTGCGGCGAAGAACTCCCAGATCAGATCGGTGGCCGTCACCCCGGCGTCGGCGTCGGCGAGTTGCCCGCTGGTCGCTCCGGGCCAGGAGTGGCCCATCTCCGGCAGCGTGTAGACCGTCACGTCGCTGCCGTCGGCGCAGCGGGCGTCCGTGCGGGTGACTCCCGGCGTCCCGTTGGGGCCAGCCGGCGCCGGCTTGCATCCGAGCCGTCGCTGCCAGGTCTGCAATCCGGTGCGGAAGGCGTCGAAGTAGCGGTCCTGACCGCCGATGAAGGTGATCACCGAGACCGGCTGTTTCGGCACGTAGTCGTCCGGTTCGGTCAGCGGGCCGCTGTAGCCGCCGCTGACCACGCCGATGGCGGCGAAGACGCCCGCCGCCTCCACGGCGGCGCGGAAGCTCATGTCGCCCCCGTTGGAGATGCCGGTCAGGTAGACGCGGTCGGCGTCGGCGCCCCAGCTCTTCACCAGGTGCTCGGTGAGGGCGGTGAGGAAGCCGACGTCGTCGGCGGTGCCGCAGCAGATCAGGGCGTTGAAGCCACCGGCGAGCCCGTCCGGGTAGGCGACCAGGATGTTCTCCCGGTCGGCGAGGGCGTCGAGGCCCACCATCTCCTGCATCACGGTGCCTCGGCCCGGGTAGGGGTGCAGCGCGACGACCAGGGCGCTGGGTTTCGCCCGGTCGTACGTCGGCGGGGCGTGCAGGAGGTAGCTGCGCTCCTTCCCGCCGTGCGTGAGGGTCAGCCGGTGGTCGCCGGGCGCCGGCTCCGCGGCCGTACCGGCAGGCGACGACTCCGGCGTTGCGGCGCCCCCGTCACACGCGGTACCGAAGAGCACCAGTCCCGCCGCCGCCACCGCCAACAACCGTCGCATGCCTGTCCCTTCGTCCTCGATGGCGCACACCCTCGGCCACGGTCCGTCACCCGGTCAACCCTTTCGGTCCTGCCCGAAGCCGGGCAGGCTGCTCGCATGCTTCGCCTCCGGCTCCGATCGGCGGATCTTCGCCGGATCCGTTTCGCCGACCGGCTGCATCCGGTGGGCACGGCGTTGCTGGCCAGTCAGGCGCTGCGCGGCCCGACGGCCGTCGCGAGCGCCCCCGGCCTGGTCGACCGGGCCGCCGGGGCCACCGGCGGCGACGTCCGGGCCGCCACGGCGGCGCTGCGGCACCTGTTACCCGCCCGGGGCCGGCTGCCGGACTTCCTGACCCCGTTCGACGGTCTGGAGTCGCTGGAGGCGGGCCTCGACGCGATCCGGGCGGTGCCGGCACGGCGGGTCCGGGCGGACGTCACCGCCGCATACGCCGACCTGCCGGCCACCGCGCTGCGGCGGCGCTTCGCGGCGGCCGATCCGGAGGTCTTCGACCTGCTGGCCCGGGCGACCCGCACCTGGTTCGAGGCGGTGCTCGCGCCGCACTGGGCGGAGTTGGTGCTGGCCCACCGCCAGCAGGTGGAGACCGCCGCGCAGCAGTACGCGACCACCGGTCTGGACGGCCTGCTCGACGGGTTGCACCCGCTCATCCGTTGGCGGGCGCCGGTGCTCGACGTCGAGACGTGGTGGAGCGCTGACCTGCCCGGTACCGGGCAGGGGCTCATCCTGGTGCCGTCGCCGCTGGCCGGTGTGCGGCCGCGGGTGCTTGTCGAGCCGGATCGGCCGGTCCTGCTGGTCTACCCCGTCGCCGTCGGCTCGCCGTCGACCGCCGCCGCGAAGGCGGATCCCCTCGCCCGGCTGCTCGGTCGGACCCGGGCCGCCGTCCTGCGCCGGCTGGGCGAGCCGGGTGAGCACACCACCACGACGCTCGCCAGGGCGACCGGGATCAGCCTCGCGTCGGCCTCGGAGCACGCCACCGCCCTGCGCGGCGCGGGTCTGCTCACGACGGACCGGCTGGGCGGAACGGCTCGGCACCGGCTGACGTCGCTGGGCGCGCACCTGCTGGGCGCGCCACCGGGGGCGTGACCGCCGGTGACCACGGTCTCGACCTGACCGCTGCCGTAGGGTTGCGGCGTGACGACGCGCGTGGCCGCCATCGACTGCGGAACCAACTCGATCCGGCTCCTGGTGGCAGACCTGCCCGACCCGGCCGCCGGGCCGGAGAGCCCGCTCACCGACCTCAGCCGGCGGATGGAGATCGTCCGGCTCGGGCAGGACGTGGACCGTACCGGACGTCTGGCGCCCGAGGCGATCGAGCGGACCCGGGTCGCGCTCGTCGACTACGCGGCCGAGTTCGAGAAGCTCGGTGCCGAACGGGTGCGGATGTGCGCCACCTCGGCGACTCGGGACGCCGAGAACGCCGACGAGTTCCGGGCCATGGTCGAGCGGACCCTCGGTGTCGCCCCCGAGGTGGTCAGCGGGGACGAGGAGGCGCGGCTCTCCTTCACCGGTGCGGTGCGCGGGCTGCCGGCCGACGCGAAGGCGCCGTTCCTGGTGGTGGACATCGGCGGTGGCTCCACGGAGTTCGTGGTCGGCACCCGCGAGGGCGGCGTGCGGGCGGCGGTGTCGATGGACATCGGTTGCGTCCGGATGACCGAGCGGCACCTGCACGGCGACCCGCCCAGCGTGGCCGAGATCGCCGCCGCGCAGGCCGACATCGCGGTCGCCGTCGACCGGGCGCTGACGGTGGTGCCCGGCCGCGAGGCGGCCACCCTGGTGGGGCTCGCCGGGTCGGTCACCACCGTGGTCGCGATCGCGCAGGGCCTGCGGGCGTACGACCCGGCCCGCATCCACCACGCTCGGGTGTCGTACGACGCGGTCGCCGAGGTGACCGCCGACCTGCTGGGGAAGACGCGGGAGCAGCGGTTGGCGATTCCGGTGATGCACCCGGGGCGGGCCGACGTCATCGGCGCCGGCGCGCTGGTGCTCAAAGTGATCATGGAGCGGGCCGGGATGCCCTCCGTGGTCGCGTCCGAGCACGACATCCTCGACGGCATCGCCTGGAGCCTCGCGCCGAGCGCCGGCTGACCCCGCCGGCCGGGTCCGGACCGCCGGCCGCGCTCCCCGCCGATCATCACTCCCGCCGCCGCGACGCGCGCCACGGCGCCGGTCGATGTTCTTGACGCTATTACGCATAGCGCAGTAGTGTGCGATGCGTGGATACCACCCAGCTCCTGAAGGGCGTGCTGGATCTGGCCGTGCTCGCGGTGCTCCGCGCCGAGGACGGCTACGGCTACGACATCCTCCGCCGGCTCCGGGAGGCCGGCCTGGAGGAGGTGGGCGACGCCTCCGTCTACGGCACCCTGCGCCGGCTCTTCGCCGCGGGGCTGTTGACCACCTACGTCGTGCCGAGCGAGTCCGGCCCGCACCGCAAGTACTACTCACTCAACGCGGCCGGGCGGGACCAACTGGCCCGCTCCGGCAAACTGTGGCGCTCGTTCGCCACCACGATGGACGCACTGCTCGACGAACGGGGGGCGGCGGCATGACCGTCACGGAGCAGGAGATCGCGGAGTACGTCGGCCGGGTCCGGGCCGCGCTGGCGGACCTGCCGCCGGCGCTGCGCGAGGAGTTGACCGAGGACCTGCCGGAGCACCTGACAGAGGTGGCCGCCGAGGGGGAGGGATCGCTGGTCGACCGGCTCGGCACCCCCGAGGCGTACGCCGCCGAACTGCGGGACGCCGCCGGAGCCCCCGACCTGAAGCGGCGGAAGCTGGACCAGCGGGTGGCCGGCATGGTGAGCAGCATCCTGGGTCGGCTGCGCGCCCTCGACCGCCGGCTGGGCCCACCCCTGGGGTACGCGACCGGAAGTGACTTCCTGCGGCTGCTCCGCCCCGGCTGGTGGGTCCTGCGCGCGTACCTGGCCGCCATGCTGGTGACCGTCGTGACCACCGGTGGCTCGCTCGGTCTCCTTCCCCGGTTCGGCGGCGAGCTCCTCGCCGGCGTGGTGATGCTCATCGGGTTCCTGTTCGGCTCGATCTGGCTGGGCCGCCGCTCGGAGCGGCTGCGTCGCTGGCCCCGGCTGGCCCTGCACGCCAGCAGCGTCGTGCTCGTCGTGTTCGGGCTGGCCGGCCTGGCCGACGGTGAGCGGCGCGCCGGTTACGGCGGCTACGACCCGATCGCGGTCGTCAACCCGTACGACCAGGTCCGGGACGTCTTCGTCTACGACAGCGAGGGGCGGCTGGTGGAGAACGCCCGGCTCTTCGACCAGAACGGCAACCCGATCCGGCTCGGCTACCCGGACTGCCGCGACGAGTTCGACCCGAGTGGCGGCTCCCCGCAGGGCAACCCGCTGCTGCGTCCCTACCCGTACTGCCCGGAGCAGGCGCCCTTCGCGCCACGGGCGCCGGTCGGCCCCTCGACGGCGCCGGCTCTCCCGCCGCTGTCGAGCCCCACCGCGACCACCTCCCCATCACCGTCGAGCACCCCCGCGGCGTCGCGCACTCCGGAGCCGACCGCGACCGCCGACCCGGGCGCGACGGCAAGCGCGACGCCCACGCCGAGCACCACCCGGTGAACCTCCGCGGAACCCCTGGCCACCGTCCCTCGACGACCAGGGGTTCCGCTGTCCTCGTCGAAGCTGTGAGGTTGCTGTAAAAGCTGAGAAATAGCTGAACGGATGAGGTTCCCGGGGCCACGCGAGACGTTCATGATCGCTAGCGTGTCGTCTGCTCATTCACCCCCCGGAAGGAACCCCCGTGTCAGAGCAGGTCGCACCGCCCCCCTCGGCCACTCCTGAGCAGCCGCACCCGGCGCCGCAGGCCGAGCCGGTCGAGCAGGCCCCGTCGGCCGAGCAGGTGCCGCCCCCGGTCGAGCCGGAGGCGAAGAAGTCCGGCGGCAAGAAGGCGCTCGGCATCATCGGCGCGATCGTCGTGTTCGTGGTCATCGCGGGGCTCAAGTTCGGTCTCGCCAGCGTGATCCGGAACGTCTTCGACAAGGACGCCACGGCCGACGCCAAGGTCGGCGACTGCATCGCGGAGCTGCCCAAGGTCCTCGGCACCGAGGAGGAGGAGGTCGACGACGCCAAGGTCGTCGACTGCACCTCGACGGAGGCCGTGTACAACGTGGTCGGTCGCGTGGACGGGCAGACCGAGGCGCAGGCGCAGGCCGGCACCGCGTGTGAGCCGTTCTTCAAGGAGGACCAGGACGGCTACCTCTTCTACAGCATCGAGCCCGGCAAGACCGGCTACCTGCTCTGCCTCACCGAGAAGGCCTGATCGCAGCTCGTCCGCCGGGGCATCCGGCGCAGACTTCCGACGGCGGCGCGAGTGATCGCGCCGCCGTCGGCGTATGCCGATCGCCGCCTGCGGGAACAGGAGGTGAATACCACTGTTCCGGCATCTTCCCGGCGCGGTCGCGGCGTGGCAGGCTACCGGCACTGGGCGACCAGCCAACGATGACTGACCGCTAGGAGGACGGCCTGATGGGCGAAATGGTGAGGTATCGCAGCCAGGGCGCGGGCGAGGGATATCTCGCGATACCCTCCGGCGGTGCGGCCAGCCCCGCGGTCATCGTCATCCAGGACTGGTGGGGACTGGTGCCCCACGTCCGGGCGGTCGTGGACCGCTTCGCCGAGGCCGGGTTCGTCGCCCTCGCGCCGGACTTCCGCCACGGTGAGCCGGCCAGCAGACCGAGCGAGCCGAGGCAGATGCTGAACAGCGCGCAGATGGACGAGGCGGCGGCCGACATCGCGGCCGCGGCCGACTACCTCGCCGGTCGTGGCGAGGTCACCGGCAAGGTCGGCTGCGCCGGTTTCTGTGCCGGCGCCAGTTTGGCCCTGTGGTCGGCCACCCGATCGGAGCGGATCGTCGCCGCGGCCGCCTTCTACCCGCGGCTGCCGTGGGAGGGGATGCGCGACGAGTGGACCGACTACGCGGGTAAGGCGGCGATCGTCCA
Organism: Micromonospora sp. 15K316; assembly: GCF_004348525.1. Lineage (GTDB taxonomy): Bacteria > Actinomycetota > Actinomycetes > Mycobacteriales > Micromonosporaceae > Micromonospora. Next base: position 9,056 of record NZ_SMKG01000099.1, on the reverse strand, counting down.
CTGCTCCGAAGCGGACGGAACCTCCACCGACGAGGGTGTGCAGACCGTACGCCGGGCGATCGAGAGTGCCGGCGGCACCTGCCAGACGTACGACTATCCGGGCACCGCCCACGCGTTCTTCAACGAGGACCGGCCGGAGAACTACGACCAGCGCGCCGCGGCGACCGCCTGGGCCCGCACCCTCGAACTCTTCCGGGCCAAGCTTGGCTGAGCCCCGTACGCCGGACGAGGTGGTCGAGCGCGCCGCGCGCACGACCGACCTCGCCGACCTCGACGCGGCGGTGAGCGACTGCTTCGCCTGCCCGCGCCTGGTCGACTGGCGGGAGGAGGTGGCGCGGACCCGCCGCGCGGCGTTCCGGGACCAGGAGTACTGGGGCCGTCCGGTGCCCGGTTTCGGCGCACCGGACGCCCGGATCGCCATCCTCGGGCTGGCGCCCGCCGCGCACGGCGGCAACCGCACCGGCCGGATCTTCACCGGTGACCGCTCCGGCGACGTCCTCTTCGCGGCGCTGCACCGGGCGGGGCTGGCGAACCAGCCGACCAGCGTCGCCGTCGACGACGGGCTCAGCCTGCGCGACACCCGGATCTTCGCCGCCGTTCGCTGCGCCCCGCCGGAGAACAAGCCGACCCCGCAGGAGCGGGACACCTGCGCTCCCTGGCTGCGCCGCGAGGTGGACCTGATCCGGCCCACGCTGCGCGTCGTGGTCGCGCTCGGCGCGTTCGCCTGGGCCGCGTGGTGGCCGACGCTGCGCCAGGTCTACGGGCTGGTTCCGCCCAGCCCGCGACCCGCCTTCGCGCATGGGGCACACTGGTCCGGCACGGCCGTACCGGATCTGCTCGGCTGCTACCACGTCAGCCAGCAGAACACCTTCACGGGGCGGCTGACACCAGGAATGCTGGACGACGTGTTCGCCAGGGCGAAGCAGCTGGCCGGAGTGGACTGAACCTGCGTGGGACGGTGGCGATGACGAACGGTGCGCGTCAGCCCACGCCGTACGCGCCGAACGACGACCGTGCTTACCGCAGCGGAACCGGCCTGGTGCGTCGCTGGTGGCCGGTGGTCGCGGTGGCGCTGCTGCTCGGCGTCGCCGCGGTGGCGGCCGGGCACTCGTCGATCGGCGCGAGCCGGATCCCGCCGGCCGCCAAGGAGCTCCCGTTCCTGCCCGAGTACCCGTCGGCGCAGCCGTCCGTACCCGTCGAGCCCCGCGGCACCGGCCAGGCCAACGCGCGGGAGATCCCGCAGTGGATCGTCACCGTCGCGATCGTGCTGGGCGGCCTGGCCGTCGCCGCCGCGCTCGGTTACCTGTTCTGGATACTGCTGCGTGGGGCGCTGCGCCGGCGCACCCGTGCGCTGCCCCAGCAGCGGCACCGGCGCACCGCCCAGGGCACGACCCGGGACGTGGTGGCCGCGGTGGACGCGGGCCTCGTCGAACTCGACGACCAGGCCATCGATCCCCGGGTCGCCGTGATCGCCTGCTGGGTACGGCTCGAGGAGGCCGCCGCCGCGGCCGGCGTGCCCCGGCTGGCCGGCGACACCTCGACGGACCTGGTGCTGCGCCTGCTGCGCGGCGACCCGTCGGCCGGGGTGCCGGCGATCGCCAGCACCGACGTGCTGGCCGAGTTCGCCCACGTCTACCGGGAGGCGCGGTACGCGACCCGCCCGGTCGACGAACGCACCCGCGACCAGGCCCGGGCCGCGCTGCGGCGGCTGCGCGGTGAACTCACCGCGACGACGCAGCCCGAGGCGGCGGCATGAGCGAGCGTCAGCGAGTGAATCATCGGTGCGGTGCGTGGTGCCTCATGTCGGCGCTGAGCGCAGCGAGGCGGCGGCATGAGCGAGCGTCAGCGAGTGAATCATCGGTGCGGTGCGTGGTGCCTCATGTCGGCGCTGAGCGCAGCGAGGCGGCGGCATGAGCGGTAGTGCCAGCATCGACGACCTGCTCACCTTCGAGGAGGAGCGGCCCCGGCGGGAGGAGCGGGGCGGGCGCGGCCGGCTCGGCGGGCTGCTGCGCCTGCTCATCGGTGTCGCCTCGGTCGTCGTCGTGGTGATCGTCGGGCTGCGCGCGGTCGGTCTGCAGGTCTCGCTGCTGATCCTGGTCACCGGTGTGCTCGCGCTGTTCGTCGTACGCCGGATCGTCGCCGCGCTCGCCCCCGGACCGCTTCCGCCCCCGCCCCGCCGCCCGGTCAACCGGGCGGACGACGGCACCTGGAACTGGACCGCGCAGGACGCGCTGCGCCGCGCCATCAACGGCTGGGAGACGCCGCTGGAGTGGTCGAACACCCGGCCCGAGCGGTTCACCGGAGTGATCCTGCCCCGCCTCGTCGAGCTCGCCGACGAGCGGCTGCGGCTGCGGCACGGCATCACCCGCGAGTCGGACCCGGTCCGCGCCCGAGCCCTGCTGGGCGAACGGCTCTGGGCGTTCCTGCAGACTTCCCCCCGCCGCACACCGTCGCCGCGCGACCTCGCGGCGATCGTCGCCGAACTGGAGAAAATCTGATGAACGACGTGGACCGGAGCATGCCCGCCGTCGAGGTGGGGCACCTGGCCCGGGCGGTGCTGGACGCGGTCGGCTCGGTCGTGGTCGGCAAGCGCGACGCGCTGGAGCTGGTCCTCGCGGGCATCCTGGCCGGCGGGCACGTCCTGCTGGAGGACCTGCCCGGGCTCGGCAAGACGCTCACCGCGCGTTCGTTCGCGCAGGCGCTCGGACTGGACTTCCGCCGGCTCCAGTTCACCCCCGACCTGCTCCCCGCCGACGTCACCGGCTCCTTCCTCTACGACCAGCGCAGCGGTGACTTCTCCTTCCGGGCCGGGCCGGTCTTCACCAACCTGCTGCTCGCCGACGAGATCAACCGGACGCCGCCGAAGACGCAGTCCGCCCTGCTCGAGGCGATGCAGGAGAAGCAGGTCTCCGTCGAGGGTGTCACCTACCGGCTGGACGAGCCGTTCCACGTGCTGGCCACCGCCAACCCGGTCGAGTACGAGGGCACCTACCCGCTGCCCGAGGCGCAGCTCGACCGCTTCCTGCTGCGGGTCTCGTTCGGCTACCCGGAGCACGAGGAGGAGTGGGAGGTGCTGCGCCGGCGGATGGCCCGCCGCCGGGAGGAGGCCGAGATCAAGCCGGTGGTGGACGCGGCGACGCTGCGCGCCATGCAGGCGGCGCTCGAGGACGTCGCGGTCGAGGACTCGATCGGGCGGTACATCGTGGCGCTCACCGCGGCCACCCGTGAGCATCCGTCGGTGCTGGTGGGCGCGTCGCCGCGCGGGTCGCTGGCGCTGTTGCTGCTCTCCCGGGTCCGGGCGGTGTTCGGCGGTCGGGACTACGTGGTGCCGGAGGACGTCAAGGACGTCGCCGTCCCGGCGCTGGCGCACCGGATCACCCTCCGGCCAGAGATGTGGCTGCGCCGGGTCGATCCGTCCTTCGTGGTCAGCGAGGTGCTGGAGGCCACGCCCGCCCCGGCCAGCGGCGCCCTGCCCAGCTACGCGGCCGGCGGGCACAGTCGCTGATGGCCGAGGCGAGCGTGCCGGACCAGCAGCCGGCGGCGACCGGCTGGGCGCCCACCCGGGCGCTCGGTCGCGCCGTGCTGCTCACCGGCCTGCTGCTGGTGGCGGGGGTGGTGCTCGGCCGGATCGACCTGATCGTGCTGGCCGCGCCCTTCGCACTCGGCACCGCGTACGCGCTGCGCCGGCGCCCCGCCGCGCTGCCGCAGGTGTGGGTCGAGACCGACGACGGGCACCTGGTGGAGGGGAGTGAACTGGCCGCCGCGGTCGCCGTCGGCAACGCGGACACGGTCGGCTACGAGGTGGTGGTGGTCCGGAGCCGGGTCTCGCCCTGGCTGCGGATCGACCGCGCCGGTTTCGCCAGCGGCGTCCGGGCCGAGGGGCGTACGGCGACGGATCGGCCGTTCGTGACGTCGGTGCCCACCGCCGCTGCGGTCGACCTGGAGCTGGCCGGCACGGCGCTGCGCTGGGGGCGGCATCCGATCGGCCCGGCGGGCGCGCGGGTCGCCGCCGCCGGTGGCCTGCTGGTCTCCCGGGCGGTGGTCACCGAACCGGTCCAGGTGAAGGTCTACCCGAGGACCGAGCCGTTCGAGGCGGTGGAGGCGATGCCGAGGGCAGCCGGCCTGGTCGGCGCGCACCGTTCCCGGCGGCCGGGCGAGGGCGGCGAGCTGGCCGGCGTACGGATCTTCGCGCCCGGTGACCGGCTGCGCCGGATCGACTGGCGGGTGTCCCTGCGGGCGCGGCAGCTGCACGTGGCGGCGACGCTCTCCGACCGGGACGCCGAGGTGGTGGTGCTGCTCGACGTGCTCGCCGAGGCGGGCCGCTCGGGTGGCGTCGACGGCGCGGCGTCCGTGCTGGACACGACGGTGCGGGCGGCGGCCGCCATCGCCGAGCACTACCTGCACCGCGGTGACCGGGTGTCCCTGTTGGAGTACGGTCCGGCCGCGCGCCGGCTACGCCCGGCGACCGGTCGCCGGCAGTACCTGACCGTGCTGGAGTGGCTGCTCGACGTGCACGCCGACGGCGGTGGTCCGCAGGAACCGTACGACCAGGTCTTCGGCCCGCAGCTGCTCTCCTCGGACGCGCTGGTGGTGGTGCTCACTCCGCTGCTGGACGAGCGGTCCGCGCAGATGCTGGCCCGGCTGGCCCGGTCCGGCCGGTTCGTGGTCGCGGTGGACACGTTGCCCACCGACCTCGCCCCGCCGAAGGACCGGGGCTGGGCGGAGGTGGCGTACCGGCTGTGGTGGCTGGACCGGGACACGATGATCGCCCAGCTCCGCGAGCACGGTGTGCCGGTGGTGCGGTGGGCCGGCGCGGGCAGCCTGGACCAGGTGCTGCGCGACGTGGCCCGGCTCGCCACCGCGCCTCGGGTCGGCGGCCGGTGAGCGCGGGAGGCCGGCCGGTGGACGGAGGTGGGACGCGATGATCGACGCCCTGACCGCGCGGGTGCGTGCCGTGACGTCGGCCGCCACCCGGATCAGTCTGCCGCCGCTGCTCGTCCGGGCCGGCGTCTTCCTCACCGTGCTGGGCGGTCTCGTGCTGGCCTACCCGGTCCAGGTGCTCTCCGCCCGGACCCTCGGCCTGCTGGCGGTCGCGGCGCTGTTGCCCGCCGTCGGTCCGCGCCGGGTCTGGCCGACCTTCGCGGCGCTCGTCGCGGTGGGCGGATGGCTGCTCGCCGCCGACGGTTACGACCGGCCGGTCGAGTTGTGGCGGCTGCTCGGCCTCGCCGCCCTGCTCTACCTGGCGCACACGCTCTGCGCGCTGGCCGCGTTGCTGCCGTACGACGCCGTGGTGGATCCGGACGTGATCACCGGCTGGCTGCTGCGGGCCGGCGCGGTGGTGCTGGCGGCCTCGGTGCTCGGAGTGCTGGTCATGGTCGCCGGTGGGCTGGGCGGGACGTCGGGGCATCAGCTGGTCACGGTGGGTGGGCTGCTGGTCGCGGTGGGTGTGGCCGCGTTGCTGGGTTGGCTGCTGAGACGGCGGTGAAACCAGGGGTCTGAAGACGTTGCGCAGGTCACAGCGGTTGTGCTCCGTCACAGAAGAGGGGCGCGATCGGGATTAGCCGAGCGGCCCGGGGAAAGATAGCTGGCGTGAATCCGAAGCGGATCCTTGTGGTGGGTGCTGGTCACGTCGGCCTCTACGCGGCCCTGCGCCTGTCGAAGAAGCTCAGCTCCCTCGAGGCTGAGGTCATCGTGGTCGACCCCCAGCCCCACATGACCTATCAGCCCTTCCTGCCCGAGGCCTCGGCCGGCAACATCTCCCCCCGGCACTCCGTGGTGCCGCTGCGCCGGGAGTTGCGCCGCTGCACGGTTGTGGCTGGTGCGGTCACCCGGATCGAACACGCCCGTAAGGTCGCGACGGTTCAGCCGATCGCCGGGCCGACGCGAGAGATCGCGTACGACCACGTGATCGTGGCCCCCGGCTCGGTCTCCCGTACCCTGCCGATCCCGGGCCTGCACGAGAACGGCATCGGTTTCAAGACCATCGGCGAGGCCATCTACCTCCGCAACCACGTGCTGGCGCGGCTCGACCTGGCGGCGGCCACCTCCGACCCGGACGTCCGTCGGCGCGAGCTGACCTTCGTCTTCGTCGGCGGCGGCTACGCCGGCATCGAGGCGCTGGCCGAGATGGAGGACATGGCGCGCGACGCGCTGCGCTACTACCCCGAGCTCAAGCCGGAGGACATGCGCTGGGTGCTCGTCGAGGCGACCCAGCGGGTGCTGCCCGAGGTGGACCGGGACATGGGCGCCTACACGGTGCAGCAGCTGCTGAAGCGGAACATGGACATCCGGCTGGACACCCGGCTCGAGTCGTGCGTCGACGGGATCGTGAAGCTCTCCGACGGCGACAGCTTCCCGGCCGGCACGATCGTCTGGACCGCCGGTGTGAAGCCGTCGCCGCTGCTCGCCAAGACCGATCTGCCGCGCGGCGAGCGGGGGCACCTCACCTGTGTGCCGACGCTTCAGCTGGTCGACGGTGACAAGGTGGTCGAGGGCGCGTGGAGCGCGGGCGACTGCGCCGCGGTGCCGGACCTGACCAAGCCGCCGGGCGCCTACTGCTCGCCGAGCGCCCAGCACGCCGTGCGTCAGGCGGCCCGGATGGCCGACAACATCGCGAACGTGATCCGCGGGCGCGAGCCGGTCGACTACAAGCACAAGCACGTCGGCAGCGTGGCCAGCCTCGGCCTGCACAAGGGTGTCGGCCAGGTGTACGGCATCAAGGTGAAGGGCTGGCCGGCCTGGTTCATGCACCGGACGTACCACATGAGCCGGATCCCCTCGTTCAACCGGAAGGTCCGGGTCGTGGTCGACTGGACGCTGGCCTTCTTCCTCAAGCGGGAGGCCGTCGCCCTCGGTCAGCTGCACGAGCCGCGTGAGGAGTTCCTCGAGGCCTCGGCGCCGGTGCCCGCCCGCCAGGGCTGAGAACGTGTCGTGAACCCCTCCGGCCGACCGGCCGGGGGTTCCGTCGTCTCCGGTTCGGTGACCCGCCGTGCCGGGTGGGCCGCTCGGTCACACCCGCCAGATCCAGGCGTCGGCGATCCGGGTGGACGGGCCGTAGAGCTGCTCCAGGACGATCCGTAGGCTCTCCGCGTGCGGGGTGCCGTCGGCCAGCGCCACGCAGGAGGCGTCCCAGAAGTCGACGTCCCGTGCGGCCTGCCGCCGCTGCTCGGGCCCGATCACCGGTCGGCCGCCCCGTTTGCCGACGTCGGCGAGCAGGCGCGAGGTGGGCCGTGGGTAGGTGCCGAACGCGGCGGTGGCGCGGCGGCCGTACGGGCCGATGAAGAAGCCCTCCGGCAGCCGGAACGCGGCGTCGGCGGCGGCCGCCCAGCGCATCGGCCAGGGGTCCTTCGGGCTGGGCAGCGGTACCGGAACCAGCACGCCGCCCGGCTCGACGCACGCCCGCCAGTGCCCGCCGCTGACGAACTCCGGCAGTGGGGGACGTTCGACGGTCGGCAGCGGGGTGGGTAGCAGCGGTAGCAGCGCCGCGCCGACCGCCGCCGGCAACAGCCGTCGGGCCCGCCCGGTGCCCCGCAGCGCACGGTCCACGGCCAGCGCCAGCAGCGTCCCGATCAGCGGCAGCAGGGCGAGGGCGAACCGCATGGGGAGCGCGCCGTCCACCACCGGCAGCCCGGCCAGCAGAGCGTACGGGCCGGGGACACCGGTGCGCGTTCCGCCGAGCACCAGCGCCGGACCGAGGGAGAGGGCCGCCATCACCACCGCGGCGACCACGCAGGCGCACGCCACCGTACGGCGGCGGCCCAACCAGACGGCACAGCCCACCGTGACCAGCAGGAGGGGCCAGCCGAGGAAGGTGTTGTACTCGGCCGGTCCGGTGGTCAGTGCGGCCGCGCTCTCGCTTCCGGCCACGGAGAGCGGGGAGATCGCCGTCCAGCTGCGCAGGTCGGCCGAGAAGTGCAGCGGGTTGAAGACCCCGTCGGCGACCCCCTGCGGGCCGGCGAACTGGAACCAGAGCGGGTACGCGAGCACCAGCGCGGCGAGGCCGGTGGCGAGCGCCATGCCGGCGGCGAAGCCGGGAAGGGCGCGGCGGGTCAGCTCCCGGTCCACCACGGCGCAGGTGACGGCCATGATCAGCATGGTGACCGCGGCGAGGAAGAGCACTTCCTCGCCGATGAAGACCTGGGCGCTGACCGTGGCGGCGAGGCCGACCGCGGAGCTCACCATCCGCCGGCGGTCCGCGCCGGCCCTGACGATGCCGTCCGCCGTGCCGACAGCTCCCAGCCGGCGCGGGTCGGCGGCGCGCAGCAGCCGTACCACCAGCCAGACGATCACCGGTACCAGCCACTGCGCGGTCATGTGCAGGTGACTGTTGGTCTGCGACACCATTCCCGGGCCGAAGCCGCAGAGGCCGGCGCCGAGTCCGGCGGCGAGCCGGCGGGCACGCAGGAGCCGGGTGAAGAGCAGGTACCAGGCGATCGCGGTACCGGCCACGTTGGCGGCCGCCAGCAGCGCGAACGTGACCGGCGCGCCGAGCAGCAGGGTGACCGGGGCGAGCAGGACGCCGAGGGCGATGACCGAGGTGTTCGCCATCAGGTTCACCCCCTCCGGCGCGTTGAGCCGGTCGGTGAGCAGGCCGAAGTCGCCGAGCAGGGCCCGCGCGTCGACGGCGAGGAACCACTCGTAGAGGGCCTGGTCCGCGGGGTTCAGCGCCAGCGTCCGGGTACCCGGATGCGGCCAGAGTCCGTGGATGAGCCAACCGGCGAGCACGACGAAGAAGAGCGAGACCGCGAGGTCGGCACGGTGCCGGCGGAGGGCGGCCCGGATCCGGGCGGTACGGGGGCGGCTCGTGGCCCGCTCGGCGGGGCCGGCGGCCCGCTCGGGGAGGATGTCGGTTGCCGTGGTGGCTGCGCTGCTCACGTAACCGGCAACGGCGACGGGGTGCGCCGAGTCGCGGGCGACCGGTTAACGTGGCAGTGCACCGCCGCGTGTCGACGCGCCGGTGCCGCCCGGCCCGGGTGGTGGAACGGCAGACACGGCCGCCTTAAAAGCGGCTGCCGCAAGGCGTGCGGGTTCGACCCCCGCCCCGGGCACCGACACAT
>NZ_SMKG01000098.1 GCF_004348525.1 Micromonospora sp. 15K316 | reverse complement strand
GCCCACCGAGATCTACACGCGTAAGTTCGTCGGCAGCGTCAGTTGTGTATAAGAGACAGTCGTAGCGGGGGTCGAAGCCGGGCAGCGGGGCCGGGCAGTCGTTGTAGAGGATCAGCGTGCTCCCCGGCGGCACGGTCGAGAAGTCCACCACGACGTCGGCACGCTCCCCGGGGGCGAGTAGCAGCGCGTGTCCGTCGACGTTGAGCACCGTCGGGTCACGCCGGTCGTACCGGTAGCCGATCGGACGGTTGCGGATCACCACCGGCGCGGGTAGCAGGCCACCGTCGTTGCCGATCTGGATCAGCTCCGGGCCGGCCGCACGAGGGTCGGGCACCCCGCCGTCCCGCCCGTCGGCCGGCCAGTCCACCGGCCGGCCGGGTGCCCGGGCCGCCGGCACCATGGGCACCTCGCCCGCGTCGGCGTCGAGCAGGTCGCCCTCGTCGTCCCACATCGGCGCGTCGGAGGCGGCCCGGTAGAGCTGGAGGTTGAGGCCGCGGTCCAGGCAGGCGTTGAGGATCCGGAACCGGTACGCCCGCGGTTCCACCTCGAGGTAGGGGTAGGCGACCCCGTTGACCAGCGGGGTGTCGCCGAACGCCTCGGGGACCGCGCTGGGGTGCGGCACCCCCGGGGTCAGCGGCGGCTCCTCGGCGGCGGTGACCGGGTCGTGGTGCGGGTTCGGCACCGGCCCGGAGCGGGTCCCGGCCGCGTCGCGGTCGAGATCGCTGTCGTCGTCGCCGGTACGCGACCACGGCCCGTAGTCCCAGCGGCCGGTCGGACTGATCCCGTCGGCCCGGTACGGATTCTGCCGGGGCTGGTAGACGTGCGGGAACCAGAGGCTGCCGCGCGCACCCCAGCGGTCCCGGTCCCAGGTCGGGTCCTCCGCGGCGAGCTGGGTGTCGTCCGGCACGAAGGTCTTGTCCTGGATCACCAGCGGCAGTTCGTCGTCGGGGAGCACCCCGTCGGCGACGAGCTGTTCCTCGACCGGGTCGGTGAGCAGGTAGAGCGCGAGCTGCCCGGAGTAGACGGTCAGCCGGGACAGGCCCAGGGTGTTGTCGTGGAACCACATGAGCCGACCGCTCTGCTCGTTCGGGTAGTAGAGCGTGGTGGCGCCGACGCCGGGTGGTGGCATGTCCGGCACGTGGCGCAGGCCCACCCCCGTCGGGTAGGGGGTGATCTCGCCCGCCGGGGTGACCCACTGCAGCGGGTTGCCCGCGCTGATCCAGCCGGTCTGCGCGCCCGCGAGATGCAGCACCGCCCGGTTCTGCGGGTACGGCGCCGGGCCGTCCAGCGGCCCGACGGCGGCGCCCTCGACGGTTTCGTCGACCGGGAGGAAGAGCTCGCCCGCCCGGCCGGTGGGTAGCTGGTTGATGAACTTGACCCGCACCGGCCGACCACGCCGGGCCCGGATCAGCGGGCCGAGATGCCACGGACGGCCGGGCGGCGCCACAGTGTTGTGCCCGGACCGGTCGGTACCGAGGTTGAGCTGCCGGTAACCGCGCAACCGCGTGGCGGGCAGGTCCCGGTGCAGCCGCTGGGCGTACTGCTGGAGGCCGATCTCGTAGTAGTCGCAGCCCGGGTAGGTGATGGTGTCCGGTACCGCCACCGGCAGGTAGCCGCCGAGTTCGGTGCGGCGGAGCGGACCCGGCCCGGGCAGCGCGTCGACGAACTTGCGCAGGCCGGTGCCGGGCAGCACCCGGCCGTCGGGTTCGCGGATCGGCAGTGGGCTGCGGGCGAAGTTCGGCACCGGACCGAAGCAGCGCGGCACGGCGGCCGGATCGAGGCTGGCCGGTGCGGCCACGACCGTCTCCTCGGCGGCCCGAGCCGCCGGGACGGTCGTCGCCTGCCCGCTGTCGGCGGAGCGGTCGGCGCCGCCGCGCGTCACGCGGTCCGCCCAGGTGGTCCGGAGTCTGCGGAACATCGCCATGGCTCTCCCCGGGCTCGGGGCACGACCGTCGCCACCCCGGCGTGACGGATCCGGTCGGGCCGGCTCTGCTGACGTCTGGTGAACGCCCACTCGCAGCATGCGACGTCGAGGTCGGGTTAGGAATTACCCAATCGTCCCATTCTGGGCAACGGGTGGCGTGCCTCCGATCGGCCGCCGCGGTACGCGCAGGGGCAGGTCACGGCCCCGCCCGCGGTACGGCGGCCGGCGCGTCAGCGGGTCGGGCCCGGCTGGCAGACCGGGCACCAGTAGGTGACCCGTTCGGCCAGCTCCTCCTTGCGGATCGCCGCGCCGCACCGGCGGCACGGCTGGGCGCGCCGCCCGTACACGTAGGTGGTCTGGCCCCGGTGCAGCGAACCGGTGCTGCTCTGCGTCCAGCGGCCCCGGTTGGCGGCGAGCAGCCGCTGCGCGAGCGCGACCAGGCCGGGCAGGTCGGGCACCGCGCGTACCGGCGTCCACGGCGAGACACCGCGCAGGAAGAGCAGCTCGCACTTGTAGAGGTTGCCGACCCCGGCGAGGTTGCGCTGGTCGAGCAGCGCCTCGCCGACGGGGGTGTCGGGATGGGCGGCGAGCCGCCGCAGCGCCTCGGCCGGGTCCCAGTCCGGGCCGAGCAGGTCCGGGCCGAGGTGGCCGACGAGCTGCTCCTCCGCCGCGGTGGGCAGCAGCGCCACGTCGTGCAGGTGGTAGCCGACAGCCACGGCCCCGGTGCTGCGCAGCACCACCCGGATCAGGTGGGCCGGGCGGGCGGCCCAGCGTTCCCCGGGCGCGTACGCCCGCCACGCGCCGTCCATCCGCAGGTGCGAGTGGAGCGTCCAGCTCGTCACGGGCTCGGTCCCGGCGTCGGTGGTGGCGGCCGGGGTGTCGTCGGTCGGGCCGGCGGGCCCGCCGGCCGGGGTGGCGTCGCGGCCCACCGGCGCGGTGAGGCGGAGCAGCAGGTGCTTGCCGCGGGCGACCGACTCGCGCACGGTCCACCCGGTGAGGTCGGTGGTGGCGAGCTGCGGCACGCGGAACTCGCTCGTCGTCAGCGTCGCGCCGGCCAGCGCCCGGTGCAGGACGCGGGCGGTGTTCCAGACGGTGTCGCCTTCGGGCATCCTGCCATTCTCCCTCGCCCGAGTCTCATTCGCATGTATCGCTATTTGTAGCGTGGTTACGCTTGATCTCCTGACATGGGCACTATCAGGGAGTTCTGAGGAGATTGCCCATGAGACCTCGTCATCGTCGTATCCGACCCGTCCTCCTCGCCTCCCTGACCCTCCTCCTCATCGCCGCGCTCCTGCCCACCGCCGGCCCGGTGCCGGCCGCCCCATCGGGCGTCACGGCCTTCGCCGGAGCCGTCGCCGTGGCAGCCGACACCGCCGAACGGTGGAGCGTCGACCTCTCCGTCGTCGGCGGCGACGACGTCAACGTCCGGCGCACGCCGGCCGGGCTCCGCCTGCGCGACCCCCGGTCCGGCGTCGCGCGGGCCGCGCGCGGCACACCCCACCCCGCCGCCGAGGGGATGCTCCTCGGCGCGCCGCGCACCCTGGCCCGGCCGGCCACCCGGGTTCGCGCCGAGGTCACCGCGGCGGTCGCTGCGGGCGCCACGGTGGAGACGCAGGTGCGCGGCTGGCGAACGGGCGGGGGGTGGACCGAGTGGCGCGCGACCACCGCCGTCTTCGACCGACCCGTCACGCGGGTGCAGGCCCGGCTCGTCCTCACCGCCCGCGACTCCCGGGCCGTCCCCACGGTCCGCGGGGTACGGCTCACCGCCGACGCGCGAGCCGCGATCACGGCCGCCAGCCCCGGTCGCACCTACCGGGTCTTCGCCACCCGGATCGGCCTGGTCGGCGAGGTGACCGCCAACGGGCGGACCATCCAGCCGCGGGACCACTTCGTGGCGCTGCCGTCGCGGCGCGGCCTCGCGCCGAACAACACCGGCGACTACACCGTCCGGGTCTGCACCACCAGCGGCAGCCGCTGCACCTACGCCCCGGTCTGGGACGTCGGACCGTGGAACACCCGCGACGACTACTGGAACCCGAGCGCCGTACGGGAGAACTGGAAGGACCTGCCGCAGGGGCGGCCACAGGCGCAGGCCGCCTACCAGAACGGCTACCACGGCGGACGGGACCAGTTCGGCCGGGTGGTGCTGAACCCGGCCGGCATCGACCTCGCCGACGGGACCTTCTGGGACGCGCTGCTGCTCACCACGAACGCGTGGGTGGATGTGGCGTACCTCTGGACCGGCTCCGGCCCGCACGGCGTCGTCGGCGACGGGCCGCTCAACATCCGGGTGGGCGCGAGCACCACGTACGCCTCCCGCGGGCTCGCCGCCCGCTACGCGAACGTGCCGATCCAGTGCTACGTGACCGGCCAGAACGTCGCCGGTCCGTTCCGCACCACCAACCGGTGGAACCGCCTCGCCACCGGGCAGTACGTCAGCCACGCGTACATCTCCGCCGTCTACGGCGGCGCCGTGCCGCACTGCTGAGCACCGCCCGGGCCGGGACCCCGCGTCCCGGCCCGGCGCGCGGCGTCGGTCCGGGGCCACCGGCCCCCGCTCAGCCGCTGATCCGCACCAGGTCCCCCGGGCGTACGCCCAGCCGGTCGACCGCCCGCCCGCCGTTGACCGCCACCGCCACCCGGCCGGCCGAGTCGGGATGCACCACGAGCTCGCCCGGCCGGGCGTCGCCGAACGTCCGCCCCCGCACGGCGGACCGGCCCGACGCGCTCCCCTCGACCGGCTCCGGGGCCGGCAGCGGCGGGCCGGCCGGCGCGGTCACCCGCACCGTCGGGGCGAGCCCGTCCAGCAGCTCGGCCGCGGCCGCGAGCTGCACGTTGCCGAAGTGGTCCACGGTCAACACCTCCGCCGTGAAGCCGCCGGGGTCCGCCGCCACGATCGGCTCGGGCAGCCGGACCAGCCCCGCCGGGTCGATCGCGGGTCCGGCCTCGTCCAGCGACGCGCCGAGCGCCAGCCGGGCCGCCACCGGCGCGAAGACGTCCCGGCCGTGGAACGTGCGGGACACCCGAGGCGCCAGCCAGCCCGGGTTGGTCAGCTCGACCGCCGAGGTCACCCCGCCCAGCGCGTCCGCGGCGTCGGGCAGCAGCCCGTTGTCCGGCCCGACCAGCAGCCCGTCCGGGGTGGCCAGGGCGACACCCCGGCGGGCGGTGCCGACGCCCGGATCGACTACCGCGACGTGCACCCCGGCCGGCAGGTACGCGACGGTCTGGGCGAGCACGGCCGCGCCGTGGCGTACGTCGGCGGGCGGGACCAGGTGCGTCACGTCGATCACCCGAGCGGCCGGGGCGATCCGGGCGATCACTCCGTGGCAGGCGGCCACGAAGCCGTCGGTGAGGCCGTAGTCGGTGGTCAGGGAGATCCAGGGCGTGCCGGGCATGGAGTGCAGGCTAACCCCCGGGCCCGTGCTCCGGGCCGGGTCCGGTGCGCCGCTCACCAGGCGGTACGCAGCTCCAGGACCAGCTCGTCGTGGAGCGGGATGCCGTCCTCGCCGACGAACGGGATCTCCGGCTTCAGGCGACGTGCCCGGTCCACCGCCCCCGGGTCGACCGCTACCAGCCGCAGGCCGCGCCGCTGGTAGAAGCGGAGCGCCCGCAGGTTGTCGTTCGTGGTGATCAGCCAGAGCCGGTGCAGGCCCGCCGCCCGCGCTCTCGTCGCGGCCGCTTCCAGCAGGAGGGTGCCGACCCCTTCACCGGGTACGGCGGCCACCACGCTCACCACCTCCAGCCCGTCGGCGTCGCGGTGGTGGGCGAGCGCACCGAGCACAGCCCCGGCGTCGTCCACCGCCACCAGCGTCGGCAGCGTACGCAGGTCGTAGCGGGTGTCGTGGGCGATGACGTACGGGCCGCCCCACTCCCGGTCGTGCAGCGCGTCCACGCCCGCCCGGTCAGCCGGCACCGCCTCCCGTACGGTGACTTCGCCCATCGCGTCTCTCCTCGTCGATGCGTCGGTGTCGGGTCGGCCGGCGATGGTAGCGGGAGCGCGCCGCGGATTCCGCGACGGCGCCCCCGTCATCGTCCGTTTCCTCGGCGGCGCGTGGGTGGTTCACCGAGCGGCGCCCTCTGCCGGATATGGGACAGGGTCACTGGCCGACCGGCCACTGCCGCCGTCGGCCACGGTTCGGGAGACTGCCCTGGTGACACATCGGAGCCTGCCCGCGGTAGCGGCGCTCGTCGTGGCTCTCGCCCTCGGCGCCGGGTGCGGCGACGGCGGGGAACGCCCCACGGGCAGCGCGGCCGCCGCGACCAGCACCCCGTCCAGCCCGCCGACCACGACGGCCTCGCCGACCCCCGCGGGAGCGCCCGGCACCCGGCCGGTGACGCCGGCATCACCACCGGTGGGCGACGCCCCCGCGGTGCAGGAGCCCACCGAGCGCCGCCCGGCCAGCCCGCCGCCGGTGGTGCTGCCCCGCCGCCCGGCCGGTGCTCCCGGCGCGAAGCAGGTGATCGACGCGTTCCGGGCCGCCGGTCTGCAGGTGTCCAACCCCCGCGATCGCTCCGTCGACTGCGGACCGGACGGGCTCGGGCTGGGCTGCTCGGAGATCGTCGCCACGGACGCGGTGACGGTGTACGTCTTCCCGGACGAGACCAGCGCGAGCGACATCGCCGACACCTGGAGCGGCCAGTCGTACCGGCGGGGCGCGGTGGTGCTCAACTACCTGGCGGCCCGGACCCCCGCCGCCGACCGGCCGCGCTACGAGAAGGTGCTCGCCGGCCTCGGCTGACCGGTACTCCCGTGCCGCGTCGTCGCGCAGCCTCAAGTGCCCGGCGTCGACGCCGGCGCGGTCGGGCGCGTCGCCGCGCAGTCGGCCGTGTCGCCGCGCGGTCGGCCGCGGAGCCGCGGGCCCTGTGCCGCGTCGACGCGCGGTCAGCCGCGCAGCCGCAGACCCCGCGGGGTGGTCCGGAACCCGGCGGCGGTCAGCGCGTCGCGCAGCGGCGAGGCGTGCACCGCCTCGCCGTCGGCCCGCTCCACCGAGATGGCCCCGAGCGCGCCGGTATGGACCGCGTCGGCGAGCGCCTTTCCGGCCGCGGCGAGCACGTCCGCGTCGTCGGTGAAGGAGAGCAGGGTGCGCCCGCCCCGCTCCACGTAGAGCACCAGGTCGCCGGCGACCAGGACGACCAGGGCACCCGCCTTGCGGCCGGCCCGGTGCCCGGTCGCCGGGGCGTCACCGTCGCCCGAGTCGACCGCCCGGTCCGGCCAGGGGAGCGCGGCGCCGTACGGGTTGGCCGGGTCGGTCGCGGCGAGCACCAGGGTCGCCCCGCCCCGCCCCCCGTCGACCGTCTCGGCCAGCGCGCGGATCCGCTCCACCGCGCCGGGCACCGCGAACTGGGCGGCGCCCAGCCCCTCGACGAAGTAGCCCCGCCGGGCCGCCCCACGCTCCTCCAGCGCGGAGAGCACCGGGTAGACCGCCGCGAAGCCGCCGACCACCTGCTCGGCCACGACCGCGCCCCGGGTCACGACGCCGTGCCGTTCCAGCAGCACGTCGGCGAGGGCCGCGGCCCGGCGGGTCGGGTCGGTGTCCCGCTCCGGAAGACGGGACCAGCGCCCGGCCACGGTCGGCGGGCCGCCGCGGGTGGGCAGCGCCACCCGGCCGGGACGCCGGTAGCGGGTGCGCGGGGCGGACGGCCGGGAGCGGTGCGCCCCGCCGGCGCCGAGCACCGCCCGCAGCGGGGCGAGCGTGTCGTTGGTGAGATGACCGGCCCAGACCAGATCCCAGATGGCGCCGGTCAGCGCCGCGTCGTCGGTCGAGCCGACCCGGTTGGCGAGCGGGCGGAAGAACAGCGCCTGCCCGTCGGAGAGCGCGTCGAGCACGGCCTCGTGCAGCGGGGTGAGGGTCAGCGCCTCGTCCGGTGGGGGCAGCAGCAGCGGCGCGGCGTCCGCGTACGCCAGGGTGACCCAACCGTCGCCGCCGGAGATGGCGCCGGAACCGGCCCAGACCACCTCGCCGCTGGCGCAGAGCTCGTCGAGCTGGGCCGGCGAGTAGTCGGCGACCCGGCCCGGCAGCACCAGCCGCTCCAGCGCCGACGCCGGCACCGCCGCGCCCTGCAACTGCTCCACCGTGGCCGCGAGGGCCTCCACGCCCCGGGCGGACGAGCCGACCTGCTGCCAGCGGGGCAGGAACGCGGCGAGGGCCCGCGGCGGCACCGGTTCGATCTCCCGGCGCAGCGCGGCCAGGGATCGGCGGCGCAGCAGCCGGAGCACCTCGGCGTCGCACCACTGGCTGCCGACGCTCTCCGGGGTGAACTCGCCGGAGACCACCCGGCCCGTGGCGGCGAGCCGGCGCAGGGCCTGCTCCACCACGAAGACGCCGAGCCCGAACCGGGCCGCGCAGCTGGCCGCCGCGAACGGACCGTGGGTGCGGGCGTACCGGGCGACGAGATCACCGAGCGGGTCGGCGACCGGGGCGAGGTACGCCTCGGCCACTCCCACCGGCAGCGCCACCCCGAGCGCGTCGCGCAGCCGGGCGGCGTCCTCGACACCCACCCAGCGCTCCTCACCGGCGATGCGTACGCGCAGCACCCGGCGGGCCGCCGCCAACTCGGTGAGCCAGCCCTCCGGCACCCCGCGCTCGGCCAGCTCGGCGGCGCTGAGGTCACCGAGCACCCGCAGCAGCTCGACCACGTCCTCGGCGTCGCGCGGGCGGCGTTGCTCGGTCAGCCACCGCAGCTGCCGCTCGGACTCGGCGAGGACCGTCGGGTCGAGCAGCTCCCGCAGGTCGACCCGGCCGAGCAGCTCACCGAGGAGCGCCGAGTCCAGCGCCAGCGCGGCGGCGCGCCGTTCGGCGAGGGGGGCGTCACCCTCGTAGAGGAACGCGCCGACGTACCCGAAGAGCAGCGAGCGGGCGAACGGGGACGGCTGGGTGGTCTCCACCTCGACCAGACGGACCCGGCGGGCCGCCAGGTCACGCATCACGTCGGCCAGCGCGGGCTGGTCGAAGACGTCCTGCAGACACTCCCGGGCCGCCTCCAGGGTGACCGGGAAGTCCGCGTACTCCCGGGCGACGTCGAGCAGCTGGGCGGAGCGCTGCCGCTGCTGCCAGAGCGGCTGCCGGCGGCGGGGGTCGCGGCGGGGCAGGAGCAGCGAGCGGGCCGCGCACTCGCGGAACCGGGCCGCGAAGAGCGCGGAGGTGCCCACCGACTCCTCCACGAGCTGGGCGATCTCGTCCGGCTCGAAGGCGACCACGTCGGCGGCGGGAGGCTCGTCGAGGGTGTCCGGCAGGCGTACGACGATGCCGTCGTCGGAGGGCATCACCTGGGCGTCCACGCCGTAGCGTTCGGTCAACCGCCGGCCGATGGCGAGCGCCCAGGGCGCGTTGACCCGGGCCCCCAGCACGCTGTGCACGGCGAGCCGCCAGTCACCCAGCTCGTCGCGGAACCGCTCGACGACGATCGTCCGGTCGTCCGGCAGGGACCGGGTGGCCGCCCGCTGCTCGCGCAGGTAGGCCATCAGGTTGCCGGCGGCCCAGTCGTCGAGCCCGCCGGCGCGCAGGGCGCTGATCGCCGCCTCGTCGCTCTGCCGTAGCAGGGTACGCACCCGGGCGCCGATGGCCCGGCCCAGCTCGACGGGGCGGCCCACGGTGTCGCCCTTCCAGAACGGCATCCGGGCGGCCTGCCCCGGCGCGGGGGAGACGAGCACCCGGTCGGGGGTGATCTCCTCGATCCGCCACGAGGAGGAGCCGAGCAGGAAGACGTCACCGACCCGCGACTCGTAGACCATCTCCTCGTCGAGCTCGCCGACCCGGGCGGCGCGTTCGGCCCCGGCCAGGAAGACGCCGAAGAGACCCCGGTCGGGAATGGTGCCGCCGCTGGTCACCGCGAGCCGCTGCGCTCCCGGCCGCCCGGTGAGCTGGTCGGTGGCGCGGTCCCAGACCAGCCGGGGGCGCAGCTCGGCGAAGGCGGTCGACGGGTAGCGGCCGGAGAGCATGTCGAGGACGCCGTGCAGGGCGGAGTCGGGCAGCTCGGCGAAGGGCGCCGCCCGGCGGACGACGACTGCCAGGTCGCCGACGCCCCACGGCTCGAGCGCCACCATCGCGACGATCTGCTGGGCCAGCACGTCGAGTGGGTTGCGCGGAAGGTGCAGCTCCTCGATCGCGCCCGCGCCCATCCGCTCCGCGACCACCGCGCAGGAGAGCAGGTCGCCCCGGTGTTTGGGGAAGACCACGCCGCGGGAGACCGCGCCGACCTGGTGCCCGGCGCGGCCGACGCGCTGCAGCCCGGCCGCGACGCTGGGCGGCGCCTCGATCTGCACGACCAGGTCGACCGCGCCCATGTCGATGCCCAGCTCCAGGCTGGAGGTGGCGACCACGGCGGGAAGCTGCCCGGACTTGAGCGACTCCTCGATGTGCTTGCGCTCCTCCCGGGAGACGCTGCCGTGGTGGGCCCGGGCGATCACCGGTGCGGCGCCGAGGGCGGCACCGGACTGCGCCATCACCTCGGCCGGCGGGCGGGGCGCCCGCAGCGGGCCGGCCGCCACCGGCCGCGCCTCGCGCGCGTCGCCGGGGCCGGCGGCCAGCTCGTCGGCGGCCAACTCGTTGAGCCGGGCGCAGAGCCGCTCGGCGCTGCGACGGGAGTTGGTGAAGACGATGGTGGAGCGGTGGGCCCGGATCAGGGAGTAGACCCTCTCCTCGACGGCCGGCCAGATCGAGGCGCGCCGTGGCCCCGGGCCGCCCAGCTCGTCGTCGAGGGGCTGCTCCTGCTCGTCGAGGCGGGTCATGTCCTCGACCGGCACCTGGACGGTGACCTCGATGGTCTTCGCGGTCGCCGGCTGGACCACGTCGACGGGCCGGGCCCCACCGAGGAACCGGGCGCAGCCGTCGATCGGGCGGACCGTGGCGGAGAGGCCGATCCGCTGCGCCGGCGCGGGCAGCAGCTCGTCGAGGCGTTCGAGGGAGAGCGCGAGGTGGGCGCCGCGCTTGCTGCCGGCTACCGCGTGCACCTCGTCGACGATGACCGTCTCGACGCCGCGCAGCGCGTCGCGGGCGGCGGAGGTGAGCAGCAGGAAGAGCGACTCCGGGGTGGTGATGAGGATGTCCGGCGGGGTGCGCGCGAAGGCCCGCCGCTCGTCGGCCGGGGTGTCGCCGGTGCGCATCCCCACGGTGATCTCCGGTGGGGCGACGCCGAGCCGGGTGGCCGCCTGTCGCATGCCGGCGAGCGGGGCGCGCAGGTTGCGCCCCACGTCGACGGCGAGCGCCTTGAGCGGGCTCACGTAGAGCACCCGGCAGCGCTGCCGGGCGTCCGCCGGGGCGGGCTCGCGGGCGAGCCGGTCCAGCGACCAGAGGAACGCGGCGAGGGTCTTGCCGGAGCCGGTCGGCGCCACCACGAGCGCGTTGCGGCCGGCGGAGATCGCTCGCCAGGCCCCGGTCTGGGCGGCGGTGGGAGCGGCGAAGGCGGCGGTGAACCACTCTCGTGTCGCCGGGCCGAACCCGTCCAGCACGTCCGTGCCGCCCGCGTCCGGGCCGGCTGCCATGTCCGCCATCCCTCTATCCTGCCGCGCGCCTCCGACATGCCGAACCGGCGGCCGGGAGGTATGTCCGGCTACGGGAGCTTGCACCGTGGATATGCCGCTAAAGGCATTAAGTCTCACTTAACTGCTTGCTTGTGTTGAGCAACATAAAGTAACTTCACTCGCGACACGCTGAGGTGGAGGGGATCGGATGGCCGTCGAGCAGCGGAACCTCGAGCCCGGCACCGACGTGCTCATCCGCAAGGTCGACAGTCATCTCGCCGCGGTCCGCGCCGGTCTGCGCGGCCCCGAGCTGGAACTCGCCGAGCGGCTCGGCCGCTGCCTGCGCGAGCTGGTCGTCTCCACCGCGCATGCCAGCGCCGCCGACCGGGGGCAGGTCCGCGCCGCCGTGCACTACTTCGTGCTGCGCCGCGAGAGTCGGGGTCGGCTGCTGTCGGTGCGCTCGCTGGCCGCCGCCGAGCGGGTGGTGCGGCGGGTCGCCCAGCAGCTCGGGCGCGCCGACCTGCTGGCCGAGTCGCCGCTCGACGACCGGCCCGGCCCCGAGTCGTATGTTGCCGGGTCGGTGCGGGCCGCCGAGCCGGGCCCCGCCGCCCGCGCCGTCGTCGGCTGAGTTCGCGCCGTCGCCCACTCAACCGGGGGCGGGCGTGCGGGTGAACCGGCGATACGGGCTATTTTGCGTAAATAGGCCCGAAAAGCGCGGAACTGGCGTCTGATCGCAGCTAGGCGCCGACTCGCCCGAGGCGTCCGCCGCTGCCACCACGACCGGGAGTGCGGGTGCTCGTACTGCTGATCCTCCATCTCGTGGCGGCACTGCTCGCGCCGCTGCTCGTGCGATGGTGGGGTCCGCGCGCCTGCTACCCGCTGGCAGTGGCGCCGGCCGCCGCGTTCGGCTGGGCACTGGCGCAGACCCCGACCGTCCACGACGGGCGGGCGGTGGTCGAGACGTACCCGTGGGTCGGGCAGCTCGGGCTGGAGCTGGCGTTCCGGCTCGGCACGCTCAACTGGTTGATGACCCTGCTGGTCGGCGCGGTCGGAACGCTCGTCCTCGTCTACTGCGCCCGGTACTTCAGCCCCGGCTCGCTCGGCCTGGCCCGGTTCACCACCGTGCTCGTCGCGTTCGCCGGGGCGATGCTCTGCGTCGTCCTCGCCGACGACCTGCTGCTGCTCTACGTCGGCTGGGAACTGACCACCGTCTTCTCCTACCTGCTGATCGGGCACAGCACCGAACGCCGGTCCAGCCGGTGGGCGGCCGCCCAGGCGCTGATGGTCACCACCCTCGGCGGGCTGGCCATGCTGGTCGGCTTCATCCTGCTCGGCGAGCACGCCGGCACCTACCGGTGGTCCGAGATCGCCGCCGGACCGCTGCCCGGCGGCGGCTACCTGGTCACCGCCGTGCTGCTGATCCTGATCGGCGCGCTCTCGAAGTCGGCAGTGCTGCCGTTCAGCTCCTGGCTGCCGGTGGCCATGGCGGCGCCCACTCCGGTGAGCGCGTACCTGCACGCGGCGGCCATGGTGAAGGCCGGTGTCTACCTGGTGGGGCTGCTCGCGCCGGTACTCGCCACCGTCGGGCCGTGGCGTCCCGTGGTGCTCGGCGCGGGGCTGGCCACCATGATCGTCGGCGGCTGGGCCGCGCTGCGGCAGACCGACCTGAAGCTGCTGCTCGCGTACGGCACGGTGAGCCAGCTCGGTCTGCTGGTGGTGCTGACCGGGGCGGGCACCCCGGACGCCGCGCTGGCCGGGATCGCCATGCTGCTCGCGCACGCCCTGTTCAAGGCGGCGCTCTTCCTGGTCGTCGGGATCATCGACCACGGCGCCGGCACCCGGGACCTGCGGGAACTCTCCGGACTCCGGCACGGCGCCACCCCGCTGGTCGCCGTCGCGCTGCTCGCGGCGGCCTCCATGGCCGGGATTCCCCCGCTGGTCGGGTTCGTGGCCAAGGAGGCGGCCTTCGCCGCGTTCATCGACCGACCGGTGATCCTCGCCGGCCTGGTCGCCGGCACCGTCCTCACGGTCGCCTACAGCGCGCGCTTCCTGTGGGGCGCCTTCGCCGACCGGCCCGGGGTGGCGCCCGCCCGGCTCGACCGGATCGCCGCGCCCCTGCTGGCGCCCCCCGCCCTGCTCGCCGTCGCCGGGCTGGTCGCCGGTCCGCTCGCCGGAGGCCTGGACGCCGTGTTCCGCCCGTACGCCGAGCTCTTCGGCGCGGTCCACGCGCACCTGGTGCTCTGGCCCGGCCCGACCCCGGCGCTCGGCCTCTCGGCGCTGGTGCTGGTCGCCGGCGGCGCGCTCTTCGCGTTGCGTGGTCCGCTCGCCCCGCTGCTGGCCCGGCTCCGCGCACCCGTCGGCGGTAACCCCGGGTACGAGTGGGTGATCGGCCACTTCGACAGGTTCGCGGTCGAGATCACCGGCGCCACCCAGCGCGGATCCCTCCCGCAGTACCTCGGCACCATCCTGGTCGTCCTCGTCCTGCTGCCGGGCGGTGCGATGCTCGCGGCCCAGCCGTGGGGGGAGCGGATCGCCCTCTGGGACACCCCGCTGCAACTGGTCGTCGCCACCGTGCTCGCGGTCGCCGCGGTGTTCGCCGTGGGCGCGCGCAGCCGGCTGACCGCGATGCTGCTGGTCGGGGTGACCGGCTACGGCACCGCCATGCTCTTCGTCCTCTACGGCGCACCCGATCTGGCGCTGACCCAGTTCCTGGTGGAGACCGCGACGATCGCGGTCTTCGTCCTGGTGCTGCGCCGGCTGCCCGCCCGCTTCTCGGCCCGGCCGCTGCGCCGCAGCCGGTGGCTGCGCCGGGCGGTCGGCGCCGCGGTCGGGCTGGTGACTGCCGGCCTCGCGCTGGTCGCCGCGAGCGCCCGCGATCAACCCACCATCTCGGCGGCCTTCCCCGACCTGGCGGTCGCCGAGGGGTACGGCCGCAACGTGGTCAACGTGACACTGGTGGACATCCGGGCCTGGGACACGATGGGCGAGATGGCGGTGCTCGTGGTGACCGCGACCGGAGTGGCCAGCCTGGTCTTCCAGCGCTCACGAACCGGTCCCCGGCCGCGACGGCAGCAGCGGGGCGCCCGGCCGCAGCGCTCCGGCCGTCCGGTCTGGCTGCGCGGCGGCACCCGCCAGGAGGAACGGCGCCGATCGATCGTGCTGGAGGTGATCACCCGGCTGATCTTCCACACGGTCGTGCTCCTCTCGCTCTACCTCCTCTTCTCCGGCCACAACGCGCCGGGCGGCGGCTTCTCCGGCGGGCTGGTGGCGGGCCTCGCGTTGGTCGTCCGCTACCTGGCCGGCGGCCGGTACGAGCTCGCCGAGGCGGCGCCGATCGGCGCGGGTACGGTGCTCGGCGCCGGGCTGGCCGTCTCGGTCGGCACCGGCGTGGTCTCGCTGCTGGCCGGCGGATCGGTGTTGCAGAGCGCGCGCGTGGACCTGTACCTGCCCGGCGTCGGCGACTTCTACCTGGTCACCTCGATCTTCTTCGACATCGGCGTCTACCTGGTGGTGGTCGGGCTGATGCTGGACATCCTGCGCAGCCTGGGCGCCGAGGTGGACCGGCACATCGAGGCGGCCGGCGACGCCACCGGGGGGCTGGCGGTAGAGCGGGGCGACGGCACGTGAGCGCGGGTGGGGCGGGGCCGACGCTGGTGCTGGTGGTCATCGTCGGCGTACTCGTCGGCTGCGGCGTGAGCCTGCTGCTGGAGCGGAGTCTGACCCGGATCCTGCTCGGTGTCATCCTGCTCGGCAACGGGGTCAACCTGCTGATCCTGCTGGGTGGCCGGTCGGGCGTCGCCCCGGTGGTCGGCACCGGCGCGGTCGAGGAGATGAGCGACGCGGTGCCGCAGGCCATGGTGCTGACCTCGATCGTGATCACCTTCGGGCTGACCGCGTTCCTGCTCGCGGTCGGCTACCGCAGCTGGTACCTGACCGGCGACGACGAGGTGCCCGACGACATCGAGGACCGGCAGATCGTTCGCCGGGCCGAGCGTGACGAGGTGACCACCGTCGACCTCGGCGGCGAGGGCGCGGACGCCGACCCGGAGCAGGTCGACCCGGAGCCCGCGCGCCGCCGGTTGCGACGGGGGGACGGTGTCGAATGAGCCGGTACCCGGCCGCCGGGGCAGCCCGGTGAACCGCCTGCTGCCACTGCCGGTGGTGCTGCCGCTGCTCGGCGCGGCACTGGCCCTGGTGCTGGGCCGGTGGCCGCGGCTGCAGCGGGGCATCAGCGTGGTCGGCCTGGCCACCACCCTGGCGGTCGCCGCGGTGCTGCTGGTCGAGGCGTACCGGCACGGACCGGTGGTGCTCGCGGTCGGGGGGTGGCCGCCGCCGGTCGGGATCGTGCTGGTCGCCGACCAGTTGGCGGCGCTGATGCTGGTGGTCTCCTCGGCGGTCACCCTCTGCGTGCTGCTCTACTCGATCGGCCAGGGCCAGGCGGACGCCGGCGAGAGCGCCCCGGTCACCATCTACCACCCCACCTACCTGGTGCTGACCGCCGGCGTGACGAACGCCTTCCTCGCCGGCGACCTGTTCAACCTCTTCGTCGGCTTCGAGATCCTCCTCGCCGCGAGCTTCGTGCTGATCACCCTGGGCGGCACCGAGCTGCGGATCCGGACCGGCTCGACGTACGTGGTGGTCAGCATCCTCTCCTCGATGGTGTTCCTGGCCGCGGTGGGTCTGGTGTACGCGGCCACCGGCACGCTCAACCTGGCCCAGCTCGCCCAGCGGCTGGACGCGCTGCCCGACGACGTCCGGCTGGCGTTGCAGCTCATGCTGCTGCTCGCGTTCGGCGTCAAGGCCGCGGTCTTCCCACTGTCGGCCTGGCTGCCGGACAGCTACCCGACCGCGCCGGCCCCGGTCACCGCCGTCTTCGCCGGCCTGCTCACCAAGGTCGGCGTGTACGCGATCATCCGGACCGAGACGCTGCTCTTCCCGGACGGGCAGGTCGCCCCGCTGTTGATGGTGGTGGCCGGGCTGACCATGCTCGTCGGCATCCTCGGCGCGGTCGCCCAGTCGGACATGAAGCGGCTCTTCTCGTTCACGCTGGTCAGCCACATCGGCTACATGATCTTCGGGGTGGCGTTGAGCACCGTGGCGGGGCTCTCCGGCGCGATCTTCTACGTGGTGCACCACATCACCATCCAGACCACCCTCTTCCTGGTCGCCGGTCTCGTCGAGATCCGGGCCGGCAGCACCGACCTGCGCCGCCTCGGCGGGCTGGCGCGGTTGGCGCCGCTGCTCGGCGTGCTCTTCTTCGTGCCGGCGATGAACCTCGCGGGAGTGCCGCCGTTCTCGGGTTTCCTCGGCAAGCTCGGCCTGCTCCAGGCCGGGATCGCGGCCGGCGGGGCGCTGCCCGCCGCCCTGGTGGCGGCGGGGGCGGTCACCAGCCTGCTCACCCTCTACGTGGCCTCCCGGGTGTGGAACATCGCCTTCTGGCGGTCGCCCCGGCTGGCCACCGACGAACCGGCCGTACGGCTGCCCGCGCTGATGGTGGGGGCCACCGTCGCCCTCGTCGCGCTCGGGCTGGCGCTGACCGTGGCCGGCGGGCCGCTCTTCGACGTGACCGCCGACGCCGCACAGGACCTGCGGGACCGTACCCCGTACCTGCGCGCCGTCTTCCCGGTCGGTACGCCGTGACCGGCGGATCCGCCGAGGAGCCGACCGGCCGGCTGCGCGGCCGGGTCGCGACCTGGCGCGACCAGGCTCTCGCCTTCGGCTGGCTGGTGCTGATCTGGAACCTGCTCTGGGGCCAGTTCACCTGGGGCAACCTGATCGGCGGGTTGCTGGTGGGAGCCGTGGTGCTGCTCTTCTTCCCGCTGCCGCCGGTCACCTTCGGCGGCCGGTTGCGCCCCCGGGCGCTGCTGGCGCTCGCCGGCCGCTTCGTCGCCGAGCTGGTGGTGGCGAGTGTGCGGGTGGCCCGGATCGCCGTGCAGCCCGGCTTCCGGCCCCGCAGCGCGATCATCGCGGTGCCGCTGCGGATCCGCACCGACCTGAACCTGGCCCTCACCGCCGAACTGGTCTCGCTGGTCCCGGGCACCCTCATCCTCGAGGTCGACCGGGAAGCGGGAGTGCTCTACCTGCACGTGCTCGACGTGCGCCGGCCGCAGGACCTGGCCGACAACCGGGCGCGGGTCCTCGAGATCGAGGCGCGCATCGTCCGGGCCGTCGGCTCGGCCGCCGAGGTGCGCCGGCTGCGCGACGAACCCGACGAGAAGGAGAAACACCTGTGACCACGTTCCTCGCCGTCGTCCTCACCGGACTCTTCTCGGCGGCGGCGCTGCTCGTACTGGTCCGGCTCTACCGCGGCCCGTCGCTGCTCGACCGGGTGGTCGCCGCGGACATGCTGCTCGCCACGATGGTCGGCGCGGTCGCCGCCGAGGCGGCGGTGAACCGGCACGCCACCACCCTGCCCGTGCTGGTGGTGCTCTCGCTGCTCGGCTTCGTGGGCTCGATCTCACTGGTCCGGTTCGCGGCCCGCAAGGGCGCCTGATGCTGGCCACCGCCGCCGACTGGCTCGGCGCCGGCTGCCTGGTGGCCGGCGCGCTGCTCGCCCTGGCCGCCGCGATCGGCGTGCTGCGCTTCCCGGACGTGCTGGACCGGATGCACGCCGCCACCAAGCCGCAGACGCTCGGCGTGCTGCTCCTGCTGGCCGGGGTCGCCCTGCGGCTGCGTACGCCGGCCGACCTGGGGATGGTGGCGCTGGTCGCGGTCTTCCAGCTGGCCACGGCTCCGGTGGCCGCCCAGATGATCGCGCGGGCCGCGTACCGCGCCGGCCGCGTGGACCCGACCCTGCTCGACGTCGACGAACTCGCCGACCGGTGAGCGGCGAAACCGGCCTTCCCGGCCGATTCGTCGCCGGAGGAACCCGACAACCGGGAGGCTTCGCGGCACCTTCAGCGGGCGTACAGCCGACGCCGATAAAATGACCCGCATGATCGACTCTTCTGCCCAGGAGGGCAGCAGTAGCCAGCCGGGTCGTGCCCGGCATCCGATGGTCCCGACGCGGTCGCGAGGAGCCCTGAGCCTCCCGTGTTGATCGTCCTGGGCCTAGTCCTGATCATCGTTCTCACCGCACTCACCGGCTACTTCGTGGCCCAGGAGTTCGGCTTCGTCGCCGTGGACCGGGGCAAGCTGCGCCAGCTCGCCGAGGAGGGCGACCAGCCGGCCGCCCGGGCGCTCGAGGTGACCGGCCGACTCTCCTTCATGCTCTCCGGAGCCCAGCTCGGCATCACCGTCACCGCCCTGCTGGTCGGTTACGCCGCCGAGCCGTACCTCGGTGCCGGCCTGGCCGACCTCTTCGGCGTCGCCGGCGTCTCCGAGACGCTCAGCGTCACGCTCTCCGTGGTGCTGGCCCTCGTCATCGCCACCGTGGTGCAGATGGTCCTCGGCGAGCTCGCCCCGAAGAACCTCGCCATCGCCCGCGCCGAACCGGTCGCCCGGGCGCTGGCCCGCTCGACCCTCATGTACCTGAGGGTGGCCGGACCGGTCGTCCGGCTCTTCGACAAGGCCGCGGTACGGCTGCTGCGTCGCGTCGGCATCGAGCCGATCGAGGAGCTGCCCAGCGGCGCCACCCCGGAGGACCTGGAACAGATCATCGCCGAGTCCCGGAACGAGGGGCACCTGGACGTGGAGATGTCCACCCTGCTCGACCGGGGGCTCGACTTCCGCGAGCTCAGCGCCGGCGAGGCCATGGTGCCGCGGGTGGACGTGCACACCGTCCGCGCCGACGAACCGGTCAGCCGGGTGGTCGAGCTGCTGGACACCGGCCACTCCCGGTTCCCCGTCCGGGGCGCCGAGGGGGTGGACGATCTCGTCGGCGTGGTCGGCATCGCCGACGTGCTCGGCGTGCCGTCGCACGAGCGCGCCACCACCCTGGTGGGCTCGGTGGCCGGACCACCGCTGCTGGTGCCCGAGACGCTGCCGCTGCCCACGGTGCTGGACCGGCTGCGCTCCGGGCACCGGCAGCTGGCCTGCGTGGTCGACGAGTACGGCGGCTTCGCCGGGGTGATCACCCTGGAGGACATCGCCGAGGAGCTGGTCGGCCCGATCCGGGACGAGGACGACCCGCCGGAACGGGCTCCGGCCCGGCAGGCCGACGGCTCCTGGGTCGTGCCGGCCCGCTGGCGCATCGACGAGGTGGCCGACAGCACCGGCATCGCGCTGCCCGAGGCCCCCGAGTACGACACCCTCTCCGGCCTGGTCATGCGCGAGTTGGGGCGGGTGCCCGAGGTCGGTGACCGGCTCGAGATCGGCCCGGCGCCGGACGCCGAGGACGGCGCGGCGGAGCCGCGCGTGCTGGTGGAGGTGCTCGCCGTCGACCGGCACGTGGCCGACTCCGTCCGCCTGCGGGTCACCGAGTCCGGCAAGCGCCCGGAGGTGTCGGCGTGAGCGCGAGGAGTGAGCTTGCGAGCCCCGCGGTCGCGAACGAAGGAGGGCTGCGATGAGCCCCGGGGTCGCGCTGGTCACCTCGGTGGTGCTGCTGGCGCTGAACGGGTTCTTCGTGGCCGCCGAGTTCGCCCTGGTCGCGAGCAAGCGGTACCGCCTGGAGCAGGCCGCGGCCGGTGGCGGACGGGCCGCCCGGGCCGCGCTGGACGGCGTACGCGAACTGTCGCTGATGCTCGCCGGCGCGCAGCTCGGCATCACGCTGTGCACGCTGGGCCTCGGTGCGCTCGCCGAACCCGCGATCGAGCACCTGGCCAGCCCCGTGCTGCACGCCGTGGGGCTGCCGGAGGCGGCCAGCCACATCGTGGCGTTGGTGTTCGCGCTGGCGCTGGTCACCTTCCTGCACCTGGTGGTCGGGGAGATGGCGCCGAAGTCCTGGGCGATCACGGACGCGGAGCGCTCCGCCATGCTGCTGGCGCTGCCGTTCCGGGCGTTCGCCCGGGTCGCCCGGCCGGTGCTCAGCGCGCTCAACGCGCTGGCCAACTCGATCCTGCGGCTGGCCCGGGTCAACCCGCAGGACCAGTTGGCGCAGGTGCACGGCCCGGACGAGCTGCGGATGCTGCTGGAGCAGTCCCGCGAGCACGGGCTGCTCGGCGCCGAGCAGCACCAGCTGCTGACCAGCATGCTGGAGCTGCAGGGCACCACGGTGGCCCAGGTGATGGAGCCGTTCTCGACCATGGTGACGGTCTACCGGGACGACTCCGCCGAGCGGATCGAGGAGGTCAGCCGCGAGAGCGGCCGGTCCCGCCTCGCGGTGCTGGACGCGGCCGGCGACGTCTGCGGTCTGGTCCACGTCCGGGAGGCGGTGCGCGCGGTGACCACGGGTCAGCGAACCACCGCCGGCGAGCTGATGGGCAGCGCCTTCACCCTGCCGGCGGAGGCGACGGTGACCGAGGCGGTGGCCGCCATGCGGGGCCGCCAGTCCCAGCTTGCCCTGGTGCGCAACGGCGGCGGGCCCACCCGGCCGGTCGGGTTCGTGGCGCTGGAGGACCTGCTGGAGGAGGTCATCGGCGAGTTCGACGACGAGACCGACCCGGTGCCGCGGGGCCGCCGGCTGAGGTGAGACGGCCCACCGGAGCAAGGTGACGACCACCGCGAGCCGGTCGCCGGTTCCGCACGCCGCGATCTCGGCGGCGGAGCCGGCGCTTGCGCCGAACCCGGCGTGACCGGGGGCGCGTTCCGCCACAGTGGGGTGGGACGCGAGCGGCGGGAGGAGGTCCGGTGCGGTTCACGGGGGTGTCACCGGAGTCCGGCCGGACCGGCCTGACCGTGCACACGGCGCTCACCAACCCGAGCACCCGGCCGGGGCTGCGGCTGCCCGGCCGGGTGACGGTGACCGCCGGCGGCACGGACGTGCCGGTGCGGCACGTCCGGCTCGGTCTGGTGACCACGGCCGAGCCGGACGACCCGTCCGCGCCGCGCCGCCTGGTGCAGTTCCACCAGGCGGCGCTGACCGGCGCGTTCGTGCTCCGGGCAGGGCGGGGGCGGACCATCCCGTTCCAGTTCCCGATGCCCTGGGAGACCCCGGTGACCATCTTCGGCGGCGTGCCGCTGCTCAGCCTCCGGATGGGCCTGCGTACGGAGGTCGCGCTCGAGCCGCAGCTCGACCAGGGCGCGCTGGTGCCGGTCTTCGTTCACCCGCTGCCCACCCAGGCGCAGGTGCTCGCCGCGCTGGATACCCTCGGGTTCACCCTGCGGCAGGCGGGGCTGCTCGACGCGCGGCTGCCCGGGGTGGAGCAGACCCTGCCGCTGCATCAGCGCATCGGCTTCTGGGTCGCCCCGCTCTACGCCGGGCCGATCACGGAACTGGAGCTGATCTTCGTGGCGAACTCCGCCGGCCTGGAGGTGATCTTCTGGCTGGACCGCCGGCTCGCCCTGGCCGGGGTGACCCACCAGAGCATCAGCCGCTTCCGGGTCTGGCACACCGGCGCCGAGCAACGGGACTGGGTGAGCACCGTGGACGGCTGGTTGCGCGCGGCGATCAACCGGCACGCGGCGATGGCCGCGCACTCCGACTGGTCCGCCCAGATCACCGAGTCCGCGCATGTCAGCCGCCCACCCGACGAGCCCCTTCAGCCCGGGACCGGGCTCGGCGGCACCGCGGGGGGCCCGGGGG
>NZ_SMKG01000097.1 GCF_004348525.1 Micromonospora sp. 15K316 | reverse complement strand
CGACGGGGCGGGGGTGATGCGGCGAACGGGGCACCTGGCACCTGCGGACGCAGTAGGTTGTAACCGAGTCCCCGCCTCGTCGGCGGCTGTCGTGGCGACACCCGGCGAG
Organism: Micromonospora sp. 15K316; assembly: GCF_004348525.1. GTDB lineage: Bacteria > Actinomycetota > Actinomycetes > Mycobacteriales > Micromonosporaceae > Micromonospora. The sequence continues at coordinate 21,901 of NZ_SMKG01000097.1, read as the reverse complement.
CGGATTCCGGCGCGTGGTCGCAGGAGGGCCAGGCGGCCGATCGGGACGTCCCACTGACATGACGCCGCGGATGTTGTGCAAGGTGCGGTGACCGAGCCAGGGAGGCGACGATGCCGGGTGCCCGGAGTGACGCGGCGAGCATCGAGAACGTGGACATGAAGCTCGAGGTGGTGATCCTTCCGGTCGCGGATGTGGACCGCGCGAAGGAGTTCTACGGCCGCCTCGGCTGGCGGCTCGACCAGACCCCACCCGGCATCGTCCAGTTGACGCCGCACGGCTCGGGTTGCTCGGTCCAGTTCGGCCCGGACCTCACGTCGGCCGCCCCCGGTTCGGCCAAGGGCTACCTGGTGGTGTCCGACCTCGAAGCGGCCCGCGACGCCCTGATCGGCGCCGGGGTGGAGGTCAGCGAGATCATGCACGTCACTCCGCAGGGTCCGGCCAGCGGCCTGGATCCCGAACGGCGCAGCTACTTCTCGCGCGCCACGTTCAGCGACCCCGACGGCAACACCTGGCTGGTGCAGGAGATCACGACGCGGCTCCCCGGGCGCGTCGAGGCCGAGGAGACGTCGTTCGCCTCGGTGAGCGACCTGGCGAACGCGCTTCGTCGCGTGGAGGCCGCCCACGGCGAGCACGAGAAGCGCACCGGCCAGGCGGACCCGGACTGGCCCGGCTGGTACGCGCAGTACATGGTGGCCGAGCAGGCGGGCACCGAACTGCCCACCTGAGCCGCGTGTCGGCCGCTAGGCCCGATCCAGCCTCGATGTAGGCGGATGCCCCAGGGGGCACTGCCGTCGGCGGCGTCCGCGGCCCTCCCGGCGTAGCTGACCGATACTTGCCGGGTGACGGAGAAGCCTACGACCGAGTCGACTCGGTGGACGATTCACGGCGAGCGCGTGGTGGACGACACGCGACGATCCCGCTTGAGTATCGCCGAGGTCGAGCTGCCCGACGGCGTCCGCTTCGAGCAGTACGTGATCCGCGCGCCTCGCTCCGCGATGGTCGCCGTCCTCGATGACCGCAAGCGGCTGTTGATGATGCGGCGACACCGGTTCGTCTTCGATCGATGGGTGTGGGAGCTTCCCGGCGGCTACGTCGACGACCAGGAGGCGCCGGAGATCTGTGCGGTGCGCGAGGTGGAGGAGGAGACCGGCTGGCGGCCCCGGGAGGTCGAGCCCCTGCTGAACTTCCAGCCGTGGGTGGGTACCGCCGACGCGGAGAACATGTTGTTCCTGTCGAGGGCCGCGGACAAGACAGACACTCAGGTGGACGTCAACGAGGCCGAGCAGGTCGCGTGGATCCCCCTGGACGAGGCGCGGGATTTGATCCGGACGGGGGACATCGTCGGCGCGGGGTCGGTCATTGCCGTGCTGGAACTGGTCGCCCGCTCGGCCTGCGGCGAACTGTAGCTGTCAGCGGCGGGCAGCCAGGGCGACGTCGACCTGGTTGACGAACTGCCGGACTGCTGGCCGCGTCCGGTAGAGGCTCAGCTGGTCTTGTAGATCGCGCATGTAGCGGATGGCTCGCGTCGAGTGCAACGTCGTCGTCAGCGCCAAGGCTTCGGCTCCGATCGCGCACGCGCGGTCCGGCTCGCCGCGTTGAATTTGTACGGATGCGAGGAGTGCGAGATTGAAGGACTTCCCGCGTACGTAGCGCTCGTCCATGCGTAAGGAGCGTGTGGCGAAACGCTCGGCGTGCACTGGTTTGCCGAGAGCGTGGAAGCAGTGTGCGAACTTCGCCGACAGATATGCCTCGTCGAAATAGCCGAGCCACTGCGGATCGCCGGTGCGGTCGGCCCGGTCGAGTGTCTGCTCGGCCAGATGAAGTGCCTTGGCGCAGGCCTTCTCATCGCCGCCGACGGCGTGTGCGTGAGCCTCCATGACGTGCGCCTCGGCCGTGAGTACGGCGGAACCGGCGCGGTGGGCGGTCTCTCGTGCCGCCCGGGCGAGTTCGACTCCGGCGGAGTTGTGGCCGAGGTATGTGGCCTGATGGCTCATCGCCGCCATGATCTCTGCCCCGATCCTGACGTCGTCGGCTGCGCGTGCCAGGTCCAGCGCCACGGTGAGGTATCGCTGGGCGACGCCGTGCTCCGCCAGGTCGTATGCCTGCCAGCCGGCGAGTTGAGTCAGCTCGGCTACGGCGCTCAGCAGTTTGCGGCCGGTTGCCGGCTCGTAGCGTCCCTCGGTGAGGAGCGGAGCGACATCCTGGTGGAGGTAACGGGCTACGGCGTCGCGGGCATGCCCGCCGCCATGCTGGTTGTCCAACTGTCGATAATTCGCCGACATCGCGCGAATGGTGTCGATGTCGGGTGTGCCGACCACACGTCGACCCGAGGCGGCGATGTGCTGATCGGCGGGTGCGGTGAACCAGCGGAGCGCAGGCAAGGCATAGCCGACCGAGTTGAATGCTAGTCCTCGGATCACGGCTCTCCGGTTCATGTCGCCATCCCACAGTCGTGTCGCATCGCGGACCTGGATTCGCCACCTTTGACGGGTCGGCGTGCCACTCTTCCGCTGCTCCGTGGACGGGTCCATGCACTGGTGACATGTTCTGGAGCGCGGTGCCAAGCCGAGTGCCATGCGTGACCCATCGGGCATGCGGAGACCGTCGGCGATGCGTTCCAGCACCTCGATCGAGGTGACCTTGCGGCCGGAGATAATCCGGCTCACGTATCCCTGCTCCAAACCGACCGCCGCGCCAACTCTGGTCTGGCTGGCACCGGTCAATTGGCTGATCCGACGGAACAGCTCGCCCACGTCACGCCGACCGACCGCGTCGCGGATGACGGTGTCCGACCACACGTCGTCAGGGATCCGAAGCGGATCGAGCGACAAACCAGCTCCCGAGCGTCATGAGATAACTACCGAAGGTGCTAGCTGGGGAGCTTAAGGGAGGTATCGAGGCAGGTCGAGAGGCCTATGTCAGGGTGACATGGCAGGCCGACATGGGTTCATTCGCGATTTGGCGGGATGGTCCCAGGCATGTGTCCCGGTCGTGCGCACCGCTTCTGGCAAGAATGGGCGACTCAGGTGTCAGCCAAGCCGCAGGAGAGCGTGAGACTCCAGTGGTCGGTGACTGGATGAGGCGCCATCCGCTGTCGGCGCCGCGTCGCGTCACCTACGACGACTACCTCTTCGCAGCGGCGATGACTCTGGTACGGCGGCACCGACCAGTGTGGTCGTGGCGGCGGTGGCGGCGTGCCTGCCGTTGTGGCGCTGACCTACCTTGTCGTGTCCGTCATCGTCTCCCGATCGGCCGCGATCAGTGGCCGGGCGAGGCGTAGCGATGGTGAAGGGACGGGCGGCGGATAACGGACGGGTGCCGTCGACGTCCGTGCGGGTTCGCGGATGCATGAGCGCGCATGGTCCCGTACTGCCGATCTGGGTCTGTGCCGGGTGCGGCCTTCCGTGGCCCTGTCCGGTGCGGCGGCGTGAGCTGCGGGCGGAGTTCTCGGGCCGCGGGGCGTCCCTCGGGCTCTACCTGGGTGCGCAGCTCGTACGTGCGACCGAGGACCTGCACTGGTTGCCGGCGGAGGTGCTGCACCGCCGGTTCCTCGGGTGGATCCGGTGAGCATGCTGCGGTCCGGGGACGAGAAGTTCCACTACAGCGACGGATCCCACCGGTGGATCCCGCCGGACCCGGACTACGACCAGGAGGTCTGGGACGAGCAGGTCCGCCAGCACAAGCTGGGCCATCTGCGCAACGAGCGCCCGAAGGTCCGGGTTCGGCGCCTCGGGTGACCGTCGGCGTCGCAGCTGCGGCTGGTCAGAGCATCGTCGCCGGCACCAGTTCCATGACGTCGACGCCGTCGAGCCCTATGAGCTTCGACATTCCGGGCGACTTCTTGTCCAGGGGGAGCGCGAACCGCACCGAGTCGCGCATCATCTGTCGGTCGAGCCGCGTCGCCAGGTCACCCTTGCCCGCACACTGCTCACGCAGGCGCTCGTACGCCGCATCGGGCTTCTCGACCTCGATCGATTCCGCATGCGGCAGTGCCTGGACGGCCTTCTCCACGGCGGCCAGCCGCTCAGCGGTGGCCGTAGCCTTCATCCGGACGATCACCCCGATCCGTGACGGCGGCGGATCGGCGTCGGCGATGCGGAGCACGACGGACCCGACATGGTCGACCGAGCCCATGACGAGTTCGATCGCCTCGGCGGCCAGCGGGTCGGTGACGGTGGCGTGGAACGACTCCGGCACGTACTCGGGCTTCAGCTGCGCGAGCAGGTCCGGGTCGTCGGCCAGAGCCTCCTTCTGGCGTGCGTACGCCTGCTCGCGGCTTTCCAGAGCGACGCCTTCGATGCTCGGCATCGCGCGCAGTCGCTGCTCCACGGCGCTCTTCTGTTCGGGCGTCACGTCCTGGTCGAGGATGACGGTCATCGTGGTGTGACCGGAGTCCGTCGGCTCGGAAGTGCAACCGGACACGGTCACCAGGAGCAGGGAGGCCAGCACCGGCACGACACGACGCATGGGGTCGGATCGTAGTTGATCGAGGGCTTGCCGGTGGACCGGCCGGGAACGGTCGGACGACCACCTCCGATGTTGCGGTTTGATCAACTCGTTGACACGGCGGCGCTCCGGCCGGGACTATCAGCGACGGTTCGGTGGCCTGCCCTCGGTGGGCCGTTGGTCCACATGACAACGATGTCAGGCCGCGACCGCGGAGGAGAGCACCATGCCGAGACCGGCGGGTCCCGCAGCAGGGCAGCGAGCATCCTGTCCGGCGGCGCCATGACGGCCTGACGCTCGCTCCGACGGACGGTTCGACCGCCTGAGCACCTGGTAACACGATCCACACCCGACGGACCGCGCATTCGCGGTCCGCATCACCACCACCTTCGACGTACTCGACGCGGATCGAGTCGAAAGGCCCTACCTGCATGTCGTACCCCTCATTCGCGCGCCCCTCGTCGCGCCGGCTGCTCGCCGCGGTGACCGCGGCGCTGCTGCCGGCGGGAGTGGTCGTCGGCGCGCCCCTCGCGAACGCCGCGCCCGCGGCGGCCCCCGGAAACTTCAGCTCCTCCTTCGAGTCCGCCGACCCGCAACCCGCCGCGAGCACCGTCGAGGTCGGCCGCGACGGCAAGCCGGTCCAGGCGAACCTCAGCGGCAAGGTCGCCACCCTGACCGACAGCCTGCTCGGCAGGGTCACCGCGGTGACGGCGAGCGCGGAGAACCCGCCGAACGAAACCGCCGCCATGCTCGCGGACGACGACTCGTCGACCAAGTGGCTGGCGTTCGAACGGACCGGCTGGGTGACCTACCGGCTCACCGAGCCGGCCGTGGTCGCGCGATACGCGCTGATCTCGGCGAACGACGCGCCGGGCCGCGACCCCAAGGACTTCGTCCTGCAGGGCTCCAACGACGGTGACACCTGGACCGACCTGGACAAGCGCACCGGAGAGAAGTTCGACGGCCGCTACTCCGCCAAGATCTACAACACCACCAACAAGACCGCCTACGGTTACTACCGGCTGAACGTCACCGCGAACTCCGGTGACGGGCTCGTGCAGCTCGCCGACTGGAACATCGGCGACGGCTCCGACGTCCGGCCGCCGTCGAACCCGATGTTCAGCGAGCTCGGCGCCGGTCCCGCCGACGGCTACACCACCAAGCCGGGCGCGGGCTTCACCGGAACGGCCGCGCTGCGCTACGCCGGTGGCGCCGAGGGCGACGGCCGGTCGTACGCGACGAACAAGCTCTTCGACGTGCACATCCCGGTCGGGCCGGAGACCCGGCTCTCCTACAAGATCTTCCCCGAGTTCACCAGCGGCGACGGGCGGTACCCGTCGACCTACGCGGCCCTCGACCTGCACTTCACCGACGGCACGTACCTCAGCGGCCGCTCCCCGCTCGACCAGCACGGCTACCGGCTCACCGCCGCCGGTCAGGGCGCGGCGAAGGTGCTCTACGCCGAGCAGTGGAACGCGGTGCAGACCGACGTCGGCGCGGTCGCGAACGGCAAGACCATCGACCGCATCCTGCTCGCCTACGACAACCCGCAGGCCACCGGGAAGACCCGGTTCCAGGGCTGGCTCGACGACGTCGAGGTGACCGGCTCGCCGACGCGGATCGACGGCTCGAAGCTCACCAACTACGTCGACACCCGGCGCGGCACCAACTCGACGGGCGGCTTCTCGCGCGGCAACAACCTGCCGATCACCTCGGTGCCGAACGGCTTCAACTTCTTCACGCCGGTGACCGACGCGGTCTCCGACTCGTGGCAGTACCACTACGCCCGCTACAACAACGCGGCCAACCTGCCCACCCTGCAGGGCCTGGCGATCTCCCACGAGCCGAGCCCGTGGATGGGTGACCGCAACCAGATGTCGGTCATGCCGGTCCTCGGCGACGCAAACCTCACCGGGTCGCCCGCCAGCCGGGCTGTCGCCTTCCGCCACGAGGACGAGACGGCGCGGCCGGACCACTACCGGGTCGCGTTGCAGAACGGCCTGGTCGCCGAGGTGTCGCCCACCGACCACGCCGGCGCCATGCGGTTCACCTTCCCGTCCGGGCAGGCCACCGGGAGCCTCGTCTTCCACAACGGCACCTTCACCATCGGCACGGACGGCACGTTCACCGGCTGGGTCGACAACGGGAGCGGCTTCTCGGCCGGTCGCAGCCGGATGTTCGTGGCCGGTGCCTTCGACCGGGCGCCGACCGCCGCCGCCGCGACGTCCGCGACCTTCGACGTCTCGGCGAACCGTCAGGTGACGATGCGCATCGCGACCTCGTTCCTCTCGGTCGACCAGGCGCGCAAGAACCTCGACCTGGAGGTGACCGGGAAGAGCTTCGACCAGATCCACGCCGCCGCCACCGCCGCCTGGCAGGAGCGGCTCGGCCGGATCGAGGTACGGGACGCGAGCGAGACGCAGCTCGTGACGCTCTACTCGAACCTGTACCGGCTGAACCTCTACCCGAACTCGCAGTCGGAGAACACGGGCACCGCTTCCGCGCCGCGCTGGCAGTACGCGAGCCCGGTCTCGGCGCCGGCCGGCACGTCGACCGCCACGCACACCGGCGCGAAGATCGTCGACGGGCAGATCTACGTCAACAACGGGTTCTGGGACACCTACCGCACCGTGTGGCCGGCGTACTCGCTGCTCTACCCGGACGTCGCGGCCCGGATCGCCGACGGCTTCGTCCAGCACTACCGTGACGGTGGCTGGATCGCCCGCTGGTCGTCGCCCGGCTACGCCGACCTGATGACCGGCACCAGCGCGAACGTGGCGGTGGCCCAGGCCTACCTCACCGGGGTGAAGCTGCCCGACCCGCTCGCCGCGTACGACGCCGCGGTCAAGGACGCGACGGTCGCGTCGGGGCGCAGCGAGGTCGGCCGCAAGGGCATCGAGACCTCGCTCTTCCTCGGCTACACGCCGACCTCCACCGGCGAGTCGGTGTCCTGGGCCCTGGAGGGCTTCATCAACGACTACGGCATCGGCAACATGGCCGCCGCCCTGGCCAAGGACCCGGCCACGCCGAAGTCGGAGCGCGCCCGGCTCAAGGACGAGTCGGCGTACTTCCTCCAGCGGGCCCGCAACTACGTCCACCTCTTCGACCCGGAGACGAAGCTCTTCCAGGGCCGGGACGCCGCCGGGAACTTCCTCGACGGTGACCCGCTGGACTGGGGTGGCGTCTACACCGAGACCAACGGGTGGAACTTCGCCTTCACCGCCCAGCAGGACGGCCAGGGCCTGGCCAACCTGTACGGCGGGCCGAAAGCGCTGGAGAAGAAGCTCGACGAGTTCTTCGCCACCCCGGAGAACGCCGACCGTCCCGGCGGCTACGGCGGCATCATCCACGAGATGCTCGAGGCGCGGGCGGTGCGCCTGGGTCAGCTCGGCATGAGCAACCAGCCGTCGCACCACATCCCGTACATGTACGACTTCGCGGGCGCGCCGGCCAAGACGCAGGCGATCGTCCGGGAGATCATGCAGCGCCTCTACGTCGGCAGCGAGATCGGCCAGGGCTACCTCGGTGACGAGGACAACGGCGAGATGTCGTCCTGGTACGTCCTCAGCTCGCTGGGCATCTACCCGCTGCAGGCCGGGTCGTCCCAGTGGGCCATCGGCTCCCCGCAGTTCACCCGCATGGTGGTCCACCGGGAGAACGGCGACATCGTCGTCAACGCGCCGAACAACAGCACCAAGAACGTCTACGTGCAGGACGTCAAGGTCAACGGCAAGAAGCAGCGCGGGCTCTCCGTCGACGTCTCCGCGTTCACCCGGGGCGGCACGATCGACTTCCGGATGGGCGCCGACCCGTCGTCCTGGGGCAGCGGCAAGAACGACGCGCCGCCGTCGCTGACCAAGGGGAACGACACGCCCGAGCCGCTGCAGGACACCACCGGCCCGGGGCTCGGCACCGCGACCGCCACCGGCGGCCAGGACGCCTCGAAGCTCTTCGACGACTCGTCGATCACGCAGCTGACCTTCAGCTCCGGTACGCCGCAGGTCAGCTGGGCCTTCCGCGGCAAGAAGCAGAAGCCGGCGTACTACACCCTCACCTCCGGGGCGGCCCAGGGCGACCCGGCGGACTGGCGACTCCAGGGCTCCAACGACGGCATCACCTGGACCACCGTCGACTCCCGCAAGGGTGAGGTGTTCCGGTGGCGCAACCAGACCCGCCCCTTCAAGATCGACAAGCCGGGCCGGTTCGCCCAGTTCCGGCTCGTCGTGACGAAGACCGTCGGCGCCGCGCAGCCGAACCTCGCCGAGGTCGAACTGCTCGCCGGCGGTGACCTCGACCTCGGCGGCGGCGACATCGCGGTCACCGCGGCGGGCAGCGTCGACGCGCGCGCCGGCGCGCCCGTGTCGGTGCCGCTGGCCACCGTGACCGGCGGCGACGCCGAGGGCTACCGGGCCACCATCGACTGGGGTGACGGCTCGCCGGCCACCGAGGGCACCCTGACCCTCAGCTCGCGCGCCGTCTACAGCGTCAGCGGTTCGCACACCTACGCCACGCCCGGTCACCACCAGGCGAGCGTCACCGTCACCGACGGTGCCGGGCAGGGCGCCGCGACCGTCGGCGTCGACGTGACCTACGCCCCCAGCGGCGGCCTCGTCGCGTCCTACGACACCGTCTGCATCGGTGACGAGGGCGTACGCGCGGCGAACTGCGACGCCAAGCAGTGGGCGTACTCGCGGGCCGCCCTGACCGCGGCCGGGGTGACGCAGGGCGAGCGGCACCAGGTGCCGGGCACGTCGCTGCACTTCACCCTGCCGGCGATCCCGGCGGGGCAGGCGGACAACGCCACCGGCAACGGGCGGACGATCGCGCTCGACCTGCCCGACGACGCCCGGAACATCTCGTTCATCGGCGCCGGCACGCAGGGCAACCAGAGCACGACCGCAACGGCGACGTTCAGCGACGGCAGCACCGCCGGCATCCCGATCCAGCTGAGCGACTGGACGCTGGGTGGCAACCCGAACGGCACGCCCTCCTACGGCAACCTGGTCGTCGCCAAAACCGCGTACCGGCTGCACGGCACGAGCCGGGACGGCGCCCAGCCGTTCCTCTTCGCCACCGCGCCGTACCGGATCCCGGAGGGCAAGACGCTGGTCTCGGTGACCCTGCCGACGCAGACCGGTGACCCCGGCTCGACGGGCCGGATCCACGTGTTCGCCGTCGCCGACGACGGCACGCCGGCCGCCGAGCTGGCGATCGCCGCCCCGAAGGACCAGACGGCCACCGCCGGTCAGCTCCTCTCGGCGAACCTCGGCTCGGTCGACGGTGGCGTCCCCGACGCCTCCGGCTACCGGGCGCGGGTCCAGTGGGGTGACGGCACGGTTCCGCAGGACGTCACGGTCGACGCGACCGGGGCGATGAGCGGAGCGCACACGTACGCCCGGGAGGGCACCTACACGGTGCACGTCACCGCGTGGGACACGCGCTCCAGCAGCACCGCCACCTTCACCGTGACCGTGGGCGGCGGTAAACGCCAGCCGACGATCGCGACGTCGGCGTCCGCCACGGTCGGCACCGGCGACACGATCACCGTCAACGGCAGCGGGTTCGCCGCCGGCGAGCAGGTCACCGTGACGCTCGGCACCAGCCCGGCGCGGACCATGAAGGTCACCGCCTCCTCGGCGGGTGCGGTGCGGGCCTCGATCGCGACGTCCGCCGCGGCGCGGCCGGGCCGCTACGCGGTCACCGCCACCGGCACGTCCTCGCGCACGCCGGCGACGGCCACCGTCCAGGTGACCGAGCCGGCGCAGCCGCGGACGTACCAGCCGCGGGCCGGGCTGCTCACCACGTCGGGACCGCGCGGCACGGCGATCATGGTCGACGGTCACGGGTTCGCGCCGAACGAGGCGGTCACCGTCCGCTTCGGTGCCGGCCTCGCGACCAGCATCGTGCGGGCGAACGCGGACGGCGTCCTCGCCGGTGTGATCGTCAGCGTCGCCGGCGAAGCGAAGGTCGGCTCGACCAGCGTCACGCTGACGGGCGCCGACTCGAAGACGCGGATCACGTTGCCGTTCCGGGTCACCGGCTCGAACTGAGCCTCAGGTAGTACCACCGCCGTGGGCGGGCCGGGTGTTCCCGGCCCGCCCACTGTCGTTCGCGGGTCAGCGCAGCAGCACCGGCCCGGCGTCGATCGGGGTCCGGAACAGGGCGTACGGCTTGCGCCGCCGATCCTGCCCGCCCTGGTAGGTGGCCTGCCGGTGCAGTTGGTTGGCGGTGACGTAGAGGTGCCGGTCGGCGGCGACCGACAGGGTGTCCGGCCAGAGCAGGCGTGGGTCGTGCAGGAGCGTCTCGAACCGCCCGTCGGGCAGCCGCCGGAACACCGCGTTGTGCTCGTAGGCGGTGAGGTAGATCCGTCCCGCGTCGTCGCTCTCCAGCCCGTCCGAGCCGGTGCCCTTGTCACCCTCGTCGACCACCGCGTCGGCCACCTCCTCCTCGGGCAGCGACGGGTCGGCGAGGGCGTCCGTGGAGACGCTGTACCAGCGCCGCGACATCAGCGGGCAGTAGTAGAGCCGGGACCCGTCGGCGCTGACGGCGATCCCGTCGGAGCCCATCGTGACCGGTTTCGGCGGCCCGTCCGGCGGGCGTTGCAGCAGCGGTCGCCCCTCGACCATCGGCCGGTAGCCGTGCAGCGACTCGGCCTTCGTCGACGGGTGGTCGTGCAGCCGTCGCCACGAGCGACCACTGGCCAGGTCGACGACCACGATGCCGTTCGGGCCGTCGCTGGCGGAGTCGGTGAGGTAGGCCAGCCCGGCCGCGCCGCGCCGCAGGTCGAACCGGACGTCGTTGAGGTAGCTGCTCGGCAGCACCACGTCGGGCGGGAACGTGATCACCTGAGCGACCTGGTCGGTCTCCAGGTCGACGCGGACCAGTTTCGGGCCGCCGGGCTTCGTCGGGCGGAACATCGGGCTGCCGGTGTCCACCACCCAGAGCCGATCGGCCGGATCGACCACCACGCACTGCACCGACACGAACGCCTGCGCGTCGTCGTCGCCACCGGGGGAGTTCCACCGCTCGTCCGGGAACGGCACCTCCCGCCCGTCGCGCAGCTCGGCCACGGCGGCCGGCGGGTCGTCACCCCACTGCGGGTAGTTGACGAAGATCCGCCCGGTGTGCGAGACCGTCACGCCGGTCGGCATCGGCCCGGTGAAGGTGTGCACCAGCTCCAGCTCACCGACGGGCTCCTCGCCCACCGGCCCGTTCACACCGCGCTCCCGGCGACGTCGCCCGGGCGGTGCGTGGGCCTGGCCAGGCTCTCCATGGACGTACCCCCCTCGGTGCTGACGCGGACCACCCCCGTGCTTCCCGGCGACACGCAGCTGAAACCGTCCCACCGACCGGCCCGCGACGTCAGGGAAGGAGTGGCTCCCCGTCGGGAACGAGGCCGCGACCTCCCGGAAGTTACGTCGATCTCGAATCCGTCCTCGGCGCGCCCGCCAGCACGGTCACCCTCGCTCGGCCGGGTCACGGCTGCAGCGAACCGTTCGCCACCGGGTCCACCTGATCACCCACACCACGGCGCTGAGCAGGAACAACGCGCCACTGACCGCCAGCCAGCGGCCCAGGAACGGGGTGCGTTCCTGGCCGGTCGCGGCCCGGTAGGTGTCCGCGCCCCAGCCGAGCACGCCCGGCAGGTAGACGAGGAAGAGCAGGCCGGCGCCGAGCGCCGGCAGCCGAACGTGGTTGAGCAGCGCCAGCCGGACCGCCGCCCGCCCCGCGTCGTCCGGCCCCGGGGCCGACGCCGCCGGCCGCACCCCGACCGATGCCGCCGGTCGGCGGGGTACCCCGGCCGCGGCGCGCAGCCCCCGGTCGACCAGCGCGTACAGGGGGAAGAGCACCAGGTCGTGGAGGACCACCGCGCCGACGAACCAGAGCAGCATCCGCCCGGCCGTGGCCTCGCCGGCCACCCGCAGGGCCACCCAGCCGGTGACCACGAAGCAGAGCAGCAGGACGAGCAGGTGCCGAGGACCGGCGCCGTAGCCGGCCCGCAACCGGGCGAACGCCTCACCCATGGGTGCGGAAGTCGATGTCGGCCACCCACTTCGTGCAGTGCACGCCGGGCAGCGCCGGGACGATGATCCGCGCCGGGAAGCCGTGGTCCGGGGAGAGGTCGGCCCCGTTGACCCGCAGCGCCAGCAGCGAGTCCGGATCGCGCACCTGGTTCGCCTGGAGCGTGGCCCGCCGGAACAGCCCGGTGCGCTCCAGCGACTCGACGTGCGCCGCCGCCGGGTCGGGCACCCCGGCGAGGGCCGCGAGGTCGCGCAGCCGTACGCCGGTCCAGGTCTGCGTGGTCGACCAGCCCTCGACGCAGGCGATCGGCAGCCGGGCGGTGTGCTGCGCCATCGCGAGCAGCCGGGCCCGGTCCAGGGTCACCGTGCGCCCGCCACCCCGCAACGTCAGCCGCCAGCCGGGGCCGGTGTCGGCGGGCCGGATGCCCGCCGCCGCGGCGCTCCGGTTGATCTGGAACCCGTTCGGCCCGCTACCGGGGTCGTGACCTCGGGGCAGCAGCCAGGCCGTGCGGCGCACCGGGCCGTCGAAGCTCTGCCCGACGGTCAGCGCGGCCAGCATCAGCGAACCGCCGCCGACCAGGGCGACCGCGCCGCGCCGGCTCACCGTGGGCGGGCCCGGCCGGGTGGGCACCAGCCCGTCCGGGTCGGGCGGCTCGGGCCGGGTGGCGGCGCGGGGCGTACGCAGCTCGGCGCCGGCCGGTCGGGACCGCAGCGCCGTGACCAGCCGGGGCAGCTTCAGCACCACGTGCGCCACGAGCGCTGCGGTGAAGACCCAGGCCCCGAAGTAGTGCGCCGTGTAGAAGTCGAACCCGAAGACGTACGCGTACTGCGTGTTGAGCAGGCCGGTGGCGATCTGGAAGAGGATCCCACCGACGAGCAGCAGCAGGGAGAGCCGTTCGAGCACCTGCGCCACCGAGCGGGCCGGCGGCCAGTCGAAGAGCTTCGGCACCACAGACCAGAGCTTGGCCAGCACCACCGGAACGATCACGATCCCGAGCCCCACGTGCAGCCCCTGGGTGAGGCGGAACAGCCACGCCGGCCGGGTCGGCCAGTCGAAGTGCGGCAGCCGCAACCAGCCCACGTCGACGGGGAACGCCTGCCCGAACTGCGGGCTGTACGCGGCGTAGTCCAGCAGGCCGGTGACGATGACCAGCGGCAGCGTGACCAGCAGCACCAGGCCGTACACCGAGGTGAGCCGCGGCCCCCGCAGCGGGCTGCGCCAGCCCGTGGTGACCGCGTCGGTACCGGGCGGCCGATGCCGGTCGAGGGCCCGCCAGAGCCGCCGGGGCACCCCGTAGCCCCCGGTCGGATCGGCGCGTTCCCCGGTTGCCGGGTCGCTCGTGGGCACTGCCCCTCCTCGGTCGAGTGGTCGATCTCCTGGTCATCGTGGCCGACCACCGGGCCGGGTGACCGCGTTTGCCGCATTACGGAGGGCTTACCGGTCGGCCGGACGGGTGCGACCTGTTGCGAACTCCTTACGGGCCGGCCGCATCGGCCCGTCACGCCGGCCGGTTGACCTACCGTCACCCGACATGCGGGTACTGGTCACCGGCGCGGCCGGGTTCATCGGATCGCAGGTCGCCGACCTGCTCGCCGACGAGGGGCACGAGGTGGTGGCGCTGGACGCGCTGCTGCCGCAGGCCCACGGGGCGGAGACGCCGCAGTGGGCGCGGCGGCACGAGCTGGTGCGGGGGGACGTCCGCGACGGCCGGCTGCTGGACCGGCTGCTGCCGGGTGTGGACGCGGTCTGCCACCAGGCGGCGATGGTGGGGCACGGCCTCGACCCGGCCGACGCGCCGGAGTACGCCGGCCACAACGACCTGGGCACAGCGGTGCTGCTGGCCGCGATGTACCGGGCCGGCGTGTCCCGCCTGGTGCTGGCCAGCTCGATGGTGGTCTACGGCGAGGGGCGGTACCACTGCCTCGCCGACGGCGTGGTGCGCCCGTCCCCACGTCGGGCGCGGGACATGGCGGCCGGCCGGTACGACCCCACCTGTCCCCGCTGCGGTGACCCGCTCACCCCGGCGCTGGTGCCCGAGGACGCCCGGCTGGAGCCGCGCAGCACCTACGCGGCCAGCAAGCTCGCCCAGGAGCACTTCGCCGCAGCCTGGGCCCGGCAGACCGGCGGGGGAGTGTGGGCGCTGCGGTACCACAACGTCTACGGCCCCCGGATGCCCCGCGACACCCCGTACGCCGGGGTCGCGTCGATCTTCCGGTCGGCGCTCGCCGCCGGGCTACCGCCGCGGGTGCTGGAGGACGGCCGGCAGCGACGCGACTTCGTGCACGTCACCGACGTGGCCCGGGCGAACCTGCTGGCGCTGGCCGCGCCGCCTCCCACGGCCGCGCTGGTGCCGGTGAACGTCTGCTCCGGCGAGCCGCGCACCGTCGGCGAACTGGCGCAGACCCTGGCCGCCGCGATGGGCGGCCCGGCCCCGCTCGTCGTCGGTGGCGCGCGGGCCGCCGACGTGCGGCACGTCGTCGCCGACCCGGGCCGCGCCGCCGAACTGCTCGGCTACACCGCCCGGGTCGGCTTCGCCGAGGGCGTGGCGGGCTTCGCCACCGACCCGCTGCGCGAACCGGCCGCCCTGTCGGCCTGACCCGCCGTGCCCGGCCGCCGGGACGGCACACGACCACGGCCGGCCGGCGTCAGGAGACCGTCCAGAGCAGGTGGTTGACGGCGAGCGCGGTGGCCGCCTGCCCGGCCAGCCACCAACGGCGCGCCCCGGCGGGCAGCAGCGCGGCGGCCGCCAGCAGCCAGACCGCGAACGGCAGCCAGATCCGCTCCACCTCGGCCTTGCTCAACCCCGACAGGTCGGCCGCGGCGATCGCCACGGCGGCGGCCAACGGCAGCACGACGGCCGGGCCGGCGTCGCGTACCGCCGTGGCCAGCGCCGCCCGTCGCCAGCCGGCGCGCGCCCCGCCCACGGCCGAGACCACCGCCCGGCGCAACGCCGGCCCCACCACCGGACCGGCGGAGAGCAGCAACGCCGCCAGGTTCGCCCAGACCCAGTAGGCGTACGGCCGTTCGGCCGCCCAGCCCTGGTAGTAGCGCTCGACGACCAGCCGGTACCCCTCCCACCAATGGAAACCGGCAAGCGTGAACGCCGCCGCCACGGCGAGCACCCCGGCGCCGCCGGCGAGCAGGGCCCGCAGCCGGGCCGCGGGGCGCAGCACCAGCACCGCCAGCGCGAGCACCCCGACCAGCACGAACCCGTACGAGAGGTAGAGCGCGAAGCCGAGCAGCACGCCGCCGAGCGCGGCGGCGGTGGGGCCGCGTACCGCCAGCAGGGCGAGCCCGGCGGCGACCACCGCGGCGAAGAGCGCGTCGCCCGACGCCCCCATCCACACCGCGCCCGGCAGCAGCACCAGGAACGGCACCACCGACCGCGCCGCGTCCGGGGCGCCGAGCGCCCGCAGGGTGACCGGCACCGAGATCGCGACCGTCGCCCCGACCAGCACGCAGGCCAGCCCGGCGACGGCGCCGCCGCCCAGCCCCACCCGGTCCAGCCAGACGAAGAGCAGCAGTGCGCCCGGCGGATGCCCGGCGGTGTGGGTAGACCAGGAGTCCGGCTGGAAGTCGAGGATCCGGGAGGCGAACCCGGCGAGCATCGCCGGGATGTCGGTGACCCTCGGCACCTCGGTCAGGTACTCCGCCTGCGCCGTCAGCCGTCGCGCCAGCCCGGCCGACCAGCCGTCCACCAGCGCCAACGACAGCGTCCAGGCCACCGACGCCAGCCAGCCGGCGGCGAGCAGCGCGCCCCAGTGGGCGGTACGCGCCCAGCGCGCCCCCCACCCGAGCACCGCGACCGCGACGAGCAGCGCGGCCGGCGTGCCCCAGCCCAGGTGCGGCCGCCACGTGGCGTAGAGCGGGGCGGCGTCCGCGTACAGGCCCACGCCGCGCCGGTTCAGCACGAACCCCACGCCGACCGCGACCGCGAGCAGCGCGACCTCCACCGCGAGCACCGCGAGGTCGGCGCGGTGACGGTGTCCGGGGGTCCGCCGCGCGGCGGTGAGCGTGGGTGCGGAGACCATGACCCTGGGACGGTACGGCGGCGCGGCGGCTCGCGGGGGCGGAACGGGCGCCCCGTCACCGTCCGGTAAGAATCGTCCGCGCGGTAAGCGTTCGGTAAGGACGTTCCGGCCCCGAACGCCCCGGCCGCGACCTAGCGTCGGCCTCATGCCGACCCAGAACGACCCCACTCCGATCGACGTCGTGCTGCCCTGCCTGGACGAGGCCGCCGCGCTGCCGCAGGTGCTCGCCGCCCTGCCGCCCGGGTACCGGGCGATCGTGGTCGACAACGGGTCGCGGGACGGGTCGCCGCAGGTCGCCGCCCGGCACGGCGCCCGGGTGGTCCACGAGCCGCGCCGGGGCTACGGGGCCGCCGTGCACACCGGACTGGAGGCCGCCCGGAGCGACCTGGTCTGCGTGCTCGACGCCGACGGCTCGTTCGACCCCCACGAGTTGCCGGCACTGGTCACCCCGGTGGCGTCCGGCGCGGCGGACCTCGCCGTCGGTCGGCGCCGGCCGGTCGGCGTGGGCGCGTGGCCGTGGCACGCCCGCGCCGGCACCGCCCTGGTCGCGGCGCTGCTGCGCCGCCGGGGCGTACCGCTGCGCGACCTCAGCCCGATCCGGGTCGCCCGCCGCGAAGCGCTGCTCGCGCTCGGCGTCACCGATCGGGCCTTCGGCTACCCCCTCGAACTGCTGATCCGGGCCGCCGCCGCCGGCTGGCGGATCCACGAGGTGGACGTGCGGTACTCGCCGCGCGTCGCCGGCACCCGCTCGAAGGTCTCCGGCTCGGTCCGCGGCACCCTGCGGGCGACCCGCGACTTCGCCGGTGTGCTGCGCACCGTGGACGGCTCCCGGTGACCGTGCTGCTGGTGGCGGCGAAGGCGCCGGTGCCCGGTGCGGTCAAGACCCGGCTCTGCCCGCCGGCCAGCCCCCTGCAGGCGGCCCGGATCGCCGCCGCCGCGTTGCGGGACACCCTGGACGCGGTCAGCGGCACGCCCGGGGTCACCCCGGTGCTCGCCTGCGCCGGCCGGCTGACCGACGCGGAGGACGCCGCCGGGCTCGTCACCTCCCTGCGCGGCTGGACCGTGCTGACGCAGCGGGGCGGCGGGCTCGGCGACCGGCTCGCCAACGCGCACGCCGAGGTGGCCGCCGCCTTTCCGGCCCGTCCGGTGCTCCAGATCGGCATGGACACCCCGCAGCTGACCCCGGCCGGGCTCGCGTCGGCGGTGCTGCGGCTGGCGAGCGCCGACGCGGTGCTCGGCGCGGCGGTCGACGGCGGCTGGTGGGCGCTGGGACTGCGCGAGCCGCGGGACGCCGCACTGCTGCGTACCGTGCCGATGTCCACCGCTCGCACCGGCTGGCTCACCTGGTCGGCGCTGGCGGAGCGGGGCCTGCGGACCGTGCCGCTGCCCCTGCTGCGCGACGTCGACGAGTGGCCCGACGCGCTCGCGGTCGCCGCCGAGGCGCCCTCCGGCCGGTTCGCCCGGCAGGTCGGTACGGTCCGCCGGGCGCTGGTGTCCGGAGGCCGCGGATGAGCGCCGACGGCTTCGCCACGGCGCTGCGCGACCGTGGCGGCGACGGCCACTGGCTCGTGCACGGCGACGGTGTACGGCACCGGCTGCCGGTTCGCCGCTGGCACGGTCCGGCCGAGCCGGCCACGGCCGAGGTGGTGTCCCGCTGTGCCGGCCCGACGCTGGACCTCGGCTGCGGCCCCGGCCGGCTCACGGTGGCGCTGACCCGGGCCGGGGTCACCGCCGTCGGGGTGGACATCTCCGCGTACGCGGTCGCGACCGCCCGGGCCCGGGGAGCCGTGGCGCTGCACCGTGACCTGTTCGCCCCGCTGCCCGCCGAGGGCCGGTGGGCGCACGCCGTCCTGCTCGACGGCAACATCGGTATCGGCGGCGACCCGGTGGCGCTGCTGGCCCGCTGCCGGAGCCTGCTCGACGCGGCGGGCACGGTGCTGGTCGAGCTGGAACCGCCCGGGCCGGGGCTGTGGCAGGGTGACGCCCGGGTGGCGTCGCCGCGCCGGCCGGGGACGACCACCCTGGGGCCGGCGTTCCGCTGGGCCCGGTTGGACACCCGGGCGGTGCACCGGGTGGCGGCCCACGCCCGACTCGCGGTGCGGGACGTGTTCCGCCGTGACGGGCGCTGGTTCGGCGAGCTGGCCGTGTGACCGCTCCCGGCGCGCGCCGTCAGCCGGCGGCGGCGGGAAGCCGGACCACGAACCGGCACCCGTCGGCCGTGTTCTGCACGTTCACCCGACCGCCGTGCGCCTCGACAAGTCCCCGCACGATGGCCAGGCCCAGCCCGCCGGAGCCCTCCCCGTTGCCGCCCGCGCGGGGCGTACGCGCCGGCTCGCCCCGGAACGCCACGTCGAACAGGCGGGGCAGGTCCTGCTCCGGGATGCCGCCGCAACTGTCCGCCACCGCCAGCCAGGCCTCGTCGTGGTCCCGGCCCCCGTCGACCTGCACGGTGCCGTCCTCGGGGGTGTAGCGCACCGCGTTGAGCAGCAGGTTGCCCACCACCCGGGCCAGCTCGGGCTCGCTGGCCCGCACGGTGGGCCAGCCCGACTCGGCGGCCACGAGTCTGATCCCGCGGGCGGCGGCGAGCGGCGCGGCGCCGGCGAGGGCGTCGGACACCACCTCGCCGAGCGGCACCGAGACCAGGGAGAGCCGCAGCGCGCCCGCGTTGATCCGGGAGAGTTCGAAGAGGTCGTCCACCAGCCGGGTCATCCGGTCGGTCTGCACGCGGATGCGCCGGTGGTACTCGGCGACCGTCGCCGGGTCCTCCACCACCCGGTCCTCGAGCGCCTCGGCCATCGCCCGCAGGCCGGCGAGCGGTGTGCGCAGGTCGTGGGAGACCCAGGCGACCAGGTCGCGACGGCCCTTCTCGATCCGGCGTTCCCGCTCGCGCGCCTGGTCGGCCCAGACGGCGGCGACGGCGAGGCGTCGCCCGAAGTACCAACCGATGGCGAGGCTCACCGCCGCGGCGGCGGCCACCGTGAGCAGCACGACCTGGAGGTCGTGCCGGGAGAGGAACATCGCCCGGGCGACCACCGCCACGCCGGCCACCACGGCCGCCACGGTGATCGTGAGCAGCACGCAGACGTGCACGGTGATCGACCGGTGGCGCAGCAGTCGCAGCGCGAGCGCGCCGGCCAGCCCGACGCCGAGCGCCGCCGCCAGCGCCATCGCGAAGATCAGCGCGAGGTCACGCATGGGCGGGTTGGTAGCGGTAGCCGACACCCCAGACCGTGACGATGCGTCGCGGCTCGGCCGGGTCGTCCTCGATCTTCTCCCGCAGCCGGCGTACGTGCACGGTCACCGTGGACTCGTCGCCGAACGTCCAGCCCCAGACCCGCTCCAGCAGTTCGGCGCGACGGAACGCCCGCGCCGGGTGCCGCAGCAGGTGGGCCAGCAGGTCGAACTCGCGCAGCGTGAGGGACAGCTCGCGGCCGTGCAGCCGGGCCACCCGCGGGCCGGTCGCCACCTCGAGCCCGGCGTCGACGAAGACCTCCGCCACCGGCGGCGGGGGCTCCCCGGCCCGGCGCAGGACCGAGCCGACCCGCAGCACCAGTTCGCGGGGGGAGAAGGGCTTGCCCAGGTAGTCGTCGGCGCCCAGTTGCAGGCCGAGCACCCGGTCCGCCTCGTCGCCCCGCGCGGTGAGCATGACGATCGGTACGCCGTCCGGCCGCTCCCGCAGCCGCCGGCACACCTGGAGCCCGTCCAAGCCGGGCAGCATCAGGTCGAGCACCACGAGATGAGGCCGGCGCTCCCGTACCGCGTCGAGCGCCGCCAGGCCGTCCGCGACGTGGTCGACCTCGTAACCGGCGTGTTCCAGGTAGCGGCAGACCACGTCGCTGACCGTCCGGTCGTCGTCGACCACCAGCACCCGCTGACCCACGTGCACCTCCCCGCGCCCACCCTAGCCAGGGCCTGCGCCGCGCGGCCGGGGCGGGATGTTGCGGGTTCCTTACGGTCCACCGTGGCTGACCGGCCGGTCAGCGGTGCGGTGCTGGCTGCGTACGATGCGCACCGGGCATCGTCACGCGGAGGTATCGGTAGATGGCAGGCCAGCACGAGGGCTTCGCTCTCGGTGTCGACCTCGGTACGTCCAACACGGTGGCGGTGCTGCGCTGGCCGGACGGGCGTACCCGGCCGCTGCTCGTGGACGGTCAGCCGATCATGCCCTCCGGGGTGTACGCCGACCCGGACGGTCGGCTGCACGCCGGGCTGGACGCCCGCCGGCTGGCGCAGGCCGACCCGGGGCGGTACGAGCCGAACCCGAAGCGCCGCGTCGACGAGCCGACCGTACGCCTCGGCGACCGTGACCTGCTCCCCGCGCAGCTGCTCGGCGCGGTGCTGCACGCGGTCGGTAGGGCCGCGGTCGAGGCGGCCGGCTTCCTGCCCCCGGCGGTGCTCACCTGCCCGGCCGCCTGGGACGACGCCCGGCGGCAGGTGCTCGGCGACGCCCTGCTGCGGGCCGGCTGGCCGCAGGCCGCCGAGCACACCCTCGCCGGCCCGACCCCACCCGGGACCCGGCTGCTGCGGGAACCGGTCGCGGCGGCCCGCTACTACACCGAGGTGTTGCGTCGCCCCGTCCCGGTCGGCGAGGCGATCGCGGTCTTCGACTTCGGCGGCGGCACGTTGGACGTGGCCGTGGTACGCAACGAGGGCGCCGACCCGTGGGGTGACTCGGGCTTCACCGTCATCTCCTGCGGTGGGCTGCCCGACCTCGGCGGCCTGGACGTCGACGCGGCGCTGGTCGCCCGGGTCGGTGAGCTGGTCGCCGGGCGGTACCCGCGGCAGTGGGCGCGGCTGACCGCCCCGGGCGACGCCGTCGGGCGCCGCGACGCCGTGCAGCTCTGGGAGGCCGTACGCGGCGCGAAGGAGTCGCTGTCCCGTGGCACCGCCGCACCGGTCGTGGTGCCCGGCGTCGCCGAGCCGGTGCGGCTGACCCGCGACGACGTCGAGCGGGCCGCCCGCCCGTTGTTGGAGCGCGCGGTCGCCGCGGCCCGGGAGGTGATCGGTGCGGCCGGGCTCACGCCCGAGCGGCTCGCCGGGCTCTTCCTGGTCGGCGGGTCGTCCCGGATGCCGCTGGTGGCCCGGATGCTCCACGCCGACCTGGGTGTCGCGCCGACGGTGCTGGAGCAGCCGGAGCTGCCGGTCGCCGAGGGGGCGCTGACCGACCTGCCGCTCCGGACGCCCACCCCGACGGTGATGGCCGCCGGGCCGAGCCTCCCCGCACCGCGACCGACCCCGACGCTGCGCGACGCCGGCCCGGCCGCTCCGGCCCAGGTGCCCGGCTCGGTGCCGGCGGGCCCGGCACCGGAGGCGACAGTGCCGAATCCGGCCGGCGCGCCGCCCGCGCCGGGACTCGCGGCCACGCTGCCGGCCGGCGTCGGCCCCACCCTCCTCGACCGTCC
>NZ_SMKG01000096.1 GCF_004348525.1 Micromonospora sp. 15K316 | reverse complement strand
GGAAAGGGGGAGCCCGGCCTGCCGTGGGCGGCGGGCCGGGCTCCGGTGTGCGTTGGGCGGGTCAGCCGGCGTGCTTGCGGCGGGCCGCCGCCCGACCACGCTGCTGCTGGTCCAGCACCACCTTGCGGATACGCACCGCGGCCGGCGTCACCTCGACGCACTCGTCCTCGCGGCAGAACTCCAGGGCCTGCTCCAGCGAGAGCTTGCGCGGCGGGATCAGCTTCTCGGTCTCGTCGGAGGTCGAGGCCCGCATGTTGGTGAGCTTCTTCTCCTTGGTGATGTTGACGTCCATGTCGTCGGAGCGGGAGTTCTCCCCGACGATCATGCCCTCGTACACCTCGGTGCTGGGCTCGACGAAGAGCTGGCCGCGCTCCTGCAGGTTGATCATCGCGAAGGAGGTGACCGCGCCGGCCCGGTCGGCCACCAGCGAGCCGTTCTGCCGGGTACGCAGCTCGCCGAACCACGGCTCGTAGGACTCGAAGACGTGGTGCAGGATGCCGGTGCCCCGGGTGTCGGTCAGGAACTCGGTCCGGAAGCCGATCAGGCCCCGGGCCGGGACCAGCCACTCCATCCGGATCCAGCCGGTGCCGTGGTTGACCAGCTGCTCCATCCGGCCCTTGCGGGTCGCGAGGAGCTGGGTGATCGCACCCAGGTACTCCTCCGGGGCGTCGATGGTCAGCCGCTCCACCGGCTCGCAGGTCTTCCCGTCGATCTCCCGGGTGACGACCTGCGGCTTACCGACGGTCAGCTCGTACGACTCCCGGCGCATCTGCTCGACGAGGATGGCCAGCGCCAGCTCGCCCCGGCCCTGCACCTCCCAGGCGTCCGGGCGCTCGGTCGGCAGCACCCGCAGCGACACGTTGCCGATGAGCTCCTTGTCGAGCCGGTCCTTGACCATCCGTGCGGTGACCTTGGCGCCCTTGACCCGACCCACGAGCGGGGACGTGTTCGTGCCGATGGTCATCGAGATGGCCGGCTCGTCGACGGTGATCAGCGGCAGCGGGATCGGGTTCTCCGCGTCCGCCAGGGTCTCGCCGATCATGATCTCCGGGATGCCGGCGACGGCGATGATGTCGCCCGGACCCGCCGACTCGGCGGGCTTGCGCTCCAGCCCCTCGGTCATCAGCAGCTCGGAGATGCGTACCCGCTGGGTGCTGCCGTCGGTGCGGCACCAGGCCACGGTCTGGCCCTTGCTGATGGTGCCCTGACGGACCCGGCACAGCGCCAGCCGGCCCAGGAACGGCGAGGCGTCCAGGTTGGTGACGTGCGCCTGCAGTGGCGCGTCCGCCTCGTACGCGGGCGCCGGAATCGTGTCCAGCAGGGTACGGAAGAGCGGTTCGAGGTTGTGGCTGTCGTCCGGCACGGCGCCGTCGGCGGGCTGGGTCAGCGAGGCGATGCCGTCGCGCGCGCAGGCGTAGACGATCGGGAAGTCGATCTGCTCCTCGTCGGCGTCCAGGTCGAGGAAGAGCTCGTAGGTGTCGTCCACGACCTCCTTGATCCGGGCGTCCGGCCGGTCCACCTTGTTGATCACCAGGATGATCGGGAGGCGGGCCCGCAGTGCCTTGCGCAACACGAAGCGGGTCTGCGGCAGCGGGCCCTCGCTGGCGTCGACGAGCAGGACGACCCCGTCGACCATGGTGAGGCCGCGCTCGACCTCACCGCCGAAGTCGGCGTGGCCGGGGGTGTCGATGATGTTGATGGTCACCGGATCCGAGCCGTCGGCCGGCATGTAGCGCACGCCGGTGTTCTTGGCCAGGATCGTGATGCCCTTCTCCCGCTCCAGGTCCATGGAGTCCATCACCCGGTCGGTCACCTCGGCCCGGGCGCCGAACGCGCCGGCCTGCCGCAACATGGCGTCGACCAGGGTCGTCTTGCCGTGGTCGACGTGGGCGATGATGGCGACGTTGCGGAGGTCGGTGCGTAGCTGCATACCCTCCATACTCTCCTGTCCGAGGTTGCCGGTTCCGCCTCGGGGTCATCCCCCCGAATGGCCCGGATCTGTGGTGGAAGTCCTGTCCCAGCCGTGGGCACGGCTGGCATGCTGACCCTCGTGTTCATGGGGGCCGAGTGCACGACCTGCTGACCTTCGTGCAGGGTCTGCCGCCCCTGCTGATCTACCTGGTCGCCGCGCTGATCGTCGCGGGTGAGACCGCCGTGATCTTCGGGCTGCTGGTGCCGGGAGAGGCGACCCTGCTGCTGGTCGGCTTCCTAGCGTACGCGGGGACGTTACGGCTCGCCCCGGCGCTGCTCGTGATGATCGGCGCAGCCGTGATCGGCGACACACTCGCGTTCCGCGCGGGTCGCCGGTACGGGCCGAAACTGCGCGCCAGCGGCCTCGGCACGCGGGTCGGCCCCGAGCGTTGGCAGCGGGCGGACGCGCTGCTGAGCCGGCTCGGCGGCCGGGGCGTCTTCACCGCCCGCTGGATCGCCTTCGCCCGCACCCTGGTGCCCCGCCTGGCCGGTGCCGCCGGAATGCCGTACCGGCGCTTCGCGCCGTGGAACGTGGCCGGGATCGTCGGCTGGGTGGGGGGCTCGGTCCTGGTCGGCTACGTGGCCGGTGAGTCGTACGAGACGGTCTCCCGGCTGCTGGGCCGGGCCACCGGCGCGGTGCTGGTGCTGCTCGCCGCCCTGGTCGCGGTGGTGCTGATCGGTCGTTGGCTGGGGCGTAACCCGGACCCGGTGCGGGCGCTGCTGTCCCGGGCCACCGCCCTGCCGCCGGTGCGCTGGCTCGCCGGCCGGTACGGGGTGCTCTTCTTCCTGCTCGCCATGCGGATCGGGCCCGGCTGGACGCTGCTGCTCAACCTGACCGCGGGCCTCCTGCTGCTCTTCGCCGCCGGTCTCGCCTTCGCCGGGCTGCTGGAGTTCGTGGTACGCAACAGTGGGTTGGCGCTGGTGGACGACGCCATAGCCGGCTGGTTCGCCGCCCGGCGGACCTCGGGGGCGGTCGAGGTCGGCCTCGCGACCGTGTCGGCGCTGCGCGGGCCGGTGCTGATCACGCTGGTCGCCGTGGTGGCCGCGGTGCTGGCGTGGCGGCAGCGGTCGTGGCGGGCCGACCTGCTCAGCCTGGTCGGCACGGTGGGCGCGTTCGTCCCGCTGCTGGTGCTGGCCCTGGCCGCCCACCTGGCGGGCTCGGCCGGGTCCGGCCCGGACGGTGTGCTCTTCCCCACTCAGAACGCCGTGGTGACGGCGAGCCTCTGCACGCTCGCCTGGCTGCTGTCCCGCAACACGCGCTGGCCGGTGGCCGTGGCCGCCTGGACCGGCGCCGCCGCCGGGGTGGTCTACCTCGCCGGAGCCCGCCTCTACCTGGGGTTGAGCACGGCGAGCGGGACGATCGCCGCGGTCCTGCTCGGGGTGCTCTGGACGGCGGTGTTCATGGTGGCGTGGGCGACCCGGAACCGGGCGGTCGGCGGGCCGGGGCGGGCCCCGGCGTCGGCGCCCGGTTCCGAAGGGCCGGCGGCGACGCCGGAAGGGGCCGAGGGGCCGGCGCCGGAGGGCGCCGGGGAGCGGCCGCACCCGGTGGAGCCCGGCTAGGCGACCCGAGGTCACCCGGGCCGGGCGGCGGGGCCTGCGCGGAAGGCGGGGTCAGCCGCGGGTGCCCGCCCGATCCCCGGCTTCGGTTGCCGGCCTCGCCGCGGCGGACGCCGGATCCGTACGCCGGGAGAGCCCGCCGGGCCACCAGAAGCGCCGCCCGAGCAGCAGCACGATCGCGGGCACCAGCAGCGTGCGCACCAGCAAGGTGTCCAGCAGGACGCCGAGCCCGACGATGACGCCGATCTCGGTGAGCAGCACCAGCGGCAGTACCCCGAGCACCGCGAAGACGGCGGCCAGCAGGACACCGGCGCTGGTGATCACGCCGCCGGTGACGGCGAGGGCGGTGCGGACGCCCTGCCGGGTGCCCTCGCTGACGGCCTCCTCCCGGGCCCGGGTGGTGAGGAAGATGTTGTAGTCGACCCCGAGCGCCACCAGGAACAGGAACGACAGCAGCGGCACGCTGGTGTCCAGGGCTGCGTAACCGAGCACCTGGGTGAAGAGGAAGGTGCTCGCGCCGAGCGCGGCGAAGAAGGTGCCGACCACGGTGGCGACGAGCAGCAGCGGCGCGACCAGCGAGCGCAGCAGTACCAGCAGTACCAGCAGTACCACCGCGAGGACCAGCGGTACGACCACCGTGAGGTCGCGTACGGCCGCGTCCCGGGTGTCCAGGTTGGTGGCGACCGTGCCGCCGACCCGGGCGTCGGCGGCCGGCACCTCGTGCACCCGGTCCCGCAGTTCGCGGATCGTGTCGTAGCTCGCGCCGCTGTCCGGCTCGGCGGTCAGCACCACGTTCACGCCGACCAGTTCGGCGGTACGCCCCGTGGGCCGGGCGGTGGCGACGCCCGGAGTGGCGGTGATCGCCGCGAGCAGGGCCTCCTCGGCGTCGACGCGCCCGACGACGACGGTCGGGTCGGCGGTGCCGGCGGGGAAGTGGCGGCTGAGCGTACGCAGGCCGTCGATCGACTCGGCCTGCACCCGGAACTGCTCGGTCTTGCTCAGCCCCAATCGGGCGCCGGAGAGCCCGGTGGTGAGCAGGACCAGCAGGATCAGCGCGCCGGCGAGCACGGCACGGGGTCGGCGGGCGACCAGGTCGCCGACCCTCGCCCATCCGCCACTGCGGGTCGGTTCGGCCTCTCCGGGTCGGGGCACGAAGGGCCAGAACAGGCCGCGTCCGCAGACCGCCAGCGCGGCGGGCAGCACGACGAGACCGTAGAGCGCGGCGGTGCCGATGCCGACCGCACCGGCGACGCCGATCGCCCGGTCGTTGCGCAGCACCGCGACGGTCAGCGTGAGCAGGCTCAGGATGACGGTGGTGGCGCTGGCGGCGATCGCCGGGCCGGCCGAGGTCAGCGCGTGGCGCAGCGCGTCGCGCCGGTCGGGGCGGCGGCGCAGCTCCTCGCGGTAGCGGGCGATGAGCAGGAGCGCGTAGTTGGTGCCGGCGCCGAAGACCAGCACGTCGACGATGCCGGTCGTGGAGGGGTCGATGGGCAGTTCGACGGCGCGACTGACGACGGCGATCAGGGCGTTGGCCACGACGTCGGCGGTGCCCACCACGGCCAGCGGGACGAGCCAGAGCCACGGGCTGCGGTAGGTGACGGTCAGCAGCGCCGCCACCACGGCGACGGTGACCAGCAGCAGCGTGACGTTGGCGCCGTCGAAGGCGGAGGCGACGTCGGCGCGGAAGCCGGCGCCGCCGCTGACCTGGGCGGTCAGCCCGGGCGGCAGTCCGTCGCGGGCGGTGGCGCGCAGCCGGTCGACGGAATCGGTGATCGCGTCCGGGTCGGCGTCGGCGGGCAGCGGCACGGCGAGCAGCGCCGCGCGCCGGTCGGGGGAGAGGACCGGTGGGGAGATCGGGCCGGTGCCGAGCGGGGCGAGCGTCGTGGTGTGGGCCCGGATCGCCGCCTCGTCCTGGTCGCTGAGCGGGGCGCCGGCCCGGGAGTAGACGACGAGGGTCGGGTTCAGCTGCCCGCCGGGCAGCTGTCGGGCGAGGGCGGCGGCCTGGACCGACTCGGTGCCGGCCGGCAGGGCCCCGGTCGGGTCGTTGCTGGTGCGGGCCGTACCGCCGAACGACACCAGGGCGCCGGAGATTGCCACGGCGACCAGCAGGACGACCCATGCGCTCCACCTGCCGCTGACCGTGCCGGCCACGCGCTGCCCAGCCGCACGCAGAGTCATCCGGATTCTCCTGACTGCCAAGTATCTTGATAGCCGAGATTATTGGCGGGTGGACTAGGCTGCAAGCCGGAAGATCGCAGGGGGGGACGACGGCAGGTGACGGCGCACGGCATGTACCGGCGGCGCGACACCCGGCGCGAGCGACTGGTCGCCGAGATCACCGGTGACCTGCGGCGCTACTCGTCGGACGCGCAGCACATCGGGCACGCCTTCGCCGGTCTGCACGGGCTCAACGCCACCGACCTGCAGGCATTGATCGCGGTCATGGACGCCGAGCTCGTCGGTGAGCCGATCACCCCCGGCCGTCTCGGTGCGCACCTCGGTCTCTCCTCCGGCTCCGTCACCGCGCTGGTCGACCGGCTGGAGCGCGCCGGTCACCTTCGCCGGAGTCGTGCCGCCGACGACCGGCGCAAGGTCCTGTTGCACTACGCCGACCGTGGGGCCGCGCTCGCCACCGCGTTCTTCGGGCCACTGGGGGCGCGTACCGACGCCGTGGTGGCGGGGTTCAGTGACGACGAGTTGCAGGTGGTGCACCGCTTCCTGCGGATGATGGCCGAGTCGGCGCGTGACTACCGGGACGAGGTGCGGGCCGCCCGCACCGAGCCGTCCCGGAGCGGCTGAGCCGGATGCCACCGGGCCGGTCCACACCGGACGGCCGACGGGTGACGCCACGGGCGCGACCACCGCGAGCACATCACGCTACGTGAAGTTGCCGAGCGTCAAGCCCGGCTGTGCGGCTGAGTGTCCGAAGTGGTGATCGACTCCGTCTAATGTGAACGTGAAACGCTCTGACCTGGGCGTTTGCTCAAACACCGAGCTATGGTTGGGCCAACGCCCGGCGCCGTGCACCAGTAGGTCGGGCTTGAGCGTCACTCCACCCCAATCACGTGATGTAACGCCGCGCCCGGCCCCCGTCCGATCGGAAAGGGGGGAGATCATGACCCGGGCTCCGGCGAACCTCATGGCCGTACGAAGCCTGCTCCTCACTCACCTCAACGTCGACAAGAACCGGGTTCGCGACGTGGACCTCGAGCCCGCCGAGGTGGGCATCGTGGGCGACCCCGCCCACCGGGGTGGCTACCACTGCGGCTCGGACCGGGTGGTCAACAACGACTACTCCGTCGTCGAGTCGCCACGCGACCGCAACGGGCTGACCCTGGACGCGGCCGCCCTCGACGTGGGCCAGTTCCGGGTGACGTCCGAGGGCCGTACCCACGACCTGCGCAGCTTCTCCACCTGGTGTGTCGGCCAGTGCACCGCGGGCGCCGCGGACACGCGCGACCTCCGGGAAATCATCTACAGCCCGGACGGCCGGGTCGTCCGCCGCTGGGACCGGCTCGGCCGGCGCAGCAGCGGCGACGACTCGCACCTCTGGCACACGCACTTCAGCTTCTTCCGCGACTCGATCAAGGCGGGCCGGGACCAGACCCCGTTGTTCCGCCGCTACCTCACCAGCATCGGGCTCATCGCCCCGGCCCCTCCCGAGGAGGACGAGATGGAACTCACCGACAAGATCCGCAGAGACACGGGCAATCCGAACCGAACGGTCGACGACGTCCTGGCCGACCTGTCGAACCTGCGTAACTGGCTGATCTCGCCAGTCGGCGCCGGCGGGGTGGTCGGTCCGCCGTCGGCCAACTCGCCGCTCACGCTGATGCTCGCGATGGCGCGGGCGTATCCGGCTTTGGTGGCGCAGGTCAGCGGGCTGTCGTCGAAGGACTTCACCGACGAGCCGGCGATCGTCCAGGGCGTACTGGCCTCGCTCACGCCCGAGAAGATCGCCGCCGCGATCCCGCCGACGATGGCCCAGCAGGTCGCCGAGGAACTCGCCCGCCGGCTGGCCGACTGAGTCGTGGGTGGGCTGTCCCGGCCCGGGGACGGCCCACCCGCCCATCGGCAACAAGCATTGCGCAAGAGGTATTGCGCAATGCTTGTTGTCCATGTGATGCTGCCGGCATGGAGAACCACGACGTACGCCAGGTCACCGACTCCCGGGTGCTGGCCGCGATGTCCCACCCGCTGCGTCGCCGGCTGATGGACGTGCTCAAGGTGCACGGCTCGGCCACCGTCGGTCTGCTCGCCGAGCGCACCGGCCAGGCGCCCGCGAACATCAGCCACCACCTCAAGGTGCTCGCCGCCGCCGAGCTGGTCGCCGAGGCGCCGGAGCTGGCCCGGGACCGACGCGAGCGGTGGTGGCGACTGGTCAGCCGGGGTGTGCGCTGGTCGAACGCCGACTTCGACGAGGACCCGGCGGCCCGGGCGGTGGCCGACGCCGCCACCTCGCTCAACCTGGACCGGCACGTCTCGCTGGCCCGGGCCTGGCACGCCGCGGACGAGACGGCGCACGCGGCCTGGGGCGACGGCCCGTTCTCCACCGACTCCTGGCTGCACCTCAGCCCCGAGGAGCTGGCCGAGCTGGGCCGCGAGCTGATCGACCTGCTGGCCCGCTGGGCCGACCGGGAGGTCCCCGACGACGGGCGCGAGCGGCAGCCGGTCTTCGTCTTCGCCTACGGCGTTCCGGCGCAGCCGTGACCGCGCTCGCCCCGGCGCGGGCCCGGCGCGGCGGGCTGTTGCGACACCACGACTTCCGGATGCTCTGGGCGGCCCAGACCGTCAGCGGCATCGGCAGCAACGTGACAGCGGTGGCCCTGCCCCTGGTGGCGGTGGCGGTGCTCGACGCGAGCACCTTCCAGGTGGCCGTGCTCACCGCTGCGGCGTGGCTGCCCTGGCTGCTGGTCGGTCTGCCGGCCGGCGCCTGGGTGGACCGGCTGCCCCGCCGACCCGTCATGATCACTTGTGATCTGGTGTCGGCGCTGCTCTTCCTCAGCGTCCCGGCCGCCGCCGTCGCCGGCCGGCTCAGCATCGGTCAGCTGCTGGTCGTGGCGCTCGGCGCCGGGCTGGCCCGGGTCTTCTTCGAGACCGCCGACCAGGTCTACCTGCCCTTCCTGCTCCGCCCGGCCCAGGTTCCCGAGGGCAACGCGAAGTTGCAGGCCACCCAGACCGCGAGCTACGTGGTCGGGCCGAGCCTCGCCGGCCTGATCGCGCAGGCCGTCGGCGCGGTCGCCGCGCTGCTGCTCGACGCGCTGACCTTCCTGCTCTCCGCGCTGTGCCTGGCCCGGATCCGCAGGACGGAACCCCGGCCGGCCCGGTCCGGCCCCGCCCGGACCCTGCGCCGGGAGATCGTCGACGGCGTACGGTTCGTCGCCCGCGATCCGTACCTGCGGGTGATGACGCTCTTCGGTGCGGCGAGCAACATCGGGCTGGTCGGCTACCAGGCGGTGCTGGTGCTCTTCCTGGTCCGTGAGGTGCGGCTCGCCCCCGGGACGGTCGGCCTGCTGGTCGCGGCGATGAGCCTCGGCGGCATCGCGGGCGCGCTGCTGGCCACCACCGCGGGCCGCCGGCTCGGCACCGCCCGGGCGATGCTGTTCGCGGCGGCGCTCAGCGGGCCGCCGGCGCTGCTCATCCCGCTGGCCGGTCCCGGCCCGGCGCTGCTCTGGCCGACCCTCGGCGGGATGCTGGTCAGCCTCGGGGTGGCCGTGGGCAACGTGGTCAAGGGCAGCTTCCGGCAGACGTACCCGCCGCACGAACTGCTCGGCCGGGTCACGGTCAGCATGCAGCTGCTCAACTACGGCACCATCCCGCTGGCCGCGCTGCTGGCCGGCGCGCTGGGCACCGTCCTCGGGGTACGGGTCGCGGTGCTGGCGATGACCGGCTGGCTGGCGCTCACCCCGCTGATCCTGCTGTTCGGGCCGATACGACGCCGGCGGGACCTGCCCGCCGCCCCCGAGCCGCCGGGGCGGACCCGAGCCGGATCGGCGCCCCGCCGCGCGGCGCTGACGGCAGTGGACGCGCCCGCGGCCGGCGGAAGCGTGTCGTGACACGCCGCAGCGGCGGTCGGCTCGCCGACCGCCGCCGTGGCACGCGGGATATCTACATCGGGCGGACGTTGTCCGCCTGCGGGCCCTTCTGGCCCTGGGTCACCTCGAACTCGACCTTCTGCCCCTCGCTCAGCTCCCGGTAGCCACCGCTCTGAATGGCCGAGTAGTGGACGAACACGTCCGGGCCTCCGCCGTCCTGCTCGATGAAGCCGAAGCCCTTTTCCGAGTTGAACCACTTAACCGTGCCGGTTGCCATGCGTCTCTCCCTGTTCCAAAACGGCTGACCACCGGCCGCCGACCGATGATCGCCCTGTATCACCCCCGACAGTAACGGGCCAAACGCCTATCCGCCGGGCGAAGTGCCGCAGGTGGCCGGGTGAACTCTTCCGGCGACCCCGGGAAACCCGCGCGGCCGCACCCGGGCTCGGGCATGCTTGCGCCGGTGAGGGATGCCGCGTTCGCCGCCCTGTCCGAGCTGGAGCGCGAGATCGGCGCGCCGGGGGGCGGGATGGACCGGCTGCGACTGGTGCCCACCCCGTTCGTACCCGAGGTGCGGCTGCACGTGGCCGAGGACCCGATCCTGTGGTGGGCGCGGATGGAGGCGTACGCCGGCCGGCGGCTGCCACCGCCGTACTGGGCCTCGGTGTGGGCCGGCGGGCAGGCGCTCGCCCGTCACCTGCTGGACCACCCCGACCTGGCCGCCGGTCGCCGGGTGCTGGACCTGGCCGCCGGATCCGGGCTGGTGGCGATCGCCGCCGCCCTCGCCGGGGCCGAGCAGGTCACGGCGAACGACATCGACCCGTACGCGGTCGCCGCCGTGACCGTCAACGCCCGGGCGAACCGGGTACGTGTCGTGGCCACCGGTGACGATCTGCTCGACACGGCCGGGGGCGACGCCGACCTGCTACTCGCCGGCGACGTGCTCTACGACCGGGCGCTGGCCGAGCGGGTGCTGCCGTTCCTCGCCCGAGCCGCCGCCAACGGCACGGAGGTGCTGGTGGGCGACCCGGACCGGGGCCACCTGCCGGCGGGCCGGTTGGCGGTGGTCACCAGCTATCCGGTGCCGACCACCGAACCCGCGGTCGACACCCCGGTGCGCCGGGTGCAGGTGCTGCGGCCGGCCTGAGCGTGCCCGGTCACCGACAGGCGCCGGATCAGGGGGCACCCCGAGCCGGAGTCAGGGTGGGCTCGGGGATCCGGCCGGATGCGGCCGGTGGCGGCACGGCAATACCGTACGGGTCATGGCGGACTGGTTCGCGCAGGTCGGAGAGTTGCCCACCATGCTTCTGGTGGGAGTCCTTGGAGTGGTCATGCTCTTCGACGCCGTACCGCTGCTCGGGGTGCTCGTCCCGGGCGACGTGGCCATTCTCGCCGCGGTGGGGGTGGGCCGGCCCGCGACCGGGCTGGCCACCTTCGCGGCCGTGGTCGGCGGCTGCCTGGCCGGCTGGTCGCTGAGCTTCCTCGCCGGCCGCCACTACGGGGACCGGCTGCGCGGCAGTCGGGTCGGCGGTTGGATCGGCGAGTCACGGTGGGCGGCGGCCGAGCGGGTCCTGCGCCAGGGCGGCGGCCGGATGGTCCTGGTCGCACCGTTCCTGCCCGTGTTCAACGCGCTGCTGCCGCTCGCCGCCGGCGGGCTGCGGATGTCGTACCGGCGGTTCATCGGTTGCGCGGCGCTCGGCGCCGCCGGCTGGGCCGGTCTCTACCTGCTGCTCGGCACCGCCTCCCGCTCCCTGGCCGGGCTGTTCCCCGGCGAGTCCACCCCGATGCTGGTGACCATGTCGGTCGGGCTGGCGCTCGCCGGGGTGGTGCTGCTCGGCACGCGGCGCCGGCTGCGTGCGCTCACCGGCGCCGATGGGGCCGCCTGAGCGCGGTCACCAACCGCGGGCACGCCACTGGGGCAGGGCCGGTCGCTCCGCGCCGAGGGTGCTGTCCTTGCCGTGGCCGGGGTAGAACCAGGTCTCGTCGGGCAGCCGGTCGAAGAGCTTCTGTTCGACGTCGTCGATCAACGCGGCGAACCGCTCCGGGTCCTTGTCCGTGTTGCCCACCCCACCGGGAAAGAGGCTGTCCCCGGTGAAGAGGTGCGGGACGCCGGCCGGGTCGCGGTAGAGCAGCGCGACGGAACCGGGGGTGTGCCCGCGCAGGTGGATGACCTCCAGGGAGCAGTCACCGACGCGTACGGTCTCCCCGTCGGTGAGCGTCTCCGTCTCGATCGGCAGGCCGGCCGCGTCGTCGACGTGCACCAGGGCCCGGGCGCCCGTCTTGGCCACGACCTCCTCCAGCGCCACCCAGTGGTCCATGTGCTGATGGGTGGTGACCACGGCGGTGAGGCCACCGTCGCCGATCAGCTCCAGCAGCCGGGGCGCCTCGTTCGCGGCGTCGATCAGCAGCTGCTCGCCGGTCGAGCGGCAGGTCAGCAGGTAGGCGTTGTTGTCCATCGGGCCGACCGACAACTTGCTGACGGTGAGCCGGTCGAGCTCGCGCACCTCCGGCGGGCCGCCGGGGGTCACCTCTCCGCGGTAGGTCATGTGCTGTCTACATCCATTCCGGTGGGTTCGGCAGGGGGCCTTCGGGGGTGATACTGAGGAGGTCTCCCCTGCCCCGGCCGATCAACCAGGCGGCGAGGTCGGGGGCGGGGCCGGCGACGACAGGTGCGCCGTCGCGCTCGCCGATCACCAGTTCGTGCCGGGTCCCGTCGAACCGCAGCACCATCGCCGGCGCCTCGGGCCGGGCGGCCAGGTCGGTGACGACCTCGTGCAGGAGCCGGTGGGCGAAGCCCGGGGGCCAGTCGGCGGCACGATGCCCGGCGGCCAGGTCCAGGTGGTGGACCTCCAACTCGCGCAGCCGGCACCAGATCAGCTCGGCGGCGACCCTCGGTCCACCCGGAGTGGCGACGGTGGCGGTCCACGCCTCGGCCGGCATCGCGGCCACCGCCTCCCCGAGCCGGCCCGCCGAGCGACGCAGGTCGTCCAGGTGGGCGTCGGCCGGCCGGGCCGCGCCGGCCTCGATGTCCGCGACCCGGGTCGCGGGCGAGGCGTACATCGGCCGGGGCTCGCCGGTGCGCGCGGCGGTGAGCAGGTTGACGAAGCCGTCGGCGTTGCGGGCCAGGTGCGCCAGGACGTGGCCGCGACTCCAGCCCGGCAGCAGCGACGCGGCGGCCAGACCCGCCTCATCGAGGACTGCGGCGGTGCCCAGCAGCCGCGCGGTCGCGGCCTGCACCTCGCCGGTCAGCAGCAGCGGGTCCGTGGTCACGTTCCGACCCTAGCGGTAGCGCGGCACGGCGTCGCCGGGGAAATGGCTTTCGGCGCGTCGCCGCGCCCCCTACCGTCGGCACCGACGCGGCACCGGATCGATCGGGAGGAGGTGAGGGCCGATGCCGATCCTGGCACGCGTGTTCCGCCATCACCTCCGACACCGATGAGGATGCCATGAGAATCGAACTGACAGCCCTCGGCTGGGACGCCGGGTGGGCGGCGCACGCCCGTCGACGCGGCGGTCACCAGCCGGGCCGGGTCACCCGGGTCGACCGGGGCGTGTGCACCGTGCTCTGCCCGGACGGACCGGTCCGGGCCAGTGTGGGCGGCACCCTGCTGGCGGCCGCCGTCCGCGACCTGACCAACTTGCCCTGCGCCGGTGACTGGGTGCTGGTCGGCACCTGGCCGGACGGGCGCCGCACCGTGGAGACCGTGCTGCCCCGGCGGACCGCGCTGGTGCGCCGCACCGCCGGCAAGGACGCCAGCGGGCAGGTCCTCGCCGCCAACCTCGACACCGCCGCGGTGGTCGAGCCGGTGCACCCCGAGCCGGACACCGGACGCATCGAGCGGCTGCTCTCCCTCGTCCACGAGTCCGGCGCCCGGCCACTCGTCGTGCTCACCAAGGCCGACCTGGCCGCCGACCCGGAGGCGATCGCGCGTCAGCTGGCCGCGATCGCGCCGGGCGTGCCGGTGCTGGCGGTCAGCGCCGAGCACGGCGCGGGCCTCGACCCGCTGCGGGCGCAGGTCGCCCCCGGGTGCACCCTGGGCCTGCTCGGCCCGTCCGGGGCGGGGAAGTCGAGCCTGGTCAACGCGCTGGCCGGGGCGGCGGTGATGCCCACGCAGGCGATTCGCCGGGTCGACGGCAAGGGCCGGCACACCACCACCTGGCGGGCGTTGGTGCCGGTGCCGGGTGGGGGCGCGGTGATCGACACCCCGGGCGTACGGGCGGTCGGCCTGCTGGACGGCTCGGCGGGCCTGGACCAGGCCTTCGCGGACATCGCGGAGCTCGCCCTCGACTGCCGGTACGCCGACTGCGCGCACGACGGCGAGCCGGCCTGTGCGGTGCGGGAGGCGCTGGAGAACGGCGAGCTGACCGCCCGACGCTGGGAGAGCTGGCGCCGGCTGCAGCGGGAGGTGGCCTTCGAGACCCGGCGGCGGGAGACGCGGCTCGCCGCCGAGCGGCGTGGCGGCTGGCGGGGGGCACGTCGGCGGACGAGCCGGCCGAGCCGGCCGCCCGCACCGGGCGGCTACTGAGGGCCCGCCGCCGCGCGACGGATGGTCGACTCGCTTCCCTGACATCGGGGCATCGGCACGCCCACGACACCCCGGCCCACGCGGAAGTCGAGTCGATCAACCACCCGAACGGTGCGCGGGGTCGGCCGGGTCGCCCGGTCGGCCGGTCCTCCTCGTGCGGGCGGCCCGCAGACCGGTTCCACGCGCGCGGCGGACCGCGCTGAGCTGGGGGAATGTGCGGGCGCGGAGAATTGTCGTACCTCGGGGCTAGAGTTGCCGAGGCGTTCTTCTGCGCCCACACAACCGCTCAGAATCGCCTCCGAGCGGACAGATCCGCCTCATCTTCTTCACCGTCTTCACCCGGGAGTACACGGACCGTGGCCGACCGACTGATCATCCGTGGCGCGCGCGAGCACAACCTGCGTGACGTCAGTCTCGACCTGCCCCGGGACGCCC
The DNA here is from genome assembly GCF_004348525.1 of Micromonospora sp. 15K316. Lineage (GTDB taxonomy): Bacteria > Actinomycetota > Actinomycetes > Mycobacteriales > Micromonosporaceae > Micromonospora. The sequence goes on along the minus strand of NZ_SMKG01000096.1, from coordinate 7,712 downwards.
TGATCGTGTTCACCGGGCTCTCCGGGTCGGGCAAGTCGAGCCTGGCGTTCGACACGATCTTCGCCGAGGGGCAGCGCCGCTACGTCGAGTCGCTCTCGTCGTACGCTCGGCAGTTCCTCGGCCAGATGGACAAGCCCGACGTCGACTTCATCGAGGGGCTGAGCCCGGCCGTCTCGATCGACCAGAAGTCGACCTCGCGCAACCCGCGCTCGACCGTCGGCACGATCACCGAGGTCTACGACTACCTCCGCCTGCTCTTCGCCCGCGTCGGCGAGCCGCACTGCCCGGTCTGCGGCGAGCGGATCTCGAAGCAGAGCCCGCAGCAGATCGTCGACCGCGTGCTGGCCATGCCCGAGGGCACCCGGTTCATGGTGCTCGCCCCGGTGGTACGGGGTCGCAAGGGCGAGTACGTCGACCTCTTCACCGAGCTCCAGGCCAAGGGTTACGCCCGGGCCCGGGTCGACGGTGTGGTGCACCCGCTCACCGAGCCGCCGAAGCTCAAGAAGCAGGAGAAGCACACCATCGAGGTGGTGATCGACCGGCTCACCGTGAAGGCGAACGCCAAGCAGCGGCTGACCGACTCCGTCGAGGCGGCGCTCGGCCTCTCCGGCGGGCTGGTGCTGCTCGACTTCGTCGATCTGGCCGAGGACGACCCCGACCGGGAGCGGCGCTACTCCGAGCACCTCGCCTGCCCCAACGACCACCCGCTCGCCATCGAGGATCTGGAGCCGCGGGTCTTCTCCTTCAACGCGCCCTACGGCGCCTGCCCTGAGTGCACCGGTCTCGGCACGAAGAAGGAGGTCGACCCGGAGCTGGTCGTTCCCGACCCGGAGCGGACGCTGCGGGAGGGCGCGATCCAGCCCTGGTCGACCGGGCACAACCTGGAATACTTCCTGCGCCTGCTGGAGGCGCTCGGCCAGGCCGAGCACTTCGACGTGGACACGCCGTGGCGGGCGCTGCCGTCGCGGGCGCAGAAGACGATTCTGCACGGCTCCGACGACCAGGTGCACGTTCGCTACCGCAACAAGTACGGGCGCGAGCGCTCCTACTACACCGGCTTCGAGGGCGTGGTGCAGTGGATCGAGCGGCGGCACAACGACACCGAGTCGGAGTGGTCGCGGGACAAGTACGAGGGCTACATGCGCGACGTGCCCTGCGCGGCCTGCGGCGGCACCCGGCTCAAGCCGGAGGTGCTCGCGGTCACCATCGCCGGCAAGAGCATCGCCGAGATCTGCAACCTGTCGGTGGGGGAGTGCGCCGAGCTGCTCGCCGGCATCGAGCTGACCGACCGGCAGAAGATGATCGCCGAGCGGGTGCTCAAGGAGATCAACGCCCGACTGCGGTTCCTGCTCGACGTCGGCCTGGACTACCTCTCCCTGGACCGCCCGGCCGGCACCCTCTCCGGTGGCGAGGCCCAGCGCATCCGGCTGGCCACGCAGATCGGCTCGGGCCTGGTCGGCGTCCTCTACGTACTCGACGAGCCGTCGATCGGGCTGCACCAGCGCGACAACCACCGGCTGATCGAGACCCTGGTCCGGCTGCGTGGGCTGGGCAACACGCTGATCGTGGTCGAGCACGACGAGGACACCATCCGCACCGCCGACTGGATCGTCGACATCGGGCCGGGCGCAGGTGAGCACGGCGGCCGGATCGTGCACAGCGGCTCCGTGCCCGCGTTGCTGGAGAACCCGGAGTCGGTGACCGGGGCGTACCTGTCGGGTCGCAGGTCGATCCCGACGCCGCAGGGGCGCCGGCCGCAGACCCCCGGCCGGGAGCTGGTGGTGCACGGCGCCCGCGAGCACAACCTGCGCAACCTCACCGTGAGCTTCCCGCTCGGCCAGCTCATCGCGGTCACCGGGGTCAGCGGCTCGGGCAAGTCGACGCTGGTCAACGACATCCTGCACGCCGTACTGGCCAACCAGATCAACGGTGCCCGGCTGGTGCCGGGCCGGCACACCCGGGTCACCGGCCTGGAGCACGTCGACAAGGTGGTCGGCGTCGACCAGTCGCCGATCGGTCGTACCCCCCGGTCGAACCCGGCCACCTACACCGGTGTCTGGGACCACATCCGCAAGCTCTTCGCCGAGACGACCGAGGCGAAGGTGCGCGGCTACGGCCCGGGGCGCTTCTCGTTCAACGTCAAGGGCGGGCGCTGCGAGGCGTGCTCCGGCGACGGCACCATCAAGATCGAGATGAACTTCCTGCCCGACGTGTACGTCCCCTGCGAGGTCTGCAAGGGCGCCCGCTACAACCGGGAGACCCTGGAGGTGCACTACAAGGGCAAGACCGTCGCCGAGGTGCTGGACATGCCGATCGAGGAGGCGGCCGAGTTCTTCTCCGCCATCCCGGCCATCCACCGGCACCTCAAGACCCTGGTCGACGTCGGTCTCGGCTACGTCCGTCTCGGCCAGCCCGCGCCGACCCTCTCCGGCGGTGAGGCGCAGCGCGTCAAGCTCGCCTCCGAGCTGCAGAAGCGCTCGACCGGGCGGACGGTCTACGTCCTCGACGAGCCGACCACCGGCCTGCACTTCGAGGACATCCGCAAGCTGCTGATGGTGCTCGAGGGGCTGGTCGACAAGGGCAACACCGTGATCACGATCGAGCACAACCTCGACGTGATCAAGACGGCGGACTGGCTGATCGACATGGGCCCGGAGGGTGGGCACCGGGGCGGGACGGTGCTGGCCACCGGCACGCCGGAGGAGGTCGCCGAGGTGCCCGAGAGTCACACCGGGCAGTTCCTGCGCCAGGTGCTGAAGCTCGACGGCGAGGCGAAGGGCGCCGCGGCGGCGACCACGCGGGCGGCCAAGGCCAACGGGTCGAAGGCCCGCAGCGGCCGGAAGGTGCCGGCCGGGGCCCGCTGACCGGCCGGGCTCCGCCGCTGGCTCGCGGTCCCGCGCGGGCGCGGGCTCTCCTCGGGCGCCGACGGGGCGCCCCGCGCGGTCACTCGCCGTACTCGCGGGTGGGGCGGATGATCAGCCGGCGGCTGTTCCGGCACGCTGAGAGTGAACCGTCGGGCACAGTGGGACGTGTGAAAAAGGTGTGGCCGCGGGGGTCGGGACGAGCCGCAGCAGCCGAGAGAAGGGCAAGGCATGAGTGACCATCAGGAGTTGACCGGTCCGGGCACGCAGACGCGGCGGGCGCTGCTCGCCGGCGCCGGCGCGGTCGGGGCGGCCGTCGTCCTGACGGCCTGTGGCGGGAACGACGCGGGCGACGGCGCGATCGGGCAGCAGCCCACCAGCGGCGGACCGGCCGTGCCGAGCACCGGGGACGCGGGCGGCGGCGACCGGCAGGGCTCGCAGTCGCTGGCCACCACCGCCGACGTCCCGCTCGGCGGGGGCAAGGTGCTCGCCGCCGAGGGCGTGGTCATCACCCAGCCCACCGCAGGGCAGTTCAAGGGCTTCGACCCGATCTGCACCCACCAGGGCTGCCCGGTGTCGAACGTCGACGGCGGCACGATCAACTGCACCTGCCACGGCAGCAAGTTCTCGATCGAGGACGGTTCGGTCAAGGCCGGCCCGGCCACCAGGCCGCTGCCCGCCAAGCCCGTGAAGGTCGTCGGCGACCAGATCTCCTTCGCCTGATCGGAGCGGTCGAGGGTCGGGAGGTCGGGGTCGCGGCGACGCGGCGCCCCGACCTCCCGGTCATCCCGGTCATCCCCGGTCGCCCGCGCCGCCACGAGGTCCTGTCGGTGCCGCGGACTAGGCTTGCAGCCGTGGCTGACCCCTCGACCTACCGTCCCGCACCTGGCACCATCCCGGAGTCGCCGGGGGTCTACCGTTTCCGCGACGGAACCGGCCGGGTGATCTACGTCGGCAAGGCGAAGAACCTGCGCAGCCGCCTCAACTCCTACTTCGGCGACCTCTGGAACCTGCACGACCGCACCCGCCAGATGGTGACCACCGCCGAGTCGGTGGACTGGATCACGGTCGGCACCGAGGTCGAGGCGCTCCAGCAGGAGTTCACCTGGATCAAGCAGTACGACCCGAGGTTCAACGTCCGCTACCGGGACGACAAGTCGTACCCCTACCTCGCCGTCACGCTCGACGAGGAGTACCCGCGGCTGCAGGTGATGCGGGGCGCCAAGCGCAAGGGGGTGCGCTACTTCGGGCCGTACTCGCACGCCTGGGCGATCCGCGAGACGCTCGACCTGCTGCTGCGGGTGTTCCCGGCGCGTACCTGCTCCGCCGGCGTCTTCAAGCGCGCCGGTCAGGTCGGCCGCCCCTGCCTGCTCGGTTACATCGGCAAGTGCTCGGCGCCCTGTGTGGGGGAGGTCTCCGCCGAGGAGCACCGGGAGATCGTCGACGGTTTCTGCGACTTCATGGCCGGCCGCACCGACACGATGGTGCGCAAGCTCGAACGCGAGATGGCCGAGGCCAGCGAGCAGTTGGAGTTCGAGCGGGCCGCCCGGCTGCGGGACGACGTCGCCGCGCTGCGGCGGGCGATGGAGAAGCAGACGGTGGTGCTCGGCGACGGCACGGACGCCGACGTGGTGGCCTTCGCCGACGACCCGCTCGAGGCGGCCGTTCAGGTCTTCCACGTCCGCGACGGCCGGGTGCGCGGCCAGCGTGGCTGGGTGGTCGAGAAGACCGAGGAGCTCACCACCGGCGACCTGGTGCACCACTTCTGCACCCAGGTCTACGGCGGCGAGCACGGCGAGGCCGACGTGCCCCGCGAGCTGCTCGTGCCCGAGCTGCCCGGCGACGCCGACGCGCTGGCCGACTGGCTCTCCGACCACCGCGGCAGCCGGGTCTCCCTGCGGGTGCCGCAGCGCGGCGACAAGCGCGTCCTCATGGAGACGGTCGAACGCAACGCCAAGGACGCTCTGGCCCGGCACAAGCTCCGCCGCGCCGGCGACCTGACCACCCGGAGCAAGGCGCTCGATGAGATCAGCGAGGCGCTCGGGATGCGTACCTCGCCGCTACGCATCGAGTGTTTCGACATCTCGCAGATCCAGGGCACCGACGTGGTGGCGAGCATGGTCGTCTTCGAGGACGGGCTGCCACGCAAGAGCGAGTACCGCCGGTTCATCATCCGCGGCGCCACCGACGATCTCTCCGCGATGTCCGAGGTGCTGCGCCGCCGCTTCGCCCGCTACCTGGACGCCCGCGCCGAGACCGGCGAGGCGGGCGTCGAGTCGGCCGACGACCTGGAGGCCCCGGACGGGGAGGCCGGCGCCGGCGAGCCGCGGGTCGGCGCGCTGGTCGACCCGACCACCGGGCGGCCCCGCAGGTTCGCCTACCCCCCGCAGCTGGTGGTGGTCGACGGCGGTGCGCCGCAGGTCGCCGCCGCCGCACAGGCCCTGGCCGAGCTGGGCATCGACGACGTCGCGCTCTGCGGCCTGGCCAAGCGCCTGGAGGAGGTGTGGCTGCCCGACGACGAGTTCCCGGTCGTCCTGCCACGCAGCTCCGAGGGCCTCTACCTGCTGCAACGGGTGCGCGACGAGGCGCACCGGTTCGCCATCACCTTCCACCGGCAGCGCCGCTCGAAGCGGATGACCCAGTCGGCGCTGGACTCGGTGCCCGGGCTGGGGGAGGTGCGGCGCAAGGCGTTGCTGCGGCACTTCGGGTCGCTCAAGCGGCTCTCGGCGGCCAGCGTCGAGGAGATCACCGAGGTGCCGGGGGTGGGCCGGCGGACGGCCGAGGCGATCCTCGCCGCGCTCGGCGGCGCAACCGAGAAGGCGCCGACGACCGAGGCGCCGACGACCGAGTGAGCTCGCCGGTCAGGTGGGGAGCCAGCCGTCGAAACCTTGGTAGGAAACGGCCCCCGCGGGGGCCGAATCTCACCAAGATCCGCGCACGGTCCCGGCTGGGCCGAGCCCGTGGTCAGGCCGGGGCGTCGGCGAGGACGCCGAGGATCTGCTCACCGTACTTGGCGAGCTTGTTCTCGCCGACCCCGCTGACCCGGGACAGCTCGGCCAGCGAGGTGGGCGCGTCGGTCGCGATCTGCCGCAGCGTGGCGTCGTGGAAGATCACGTACGCGGGGACGCCCTGCTCCTTTGCGGTGGCTGCGCGCCAGGCGCGGAGCCGCTCGAAGACCGGGGCCGCGGCGGCCGGCAACTCGACGACCGCGGCGGCCGCCTTCGAGCGGCCGGTACGGGTCGACGCGGGCCGCTCCGGTTCGCGGCGCATCATCACCGTCCGCCGCCGGCCCAGCACCTCCGCGCTCGCGTCGGTGAGCGCCAGCGTGCCGTAGTCGCCCTCGACCGCGAGCAGGCCCTCGGCGAGCAGTTGCCGGACCACCGCCCGCCACTCGGCCTCGCCGAGCTCGCCGCCGATGCCGAAGACGGTGAGCGAGTCGTGACCGAACTGGGTCACCTTCTCGGTCTTCCGCCCGAGCAGGATGTCGATGCTGTGCCCCGCCCCGAAACGCTGGTTGCGTTCCCGGTCCAACCGGAACACGGCGGAGAGCAGCTTCTGCGCGGCGATCGTGCCGTCCCACGTCTCCGGCGGGTTGAGGCAGGTGTCGCAGTTGCCGCAGTCGCCGGTGGGTGAGTCGCCGAAGTATTCGAGCAGCTGCGCCCGGCGGCAGCGGACCGTCTCGCAGAGCGCGAGCATCGCGTCCAGGTGCCGGGCCAGCCCGCGGCGGTGGGCCAGGTCGCCGTCGGAGGTCTCGATGAGCTTGCGCTGCTGGACGACGTCCTGGAGGCCGTACGCCAGCCAGGCGGTCGACGGCAGACCGTCCCGCCCGGCGCGGCCGGTCTCCTGGTAGTAGCCCTCGACCGACTTGGGCAGGTCGAGGTGAGCGACGAAGCGCACGTCGGGTTTGTCGATGCCCATGCCGAAGGCGATGGTGGCCACCATGACGAGGCCGTCCTCGCGCAGGAACCGCTGCTGGTGGGTGGCGCGGGTGCCCGCGTCGAGGCCGGCGTGGTAGGGCAGCGCGGGAATGCCGTTCGCGGTCAGGAACTCGGCGGTCTTCTCCACCGAGGCGCGGGAGAGGCAGTAGACGATGCCGGCGTCACCGGGGTGCTCGTCGCGCAGCAGGCTCAGCAGCTGCTTACGCGGCTCCCGCTTCGGCACGATCCGGTACTGGATGTTGGGCCGGTCGAAGCTGGCCACGAAGTGCCGGGCCCCGGTCAGGTCGAGGCGGGTGGCGATCTCGGTGCGGGTGGCGCTGGTCGCGGTGGCGGTCAACGCGATCCGTGGCACGTCCGGCCACCGCTCGTGCAGCATCGACAGGGCGAGGTAGTCGGGCCGGAAGTCGTGCCCCCACTGGGAGACGCAGTGCGCCTCGTCGATCGCGAACAGACCGATCTTGCCCCGGTCGAGCAGCTGGACGGTCGCCCGGGAGCCGAGCGCCTCCGGCGCCAGGTAGAGCAGGTCCAGGTCGCCGGCGAGGAAGGCCGCCTCGACCCGACGGCGGGCGTCGAGGTCGAGCGTCGAGTTGAGGAAGCCGGCCCGTACGCCGAGCGCGGTCAGCGCGTCGACCTGGTCCTGCATCAGCGCGATCAGCGGGGAGACGACCACCCCGACGCCGGGGCGTACCAGGGCGGGGATCTGGTAGCAGAGCGACTTGCCGCCACCGGTGGGCATGAGCACCAGCGCGTCGCCGCCGGCCACCACGTGGTCGATCACGTCCTGCTGGAATCCGCGGAAGGTGTCGTAGCCGAACACCCGGCGCAACACCTGGAGCGCCTCGGAGGTGCGCAGGTCGGTGGGGGAGGCCATCCGCGAAGTCTACGAGCCCACCCCGACACCACCCCTCCGCCG
>NZ_SMKG01000095.1 GCF_004348525.1 Micromonospora sp. 15K316 | reverse complement strand
GCCCGGCCCCATGCCGGCGCCGCCGTTCCCACCACCCCCGTCGACCTCGTGGTCGGCGGCGTCCACCGCACCCGCCTCGACGCCGCCCGGCGCTGGTGGTCGCACCGGCGGCGCCCCACTGAGCGGCGGTACGGGCGGAGCCCGCGCCGGGCGGTACGACGGTGGGCCGGATCTGGCCGGCACGGTCTACGGCGGCAGCTCCACCGAGGGGGCGGGCTTCACGACCATCGCGCTGCCGAACAACGCGGTGGAGAACTCCGGCTCGCTGACCGGGCACATCCTGGCCCAGGGCTGGGTGGAGACCCCGGCCGAACGGTCGCGCAACACCCGGGTGGTGGTGGTCCTCGCCACGGCCCTCGGCCTGCTCGTGTTGATCAGCGTGCTGGTCGTGCTGGTCGCCGGTGACGCCGTCGACGGCCTCATCGGCAACGTGCTCAACAGCTGAGCGCCGCGGCCACCCGCCCGCGCGCACCGGGCTCGCGCCGGGCTCCTGATCGATGAGCAGCAGGCCGGGCGGTGAGCCCGCCCACTGCGGTTTCCGCCTGGGTGGCGACTCGCCGTGGTCGCCGTACACTTGTTGTGATCATTCACCCGGTGCGCGTCCTGCGCACCCCATGGGCGGTCTTGCGGGCGATTCGCGCGGCGTCGAGCTGCGGCGGGCCATCGCGAAGATGCGCCCCGCTCGAAAGGCACTTCTTGTCCACCTTTGCTGACCCCAGCACGTTTCCGTCCGCTTTCGCCGCTCCACCCGCCGACGACCAGCCCACCCGCGAGGAGCCCGCGGAGCAGGCCACCCCGGCCGCCGCCGTTGCGGACTTCGCCGCGCTCGGCCTGCCCGAGCCGCTGGTCCGCGCACTCGCCCGGCAGGGCATCACCACCCCGTTCGAGATCCAGCGCGCCACCCTCCCGGACGCCCTCGCCGGCCGGGACGTGCTCGGCCGCGGGCAGACCGGCTCCGGCAAGACCCTCGCGTTCGGCCTGCCGCTGCTCGCCCGGGTCGCGGCCGGGGAGCGGGCCCGACCGCTGCACCCGCGCGCCCTCGTCCTGGTCCCGACCCGGGAACTGGCCATGCAGGTCAACGACGCCCTGCTGCCGCTGGGCAAGGCGGTCGGCGTGTTCCTCAAGACCGCCGTCGGCGGGGTGCCGTACGACCGGCAGATCGACGCGCTGCGTCGCGGGGTGGAGATCGTCGTGGCCACCCCCGGCCGGCTCGGCGACCTGATCGAGCGGGGGGTCTGCCGTCTCGACGACGTCGAGACCACCGTGCTCGACGAGGCCGACCAGATGGCCGACATGGGCTTCCTGCCCGAGGTCACCGAGCTGCTCGCGAAGACCCCGACGGGCGGGCAACGGCTGCTCTTCTCGGCCACCCTCGACGGCGACGTGGACGCGCTGGTCAAGCGGTTCATGACCGACCCGGTCACCCACTCGACCGCACCGCCGACCGCCGCCGTGTCCACCATGGACCACCACGTGCTGCTCATCCCGCCGCAGGACAAGTTCCCGGTGGTGGCGTCGATCGCCGCCCGCGCGGGCCGGACCATGGTCTTCGCCCGTACCCAGCTCGGCGTGGACCGGCTGGTCGGCCAGCTCGCCGCAGTGGGCGTACGGGCCGGCGGTCTGCACGGCGGCAAGACCCAGCGGATGCGTACGCGCACCCTGGCCGAGTTCCGCGAGGGCCGGATGAACGTGCTGGTCGCCACCGACGTGGCCGCGCGGGGCATCCACGTCGACGGGGTCTCCCTGGTCCTGCACGTCGACCCGCCGAAGGACCCGAAGGACTATCTGCACCGGGCGGGACGGACCGCCCGCGCGGGCGAGTCCGGCGCGGTCGCCACGCTGGTGCTGCCGAAGCAGCGCCGCACCACCCTCGCCATGCTGGAGAAGGCCGGCGTCGAGCCGGCGGAGACCCGGGTCCGGGCCGGTGACCCCACGCTCGCCGAGCTGACCGGCGCGCGGGAGCCGAGCGGCGTACCGGTGCGCGACGAGCCGGAGGAGTTCCGCCGTCCGGGTGGGCGCAGCGGTGGCCAGCGCCGCTTCGGTGACCGGCCGGAGCGCCGCTTCGGCGAGCGCGGTGGCGAGCGACGGTACGGCGACCGCCCGCGCGGCGAGCGCCGCTCCGACGGGCGGGACGAGCGTTCCGGGCACCGGACGACGGATCGGCCCCGCGACGAGCGGCGCTTCGGCGACCGCGACGAACGGCGTTACGGCGACCGCCCGCAGGGCGAGCGCACGTACGGCGACCGCCGGCACGGCGACCGGCCCCAGGGCGAGCGCCCGTACGGCGACCGCCGGTACGCCGACCGGGCCGGTGACGTCCGGGGCGAGCGGCGGGGCGGTTTCCGGGCGGAGGGCCGGGGTCGTGACGACCGGCCGCGCGACGAGCGCCGTGGCTACGGCGACCGGGCACCCGCCCGCACCCACTGAGAGTCGTCGGGCCGGACGGGATTCACCGCCGGCATCGACGCACCCGAACGCCGCTGCGGAGCTCACGCTCCGCGGCGGCGTTCGCGCATGTGCTGCCGGCGACGGTCCGGTCGCGTACCGTCGGCTCATGCCGAGCATGCCGAAGTCGCTCTTCTGGACCCGGACGGACACGGCCGGCGCCGAGCACGCCCTCTTCGACGACGGTCAGGGGCTGGCGGCCTGCGGCACCATGCTCGCCGTCGACCCGGTTCAGTGGACCGGCCGCTACCGGGTCGACACCGATCCGGAGTGGGCGACCACCCGCGTCGAGATCGAGGTGCAGGGGACGGGCTGGCTGCGCAGCGTACGGCTGGAGCGGGCGGCCGGCCGATGGCGCGTGACCACCGCCGAGCAGGGTGACCTGGACGCGGCGCTGGCGGCGGCGGGGTACGCCCCGGCCGGGCTGCCCGGCACCGACGATCCGGACCGGCTGGCCGACGCGCTCGACGTCGACCTCGGCGGCTCGCCGCTGTTCAACGCGCTGCCGGTGCACCGGCTCGGGCTGGCCGCCGGTCCGGCCGACCGGTCGCACCGGATCACCGTCGCCTGGGTGCTGATGCCGAGCCTGATGGTGGTCGCCGCCGAGCAGGTCTACACGTCGCTCGGGCCGGGCCGGGTCCGGTTCGCGAGCGACACCTACACCGCCGACATCGACCTCGACAACGAGGGGTACGTGCTGCGCTACCCGGGGCTCGCCGAGCGGATCGACCCGCGTTGAGGCGGATCGCCGCCTGCCGGTGGTGGGATGGGCTCAGACGGCGGGTGGGCTGACCGGCCGCGGGCGGTTCTCCCACTTGGTGGAGAGCGCTATGCCCGTCCGGGTGGAGGCCACTCCCGGTGTCCGGTTCAGCCGCACGATCAGCTGCTCCAGCTCGGCGATGGTGCCGACGCGCGCCTTCAGCAGGAACGACTCGACCCCGGCCATGAAGTAGCAGGACTCGATCTCGGGCATGTTCCGGAACGCGGCCAGGACGTCGTCCGTGTCGGCGCCGGAGTCCTCCACGATGCCGATGAGCGCGGTCACGCCCAGCCCGACCGCCTCCGGCTCGACGTCGGCCCGGTAGCCCCGCAGCACGCCCCCGGCCTCCAGCTTGCCGACCCGCTCGTGAACGGCGGGCGCGGAGAGGCCGACCTGGCGCGCGAGCTCGGCGTACGAGAGCCGGGCGTTGGTGCGCAGCAGGTCCACGAGGTTGAGGTCGATCGCGTCCACGGATGGTGACCCTAGCTCGTCGGGCGTAACGCGAGGACTCCGGCATCCGTTGCACATGACAAGAGGCCACAGTTCACGTACGTACGGTCAAAGGAGCGCATCGCCGGTACCATTGACTAACTTCCCACTCAGTGCGTTTTTCGCGTTTGGCGGACAGGCCAGGTCGCTGGTGCTGTAATTGCCATACGTCCCTCATGACGGCTCTGGGCTCGCACCAGCCGGGGGCAGTGTGTTCAGCCGGGGGCTTCGTCGACGCGAGGAGGGGGCTGTGGACACTGGAGATCGCCTGCTGACACCGGGTGAGGTCGCCGCGCTGTTTCGGGTAGACCCGAAAACTGTGACGAGATGGGCGGCGGCGGGCCGGATCGGCAGCATCCGGACTCCAGGCGGGCATCGCCGGTTTCGGGAATCCGAGGTGCGGGCCCTGCTTGAAGGGGAGGGCATGCTGGACGAGACCGACGAGACGGGCAGGCCGCGCAACACCGGCCCGGCCGCCTCGACCGGCCCCGGTCCGGCGAACGCCGGCATGTACTGAGTTTGGTGCGAGGTCACCACGTGAGCCGGGGCCAGGGCGGCGCCCGGTTCGCGTACCACCCGCGGCCCGGTGGCCGGCGACGTCAGTCCCGGGCCGCGCCGAGCTCACCCGACCAGCGGCGGAAGAGCGTGTGCGGTACGCCCAGAGCGTCCAGCACCTTGCCCGCGACGAAGTCGACGAGCTGCTGGGCCGAGGCGGAGGCCCCGGCCCCGTAGAAGCCGGGGCTGGCGGGCAGCACCACCGCGCCGGCATCGTGCAACGCGATCAGGTGCTCGAGGTGGCTGCGGGTCACCGGTGTCTCCCGGGGCACCACCACCACCGGACGGCGCTCCTTGAGGTTCACCTCCGCCGCCCGTTGCAGCAGGTCCTTGGAGAGGCCGATCGCGATGCCCGCGCAGGCCGCGGTGCTCGCCGGCACCACCGCCATCCCGCGTACCCGGTACGAGCCGCTGCTCGGCCCTGCGGCGAGGTCACCCGCGGGCCAGTGCCGCACGTCGGCGTCGGCCAGGTCCCGGTCGAGCCAGCCGGCGAGGTCGTCGCCCCAGTGCGCGTCCCGGAACGGGCGGCCGGTCTCGTCGAGCAGGGTGAGCCGGGCGGCGCGTGACACGATCAGGTCGACCGGCTCGCCCGCGTCGAGCAGCCCCCGGATGACGGCCGCCGCGTAGGGCGTACCGGACGCGCCGGAGACACCGACCACCCACGGCTCACGCATAGCGTCCCGCCTCACCCGGTCACGGCCGCAGGCCGAGCCGGACCACCAGGTCGAGCAGGGCGAAGACGAAGAGCGCGATGCCGACGAACCCGTTCGCCGTGAAGAACGCCCGGTTGACCTTGCTGAGGTCGGTCGGGCTGACCACCACGTGCTGGTACGCGAAGGCGGCCGCGGTCAGCACCAGGCCGATCCACCAGAGCCAGCCGAAGCCGACCAGCGCCCCGAACCACAGGAAGAGAGCGAACGTCACCACGTGCGCGACGGTCGAGGCGTGCAGCGCGAAGCGCGCGCCGTACCGGGCGGGGACGCTGTGCACCCCGATCTGCCGGTCGACCTCGATGTCCTGGCAGGCGTAGATCAGGTCGAAGCCGCCGATCCAGAGGCCGACCGCCGCGCCGAGCAGCCAGGCCGGCCCGGAGCCGTCGAAGGTGCCGGTGACGGCGAGCCACGCGCCGACCGGCCCGACCGCCTGGGCGATCCCGAGGATGGCGTGCGGCCAGTTGGTGAACCGCTTGCCGTACGGGTAGACGACCAGCGGCACCACGGCGAGCGGGGCGAGCGCCAGGCAGAGCGGGTTGAGCAGCGCGGCGGCGGCCAGGAAGACCACGAGCGCGACCACCGCGCCGGTCCAGGCCGTCCGTACGCTCACCGCTCCGGTGACCAGCTCCCGCTTGGCGGTACGCGGGTTCCGCGCGTCGATCCGCCGGTCGAGGATCCGGTTGGCGGCCATCGCGAACGTCCGCGCCCCGACCATCGCGATGGTGATCAGCAGCAGGTCGAGCCAGCGCACCCGCCCGCCGTTGACCTGCATCGCGGTGAGCGCGGAGAGGTACCCGAAGGGCAGCGCGAAAACCGAGTGCTCGATGGTGACCAGCCGGAGGAAGGACTTGACCCGGCCCGGACGTTCCACCGGCGCGTCGAGAACCGCCATCAGATCTCGTACTCCTTCCAACGCTTGTCGACCAGGGAGACCACCTCGGGGGACATCCGCATCTCCTCCGGCCAGCCCCGGGTGTAGCCCTCCTCGGGCAGCTTGCGGGTCGCGTCGATGCCCGCCTTGCCTCCCCAGAACTGCTGGTACGACGAGTGGTCGAGGTGGTCCACCGGCCCCTCGGTGAGCATCAGGTCGCGGGCGTAGTCGACGTTGCCGAACGCGCGGAACGCCACCTCGTTGTAGTCGTGCACGTCGCAGTCCTCGTCGACGATCACGATCAGCTTGGTGAGTGACATCAGGTGCGCGCCCCAGATCGCGTTCATCACCTTCTGCGCGTGCTTCGGGTAGCGCTTGCGGATCGACACGATCGCGCAGTTGTGAAAGACGCCGGCGGCCGGCAGGTCGTAGTCGACGATGTCCGGGATCAGCAGCTTGAGCAGCGGCTGGAAGATCCGTTCGGTGGCCTTGCCGAGGCCGTGGTCCTCCTGCGGCGGCTTCGACGTGATGATCGAGTGGTAGACCGGGTCACGCTGCATGGTCATCGTCTCGACGTGCAGCACCGGGAACGGCTCGACCGGGGTGTAGAAACCGGTGTGGTCGCCGAAGGGCCCCTCCGGCAGCCGCTCGCCGGGCTCCAGGTAGCCCTCCAGCACGACCTGCGCGTTCGCCGGCACCTGGAGGGGCACGGTGAGGCAGTCCACCATCTCGACCCGCTCGCCGCGCAGGAAGCCGGCGAAGAGGTATTCGTCGATGTCACTGGGGAGCGGCGCGGAGGCCGCGTACGACACCACCGGGTCGCAGCCGATCGCCACCGCGACCGGCAGGCGCTGGCCGAGTCGCTCCGCGACCGCGTGGTGCGCCGTCGAGTCCTTGTGGATCTGCCAGTGCATGCCGAGGGTGTTGCGGGAGTGCTGCTGGAGCCGGTAGAGGCCGAGGTTGCGCTTGCCGGTCTCCGGGTGCTTCGTGTGGGTCAGCCCGAAGTTGTGGAAGATCCCCCCGTCGCCAGGCCACACCTGGAGGCCGGGGAGCCGGTTCAGGTCGACGTCGTCGCCGCGGTAGACCACCTGCTGGCAGGGCGCGGTCTTCACCTTGCGCGGCGGCAGCGACTTGAGCTGCATGACCTTGCCGAGCCCCTCGCGGATGCCCGACCAGCCGACCGGAAGCTCCGGCTTGATCAGCTCACCGATCCGCGCCCCGACCTCGTCGAGCGACTCGACGCCCAACGCCATCGCCATCCGCTTCTCGGTGCCGAAGAGGTTGATCGCCACCGGCATCTCACCACGGGTCGGGCGCTCGAAGAGCAGCGCCGGCCCGCCCGCGCGGACCGTGCGGGTGACGATCTCGCTGATCTCCAGGGTCGGGTCGACCGGGACGCTCACCCGCCGCAGTTCGCCCGCGCGCTCCAGGGCCGCGATGAAGTCCTTGAGATCGGTGTACGGGAAGCCACGAGCCGCCATGCCCGCCAGTCTCCCGCACCGGGGCTCCGACCGTCCCCACCGGGTCCGTGATGTCGCGAGTCCGGTGTGCGTTCCGCCCCAGCACGCCGTCGATCGGGCGAAGTAGGCGGTGCCCGCGGGCAGCATGCATCGGCCCCGCAGCAGAGCGACGGAGATCGCCGGCGGCGTGATCGACTCGACATCCTTGAAGTCGCGGTAACCAACCGCGTGTACACCCCGACTTCCATGAAGTCGAGTCGATCAAGCCGCGCGAGCGCGAACGGGCCGGGCGGACCGGACCGGGCGAGCCGGACCGGGCGAGCCGGACCGGGCGAGCCGGACCGCGCGTGCCAGGCCGGGCGTCAGAGGCCGCCGTAGGAGTGCAGGCCGGTGAAGAAGATGTTCACGCCGAACAGGTTCATCAGCATGGTGAAGAAGCCGAGCACGGCGATCCAGGTCGCCACGTTCCGCTTGACGCTCGGGGTGGCCCGGGCGTGCAGGTAGCCCGCGTACACCACCCAGGAGATGAACGCCCAGGTCTCCTTCGGGTCCCAGCCCCACGGCCGGCCCCAGGCCGCCTCGGCCCAGATCGCCCCGGCGATCACCGCGAACGTGAAGATCGGGAACGAGAAGGCGTGCAGAACGAAGGTGAGCCGCTCCAACGCGGCCGCCGCCGGCAGCCGCTTGGCCAGCGTGTACGGGAAGCTGCGCTTGCCCGCCTCGTACCCGCGGCGCATCAGGAACGCCACCGCCGGGACCACACCGAGCAGGAAGATGCCGGAGCTGAAGACGATTGTCGCGACGTGGACCACGAACCAGTACGAGTTCAGCGCCGGGACCAGCGGCACCACCGGCACGTAGAGCACCAGCTCGGCGGTCGCCACCAGCAGCACCATCACCAGCGTGAGGAAGAGGCCGAGCTTGCGCAGCGACGGCCGCTTGGCGAGCACCACCAGCCAGGCGGCGACACCGATGAAGGTGACCGTGAGCACGAACTCGTACATGTTGCCCCAGGGCATCCGGTCGGCGGCGACGCCGCGGGTGACCAGAGCGACCAGGTGCAGCAGAGCGGCGACCACGGTGGCCACGACGGCGACCAGACCGGCCAGCCGGGCCCGACCGGCCGCGCGGCCGGCCACAGGCGCCACCGGCGGCGTCGGCTCGGTGGACTTGAGGATCGTCCCGCCGGGCGCACCGGCACCGGCGCCCACCAGTTCCCGCTCCCGCACGGGTGCCGAGACGGCGGCCCGGACCCGGGCGTTGCCGAGAGCGAACTCGACGGCGTGACTGATCATCGCGACCAGGTACGCCAGGATCGCGAACGTCACCAGCTGGTCGGAGAGTGCGGACATCAGTCGGTCCCTTCCCGCGTCCCGGCCCGATCGCTTCCGTCGCGATCCGTGCCGGCCGGCTCGTCCGGTCGCCCGTCACCGCTGACCGCGGCGACGAGCTGCGCGAACTCGTCGGCGAACCCTGGATAGTCGGTGCGCGGCAACCCACCGGCCTCGACCAAACTACTACCGCTCGTCGGAGTTTCGCCCGTGGGGTCCGGGGATCCACCGGACGTCACCCGGAAGAAGACCCGACGGCGCCGACCGAAGAGTGACCCCATCAGCCCGGCCAGCAGGAAACCGCAGCTCACCAGGAGCACGCCCGAGCCGGGGTCGTGCCGGACGGAGAGGGTGATGTAGCGCCGGGTGCCGAGGAACTCGACAGTGCTGCCGTCGTCGAGCTTCCAGCTCTCGCCCGGCTTGAGCACCTTGTCGCCGACCTGCTTGACCTTGCCCGTGCGGATCTGCCGCTGGTCGAGCTGGTAGACCGAACCGGGGATGCCGGCGTCCAGACCGAGGTTGCCCCGGTACGCGACCAGGTTGAGCATCGGCTTGCGCTCGGTCGGGTACTCCGACCGCACGTACGGCGGGGCGTCCGGCGCGGTCGGCAGGTAGAGCCCGGTGAAGGCCATCTGCAGGTTCGAGTCCCGCTTGCCGGTCTTCGGGTCGAGGTTGGCGTCCGGGAAGGCGGCCATCCCCTCGCTGGTCAGGCCCATGTCACCGGTCGTGAGGAACGGCTCGATGCTGGTCTGGCTGCGCCCGTAGCGGTCGGTGTAGCGGATGATCGGGGCGTATCCGTGGCCGAGCAGGTACATGTTCGCGCCGTCGAGCCGCAGCGGCGAGTTGACCGAGAAGTCGGCCGCCCGGGTGGCCTTGCCGGGTTCGTCGACGGTCACCGCGGCGTTGAAGGACGCCGGCTGCCCGGATTCGAGGAACCGGGCGTCGAACCGGTCCAGGGTCACGCAGAAGCCGGGCAGGTTGCCGGTGTCCACGCGCGGGCCGAGCTTCGCCTCGGCGTACTGCTGGCGGGTGTTGCAGAAGGACTTGTCCTCGCCGGCGACGAGCAGCCGGTTGCCGCTCCAGCCGTACCAGTGGCCGAGCGCGACGCCGGCCAGGACGACCACCAGCGAGGTGTGGAAGATCAGGTTGCCGGTCTCCTTGAGGTACCCCTTCTCGGCGGAGACCTCGTTGCCCCGGACCGTCACCCGCCAGCGGCGCCGGCGCAGCACCTCGGCGATCGCCGCCACGCCGCCGGCCGGGAGGGGCAGCACCGAGTGCTGCGGGAGCCGGTCGAGTCGCTTCGGCGCGACCGGCGGCTTCGACCGCAGGGCCCGGATGTGGTCGCGCAGCCGCGGCGTGATGCAGCCGATCAGTGAGGTGAAGAGCAGCAGGTAGATCGCCGAGAACCAGACCGAGCCGAAGACGTCGAAGCCACCGAGCTGATCCAGCCGCGGGGCCAGGTCGGGGTGCTCGGTGAAGTACTCGTTGACCTTCTCCGGGCTGACGTTGCGCTGCGGGAGCACCGACCCCGGGATCGCCGCGATCGCCAGCAGGAAGAGCAGCACCAGCGCCGTACGCATGCTGGTCAGCTGCCGCCACGAGTTGCGCAACAGGGCCAGCAGGCGGTTCGGGCGGCGACGGGGCGCCTCGGCCGGGGTGGCGGGCCGCTCGTCCAGGATGGTCATCAGATGCTCACCTCACCAACGCCGACGGTGGTCTGGAGCCAGATCACGACGTTCGTCCAACCGCCGGTGACCAGCGCGAGGCCGATCACGATCAGCAGGGCGCCGCCGACCCGGGTGACCCAACGGCTGTTGCGGCGGATGGCGCGGAAGACCCCGAGCAGGCGCTGGAAACCCAACCCGAAGACGACGAACGGTATCCCCAGCCCCAGGCAGTACGCCACGGCCAGCACCACGGCCCGGTCGAGCTGCCCGGTGGTCATGGCCATCCCGGTGACCGCGGCGAGCGTCGGGCCGACGCACGGCACCCAGCTGAGCGCGAAGACCGCGCCGAAGACCGGCGCACCGAGCAGGCCGGCGGCCGGGAGCCGGTGGATCCGGAACTCGCGTTCCATGCCGGGGACGACGCCGACGAAGGCCAGCCCCAGCAGGATGATCAGCGCGCCGATGACGATCTCCAGCGTCCGCTCGTACGCGAAGAAGACCTTTCCCACGCTGGCGAAGAGGACAGCGGTGGCGGTGAAGACGACTGTGAAACCGGCGATGAAGAGCAGCGTCCCGGCGAGCACCCGGCCCTTGACCGCGGCCACCGCGCTGCGGGTCGGGCGGCGCACCGCGACACCCACCCCGCCGGCGAAGTCGCCGCCGTCCGGCGCGTCGACACCGCTGACCGGCGGCGCCTGCCGCGCTCGGCCCTCCAGGTCGGCCCCGGCGAGTCCGGTGACGTACGAGAGATAGCCGGGGACCAGCGGAAGCACGCACGGCGAGAGGAAGCTCACCAGGCCGGCGAGCGCGGCCGCGCCGATGGCGAGCAGCAGCGGCCCGGAGAGGGCGACCTGCCGGAACGTCTCGCCCATCAGTTCGGACCGCTGGTCGGCTGCTCGGCGGCGATCCGCTCGACTATCGGCTTCAGGCCCTCCTGCTTGACCGCAGCGCGGATCACCACGGCGATCCGGCCCTCCCGGTCCAGCACCACCGTCGCCGGAATGGTGTTCGGCGGGATGTCCAGCGCGAGCGCCATCCGGCTGGCCGGGTCGAAGAGGCTCTGGTAGGTGACCCCGAAGCTCTCCTCGAAGGCGAGCGCCTTGTCCTTGTTGTCCTGGATGTTGATGCCCAGGAAGGTCACCCCGGAGGCCTTGGTCGCCTGGTAGGTGGCCTCCAGGTCGTCGGCCTCCGCCCGGCACGGCGCGCACCACGAACCCCAGAAGTTGAGCACCACCACCTGGCCTCGGGCCTGGGAGACGTCGTAGCTCCCGCCGGTGAGCAGCTCACCGGCGACCTTCGGGGGCGCCGACCGCTGGTCGGGCGCGCACTCGATGACGCCTTCCGGGGAGGTACCGCAGGCCTTCTCCTCGCTGGGCGAGGTGCAGCCGACGAGCGCCACCGCGGCGACGGTGGCGAGCAGACCGGCGGTCCACCTCCGGGCGCGCGTCATCAGGCCCCCTTGGCCGTCCGGGCGGTCGGCGACATGGCGACCAGGTGCGCGGCGGGTTCGGTGTAGCCGATGCCGGCCACCTTCGCCCCGTCGAAGTGGAACGAGGTGAGGCTGGCCAGGGAGCACTGCCGCCGGCGCGGATCGTGCCAGAGCCGCTTGCGCTCGACGTACCGCCGCAGGGTCCAGATCGGCAGCTGGTGCGAGACCAGCACCGCCTCGCGCCCCTCGGCGGCGATCCGGGCGGCGTGCAGCGCGGCGAACATCCGCTCCGCGATCGCCTGGTACGCCTCGCCCCAGGACGGGGTGATCGGGTCGCGGAGCACCCACCAGTTGCGGGGGTCCCGGAACGAGCCGTCGCCCGGGGAGACCCGCTTGCCCTCGAACCAGTTGGCGCTCTCGATGAGCCGCTCGTCCACCCCGACCGGCAGCCCGAACTGCCCGGCGATGGGCTCGGCGGTCTGCTGCGCACGCTCCAGCGGGCTGGCGACGACGTGCACCACGTCCCGCTCGGCGAGCCCCTGCGCGGCGGCCTTGGCCATCTGCACACCGAGCTCGGAGAGGCGGAAACCGGGCAGCCGCCCGTAGAGAATCTTGTCCGGGTTGTGCACCTCACCGTGCCGGAGCACGTGAACGACCGTCCTGCTCACCGCACCTACCCCCCGTGACCTGCCGCTGCCGCTGCCCGCGCCGCGCTCGGCAGCGCCGAGGCGATCTGCTCGAACGCGGCGTCGTCCAGCGCCGCCGAGACGAACCAGGACTCGAACGCGCTCGGCGGCAGGTAGACACCCGCGGCGAGCATGGCGTGGAAGAACGCCTTGAATGCCGGCACGTGCTGCGTCCGCGCGCTGTCGTAGTCGACCACGTCGGCGTCGGTGAAGAAGATCGAGAACATGCTGCCCGCGTGCGACAGCCGGTGCGGGACCCCCGCGGCGGCCAGGGCGTCGGACGCCAGCTTGCCCACGAAGGCGGCCGTGTCGTCCAGCCTGCGGTAGAGCGCGTCGTCGGCCAGGCGCAGGGTCGCCAGGCCGGCCGCGCAGGCCAGCGGGTTACCGGAGAGCGTGCCGGCCTGGTAGACCGGCCCGGCCGGGGCGAGTCGGGCCATGATCTCCGCGCGGCCGCCGAACGCCGCCGCGGGCAGGCCGCCGCCCATGACCTTGCCGTACGTCCAGAGGTCCGCGTCCGACGGGTCGAGACCGTGCCAGCCGGAGCGGGAGACCCGGAACCCGGTCATCACCTCGTCGACGACGAGCAGCGCGCCGTGCGCGTGCGCGATGCGGGCCAGCTCCTGGTTGAAGCCGTCGCGCGGGGCGACCACGCCCATGTTGCCGGCGGCCGCCTCGGTGATGATCGCCGCGATGTGCTGCCCCTCGGCGGCGAAGGCCTCCTCCACCGCGCGCAGGTCGTTGTACGGCAGCACGATGGTCTCGCTCGCCGCCGCGCCGGTGACGCCGGACGAGTCGGGCAGACCGAGGGTGGCCACGCCGGAGCCGGCGGCGGCGAGCAGCGCGTCCACGTGCCCGTGGTAGCAGCCGGCGAACTTGACGATCTTGGATCGGCCGGTGAAGCCCCGGGCCAGCCGGATCGCCGACATGGTGGCCTCGGTGCCGGAGTTGACCAGCCGGACCTGCTCGACCGGGGTCCGGTCGACGATCTCGGCGGCCAGGTCCACCTCACCCGGCGTCGGCGTGCCGAAGCTGGTGCCCCGGGCGGCGGCGGCCTGCACGGCGGCGACCACCTCCGGGTGGGCGTGACCGAGGATCAGCGGGCCCCAGGAGCAGACCAGGTCGACGTAGCGCCGGTCGTCGGCGTCGTAGAGCCACGGGCCCTCCCCCCGGACCATGAAGCGCGGGGCGCCACCGACGGCACGGAAGGCGCGCACGGGAGAGTTCACCCCGCCCGGCACGATGGCGCGGGCGCGGTCGAACAGGGCCTCGGAGGCCGGCGCGTCGGCCGGGTAGCGGCCGGATCCGGCGGAAAAGGTATCGGTCACGATGCCGCCATTGTGTCAGCGCCGGCAGGCGAACCGGCAGGCACCCCGGCCTGGGGTTACCCGGCTCACCCGGGAAACGGATGGCGGGGCGACGACTCCTCGGCGGGCCGGGTCGATCAGATCGGGTTAGGCTGGCCCGGTGGATCGCGCCGAACTGTCCATCACGCTACACCGGGCGGGCGACGAGGCCGTGCTGCGTCTCGCCGGTGAGATCGACATGCTCACGGCCGCCCAGCTCTCGACCGTCGTGAACGAGGTGCTCACCGAGCCGCCGGCCCGGATCGTGCTCGACCTCGCCGGGGTGACCTTCTGCGACTCGCAGGGCCTGGGCACGCTGGTCGTCCTCAGCCGTAAGGCGAGTCACGCGCAGAGCCTCCTGGTCCTCACCCACGTGGGCGATTTCCTGCTCCGCGTCCTGGACATCACCGGTCTCCGCTCGGCCCTGATGATCCGCAACGACCAGCCCGCCAGCTGACCCACCCCACCTCTCCCCCGGCCGCCCCACGCGGACCTCGCTGTTGATCATGAAGTTATTGCCACTCGACGCCCTATTTGTCCGCAATAACTTCATGATCAACGCCAAGACCGGCCGGGGCCGGATCGCCGTGGCAGGAGGAGGGCGGGGGTTAGGTCGGGGTGCCCCAGCGGGCCTGTTCCAGCAGCTCGACGGCGCGGTCGCGGGCGTCCGGGTCGCCCCCGCGGAGCAGGGCGGTCGCCTCGTCGACCGCGTCGGTCAACATCCGCCACTGGTTGTCCCGCTCCCGCACCAGGTCCGACTGCGCGGCGAGCTGCCGGGTCTTGACCCAGAGCTCCACGAAGACGGAGACCTTGGCGCGCAGCACCCAGGGGTCGAACGGCTTGGTGAGGTAGTCGACCGCGCCGACCTGGTAGCCGCGCAGAGCCAGCTGGGCGTCCCGGTCGGCGGCGGTGAGGAAGATGATCGGTACGTGGCGGGTCCGCTCACGGCGCTTGATGTGGCCCGCCGTCTCGAAGCCGTCCATGTCCGGCATCTGGGCGTCCAGCAGGATCACCGCGAAGTCGTCCACGAGCAGCTGCTTGAGCGCCGCCTCACCGCTCTCCACCGCCACCGCCTGGACCGGCAGGCCCTGGAGGATCGCCTCCAGGGCCATCAGGTTCTCCCGACGGTCGTCCACGAGCAGCGCCTTGGCCATCTGGGTCACGAGTTCTCCTCGGTCCGGCTGCCGCTGATCCAGGACGACATGAGTTCGATCAGCTCGTCCAGGTCCACCGGCTTGGTGATGTAGTCGCTGCCACCGGCCGCGAGGGCCGACTCCCGGTCGCCCGGCATCGCCTTCGCGGTCAGGAAGACGATGGGCAGGTCCGCGAACCGGTGGTTCCGGCGGATCTGCCGAGTCGTCTCGTACCCGTCCTGGTCGGGCATCATGGCGTCCATCAGCACGATGTCCACCTCCGGGTGCTCGGCGAGCAGGCGGACGCCGTCCGCCCCGTTGTCCGAGTACAACACGGTCATCCCGTGCAGTTCCAATGCGCTCGTCAGGGCGAAGACGTTCCGGACGTCGTCATCGACGATCAACACGGTCGCCCCGTCGAGCCGCCGGCTGACCGGGGCCGCGGACGGCTCGGGCACCTCCAGCGGCGGCATGAGCAGCGACGACGGCAGTCCGGCCCGGGCCGGCGACGGCGGGAGCGGAGCCACCACCGCGTCCGGCGCCAGTACGTCCGGGACGAAGAGCGTGAAGGTCGAGCCCTGTCCCGGCGCCGAGGTGACGGTGATCGTGCCGCCGAGCAGGCGGGCCAGGTCGCGGCTGATCGACAGGCCGAGACCCGTCCCGCCGTACCGGCGGCTGGTCGTACCGTCCGCCTGCTGGAACGCCTCGAAGATGATCGACAGCTTGTCGTCCGAGATGCCGATGCCGGTGTCGATCACGGTGAACGCGATCACCTGCCGCGCGTTGGTCAACGTCGGCACGTCGAAGATCGCGCTCTCCGCCGCCGGGGCAATCCGCAGCGTCACCGCGCCGTTGTCGGTGAACTTCACCGCGTTCGAGAGCAGGTTGCGGAGGATCTGCTGCAGCCGCTGCGCGTCGGTGACCACCGACCCCGGCAGCTCCTTGCTGACCCGCACCTGGAAGTCGAGCCCCTTCTCCTCCGCCTGCGGGGCGAACGCCTGCTCGACATAGCCCCGGATGTCGCCGAACCGGACCTCCGTCGGCTCGACGTCCATCCGGCCCGCCTCGATCTTGGACAGGTCGAGGATGTCGTCGATCAGCGAGAGCAGGTCGGAGCCGGCGCCGTGAATGGTCCGGGCGAACTCGATCTGCTTCGGCGTCAGGTTCTGCTCCGAGTTCTCCGCCAGCAGCCGGGCGAGCAGCAGCAGCGAGTTCAACGGCGTACGCAGTTCGTGGCTCATGTTCGCCAGGAACTCCGACTTGTACGCCGAGGCGCGGGTGAGCTGCTGCGCCTTCTCCTCCAGCCCCAGCCGGGCGAGCTCGATCTCCCGGTTCTTGACCTCGATGTTGCCCTTCTGCTCGGAGAGCAGCGTGGCCTTCTCCTCCAGCTCCGCGTTGGTCCGCTGAAGCTCGGCCGACTGCTCCTGGAGCTCGTGCGCGAGCCGCTGCGACTGGGCCAGCAGCTCCTCCGTACGCCGGTTGGCCTGGATGGTGTTGACCGCGATGCCGATGGTGAGCACCAGCCGCTCCAGGAACGACAGGTGCAGCTCGGAGAAGGGGACCACGCTGGCGAACTCGATCACACCGAGCAGCTCGCCCTCGAAGAGCACGGGGAGTACCACGAGGTCGGCCGGGGGCGTGCTGGCCAGCCCGGAGCGCAGCGTCAGCGAGCCGTCCGGCGCGGTGCTGACCCGGATGGTCCGGCGGGAGAGCGCCGCCTGGCCGACCAGCCCCTCACCCGGCCCGAACGTGACGTCGTGCCCGCGGGCCACGTACCCGTAGGAGGCGGTGAGCCGCAGCCGCATGCTCCCGTCGGAGTTGTCCACCAGGAAGAACGCGCCGAGCTGCGCGTCGACCAGCGGAGTCACCTCCACCATGATCATGCGGCAGACCTCGCCGAGGTCGCGCTGCCCCTGGAGCAGACCGCTGATCCGGACGAGGTTCGAGTCCAACCAGCCCTGCTCGGCGTTCTTCTTGGTCGTCTCCCGGAGGGTGACGATCATCTGGTTGATGTTGTCCTTCAGCTCGGCGACCTCGCCCTGCGCCTGGACGTTGATCCGCTGGGTCAGGTCCCCCCGAGTGACGGAGGTCGAGACCTCGGCGATGGCCCGCAGCTGGGTGGTCAGCGTGGAGGCGAGCTGGTTGACGTTCTCGGTGAGGTCGCGCCAGGTGCCGGAGACCCCCTTCACCTGGGCCTGACCACCGAGCTTCCCCTCGATGCCGACCTCCCGGCCGACCCGGGTCAACTCGTCGGCGAACGACGACAGCTGATCCACCATCGTGTTGACCGTGTTCTTCAGCTCCAGGATCTCGCCCTGCGCGTCCACGGTGATCTTCTGGCCCAGGTCACCCTTCGCCACCGCAGTGGTGACCGAGGCGATGTTGCGCACCTGGCCGGTGAGGTTCGACGCCATCGAGTTCACGTTGTCCGTCAGGTCCCGCCAGGTACCCGAGACTCCCTTCACCTGGGCCTGACCACCCAGCTTGCCCTCGGTACCCACCTCGCGCGCGACCCGGGTCACCTCGTCGGCGAAGGACGACAGCTGATCCACCATCGTGTTCACGGTGTTCTTCAGCTCCAGGATCTCGCCCTGCGCGTCCACCGTGATCTTCTGCGACAGGTCACCCTTCGCCACCGCCGTCGAGACCTGGGCGATGTTGCGCACCTGCGCCGTCAGGTTCGACGCCATCGAGTTCACGTTGTCCGTCAGGTCCCGCCAGGTACCCGCGACGCCGCGCACCTGGGCCTGACCGCCGAGCTTCCCCTCGGTACCCACCTCCCGGGCCACCCGGGTCACCTCGTCGGCGAAGGACGAGAGCTGGTCGACCATCGTGTTGACCGTCGACTTCAGCTCCAGGATCTCGCCCCGGGCGTCCACGGTGATCTTCTGCGACAGATCGCCCTTCGCCACCGCAGTGGTGACCGAGGCGATGTTGCGCACCTGACTGGTCAGGTTCGACGCCATCGAGTTCACGTTGTCCGTCAGGTCCCGCCAGGTGCCCAGGACTCCCTTCACCTGGGCCTGACCACCCAGCTTGCCCTCGGTACCCACCTCACGGGCCACCCGGGTCACCTCGTCGGCGAAGGACGACAGCTGATCCACCATCGTGTTCACGGTGTTCTTCAGCTCCAGGATCTCGCCCTGCGCGTCCACCGTGATCTTCTGCGACAGGTCACCCTTCGCCACCGCCGTCGAGACCTGCGAGATGTTCCGCACCTGCGCCGTCAGGTTGCCGGCGAGCTGGTTCACGTTCTCCGTGAGGTCCCGCCACGTGCCGGAGACGCCGCGCACCTGCGCCTGACCACCGAGCTTCCCCTCGATGCCCACCTCACGGGCCACCCGGGTCACCTCGTCGGCGAAGGACGACAGCTGATCCACCATCGTGTTCACGGTGTTCTTCAGCTCCAGGATCTCGCCCTGCGCCGCCACCGTGATCTTCTGCGACAGGTCACCCTTCGCCACCGCCGTCGAGACCTGGGCGATGTTGCGCACCTGCGCCGTCAGGTTCGACGCCATCGAGTTGACGCTGTCGGTCAGGTCCTTCCAGGTACCCGCCACGTTCGGCACTTCCGCCTGGCCGCCGAGCTTCCCCTCGGTACCCACCTCCCGGGCCACCCGGGTCACCTGCTCCGCGAAGAGCCGCAGCGTGTCAGTGAGCGAATTCATCGTGTCGGCCAGCTCGGCGACCTCGCCGCGCGCCCCGACGGTGATCTTCTGCGACAGGTCACCCTTGGCGACCGCCCGCGCCACCTGGGAGATCGACCGAACCTGACCGGTCAGGTTCGACGCCATGGTGTTCACCGAGTCGGTGAGGTCCTTCCAGGTGCCGGCGACGCCCCGAACGTCGGCCTGGCCACCCAGCTTGCCCTCGGTGCCCACCTCGCGGGCCACCCGGGTCACCTCGTCCGCGAACGACGACAGCTGATCCACCATCGTGTTGACCGTGCGCCCGATGCGCAGGTACTCGCCGCGCAGCGGCCGCCCGTCGATCTCCAGCGCCATGTGCTGGGAGAGATCGCCGTCGGCGACCGCGACGATCACCCGGGCGATCTCGGTGCTCGGCCGGCCCAGGTCGTCGATGAGCGAGTTGACCGCCCGGTTCCCCTCGGCCCAGGAGCCGTCCAGCCCCTCCTCGTCCAGGCGCTCGGTGAGTCGGCCGTCGCGGCCCACGACCCGGCTGATCCGCCGCAGGTCGAGGTACTGCCGCTCCTGGAGCGAGACCACCTCGTTGAAGGCGTCCGCGACCTCCCCGGCCCGCCCGGCGCGTCTGGGCAACCGCACCTTGAGATCACCGCGGCGCACCCGCCGCAGCGCCTCGGTCAGTTCATCGAGGAGTGCCTCGTGGTCGGGCGCGGAGGATTCCGCCACCGACTGCTTCACCGTGGTCATTCTTCCTCGTCTCAGCTCGGGGGCCACCGGCTCGTGCCGAGATGCCGGCCATCCCATATTGTGCCCGCGAACGCGCTGTTGCCAGGCCGCGTGGACACCCGCCACGCCCCGGGAGCACGGTGGGCGGCGCCGATGTGAGGGCGGGTTGGCAGTCGCCGGGGTGGCGGTGGAGGATACGAGAGTGTCGGCGGAGACGAGGCCCGCGACGGCCGGGGGCCCGGACGGGCACGTCCGGCGAGTCCGACTGCCCGCCGATCGACGTACGCCCGCGGCGGCGCGTGCCCTCGTCCGCTCGGTGCTGACCGAGGCACAGCTGGACGAACTGCTCAACGAGGCCCTGCTGCTCACCACCGAGCTCACCACGAACGCCGTGGAACACGCCGGGACAGAGCTGGACATCGAGGTCACCGCCGATGAGATCGGGCTGACCGTCACGGTCTCCGACTTCGCGTCCGGCCCCGTCGAGGAGCTGATCGTCGGCGTACGCAACGAGGCCGACGAGATCACCGAGGTGGCCGAGCGCGGCCGGGGCCTGCTCCTCGTCGACCACTTCGCCAGCCGGTGGGGCACCACCTACCTCCCCACCGGCAAGGGTGTCTGGTTCCGGCTCGACCGGTCGGGGAGCGTCGACGCCGGGCCGGACGCCGCCGCCGCGCACGGCACGGCGAGCGGCGACGCGCGACCGGCCAACTCCGCCCCGAGCGCCGCCGCGGTGAGCGAGCTGATGAAGATCAGCCCCGACGCGTACGCGGACGACCCGCTGCCGGACTTCGCCACGAACCTGCTCAGCGGGGTCGCCGAGATGGTCGGCGCGGCCGGCGGACTGATCCGGTTGGACCGGGGCGACGGCACGGGGCCGCAGGTGCTGGCCCGTTACGGCCGGCAGCCCCGCACCGGGAACGAGCTGCTCCACGTGCCGTTGACCGTGCACCGCCCGTACGCCGGTGAGCTGGAGCTGGACGCCGCGCCGTCGGCGTACGCCCGGCCGCTGGCCGTGCTCGCGGCCGAGCGGTTGTCGCTGCACCTGGAGAACGACCGGCTGCGCCGGGCCGACGTACGCCGGCAGGCCTGGCTGACGTTCCTCGCCGAGGCGAGTGAGCTGCTCGCCCAGTCGCTGGACGTCGAGTTGACCATGGCGCTCGTTCCACAGCTGGTGGTGCCCCGGCTCGGCCAGTGGTGCGCGGTGCACACGACCGACGAGTGGGGGCGGCTCCGGCTCGCGGCGGCCAGCCACGCCGACGAGTCGGTCCTGCCGCAGCTGCACAAGGTGCTCGCCGAGACCGGCCCCGACTCGGTCCAGGCCCGGCTGCGCGAGGCGTCCCGCAGCGCCGCGCAGGTGCCGCTGGGCGGACCGATGGAGGGGTTCGCCGTCCCGCTGATCGCCCGGGGCCAGCGGCTGGGGACCCTGGCCGTCGGCCGGCACCAGCGGCACCGGCACGACCCGGACGAGGTCGCGGTGCTCGAGGACGTCGCCCGCCGGGCCGCGTTGGCGATCGAGAACGCCCGGATCCACGCCGAGCGCCGCCGGGTGGCGCAGACGCTGCAACAGTCGCTGCTGCCGCCCGTACTGCCGGTGGTCGAGGGGATCGGCTTCGCCGCCGAGTACGTACCCACCGGTGGCGACGCCGACGTGGGCGGCGACTTCTACGACGTGGTGCCGCTGCCGGACGGGCGGTGGCTCGTGGTCATCGGGGACGTCTCCGGCAAGGGCGTGCAGGCCGCCGCGGTCACCGGGCTGGTCCGGGACGTCATCCGGGTGCTGGTCGGCGACGGCAAGCCGCTGCCCGAGGTGCTCACCCGTCTCAACGAGACGCTTGTCGAGCGGGGCGGCGGGCGGTACTGCACGCTGGCGCTGGCGGCGGTCGGCCCGGTCGACGGCGGCCGGCTCGACGTCTCCCTGCACCTCGCGGGCCACGACCGGCCGGTGCTGCTGCGCGGCGGGGGCGGTGGCGGCTTCGTCGGCACCGGGGGCACGGCGCTCGGGCTGCTCGACCGGATCAGTACGCCCACCGCCGAGGTGCCGCTGGCCCCGGGCGACGCGCTGGTCTTCTACACCGACGGTGTCACCGAACGGCGGCGCGGCCGGGAACTGTTCGGCACCGAGCGGCTGCGCGAGGCCGCCGCGCCGCTGGCCGGCTACTCGGCCGACGTGGTCGCCGCCCGGCTGCGCGCCACCGCGCTCGGCTTCTCGGTCGAGGCGCCGCGCGACGACATCGCGATCCTCGTCCTGCGCAACGAAGCGACCTGACCGGCCCGCCGACCGCCCGACCAGGACCGGACCGGCCCGCCAGCCGCCTCGCGTCGCTTGATCGACTCGCCTTCCTTGAAGTCGGGGCATCCCTCGCCGCGGACACCCCGACTTCATTGACCGCGAGTGGATCAAAGGGCGGGTCAGCCGCCGCCGGGGAGGCGGCCCGGGGCAAGTCGGTGGTGCGGGTCGAGGTGCGCCTTGGCGGCGCGCAGCCGGGGCAGCCCGGTCAATTCCCCCCAGAGGTCGACCGCGCGGCGCACCGGAGTGGGCGCCGACAGGACCACGCACCGCCCCTTGCGCGCCAGCAGCACGCCCCGGACGGCGGCCAGGATCGAGGCGACCCGGTCGGTGGGGGGTGACCCGGGCAGCGCCGCGTGCACCACGCCGAGCCCGGCGGAGCCGCGTACGGGCACCGGAGCGCCGGCCGCGTCACGCAGCGCGTAGACGGCCGCGTGCAGGTCGGTGATCGGCACTTCGATACGCAGCGCGGTGTCGCCCGGCCCGAACGGGTAACGCCGCCACCACGGCGGGGCGGAGTGGGTGACCAGTGCGCCGTCGAGAAGGGACACCAGGCGTTCGGCCCGCTCGACGGCGTCCGCCGGGCCGCCTTCGAGCAGCACCACCACGCTGCCCGCCCGGGCGGGGGCGTTCGACCGCCCGGCCATCGAGGGGTGCCGCGCCCGGGCCACGGCGGCCGGGTCGGCCGGGTCGATCGGGCGGCGGGGCCGGGG
>NZ_SMKG01000094.1 GCF_004348525.1 Micromonospora sp. 15K316 | reverse complement strand
CGCACCACCCGGCTCCGGAAGCAGCGGCGCAATCACCACCCACGCCTCATCAGTCAACTCACCACGACGCACCACCAGCACATCGTCAACCATCAACCACTACAAGATCGACAGGACACGCCCTAGGAGCGATGACCGGCCGCCGGGGGCTTTGGTCGATGGGCCTTGGTTGGTGGAGCCTCGATGGGCCGTCCCGTAGCCCATCGAAACTCACGTCCACCAGAACAGGTCCGGCTCCCTGTCGGCGGTGGCCTGCCGCAACTCACCGTTTGCGGTCACCACCTCGATACGCCGGACATGGTCGGCGGCGTACCCCTGCGAGCGGCCCAGCACGGGGCTCTGCCCGCCCCCGAGGGTGTAGCCGATCACGCTGACCGTCGGCGCGGAACCGCTCAGCGGCGCAAGCCCGTGCTTGGCTGTCTCGGACGAAGCCCTGGCCCAGTCGACACCGCCCAGCTCAGGCCGCGGCCGCTCAGCCGGACAGCCTCACTCGTTCACATGGAGCCTCTCCGTGCTGCTCTGCGGAAGTCCGTGGGGGGCAGACTGCCTTCTCAAGCGGGATGCCCTCGTAGGTCCAGCGAAACGGACGGGCGTGTTCGTTCCACTGGACCATCCGCGGCCGGCGCGTGTCGAGCAGCACGTCATGGTGCATGGGATCCGACCGCCGCACGCGGTCAGGGCATCGGTGATGCCCTGACCGGCGCGGGTGAAATGATCATCGTCGATAAGGGCTACCAGGGCATCCGTGGCAACGTGCGCACACCGTTCGAGCGGCGCCGCTTCCGGCCGAAGCTGTCACGCAGGCAGAGGCCGTGAACCGGGCCCACGCGAAGATCCGTGCCCGCGGAGAACGAGCGATCGCCAGGCTCGAGACCTGGAAGATCCTGGTCAAGGTGCGCTGCTGCCCGCGCCGAGCCACCGCGATCGTCCAAGTCCTGCACCACGTCGAAACCACCCGCTACGCATGATGAAGATGGCTCAGTCACAGTCCTGCGCCACGCACGGCCTCGTGAACCGCCGCGCTGTTGTCGATCAGCTCGTTGACGTCCTTGCTGGCCACAGTCGTAGTGACATAGACGTGGTGCACGCCGCCCTCGGCCAGGACCGCCAGGTCTTCGACCAGCTGCTTGGGGCTGCCGGCGAAGGGTTGGCGGCCCTGCGCCGGCACCTCGGACAGGTCCTGCACGGCCACCTGGACGATGCAGTTGATCTCGGCCGGGTCCCGTGCCGCCTCGGCTGCCATTTCACGCAGCTGCGCGAGCTGCGCCACGACCTGCTCTGGCGGGATGCCGGTGGGCAGCCAGCCGGTGCCGCGGCGGGCGATGCGGCGCAGCGCGGCAGGACCGAGACCGCCCAGGTAGATCGGGATTTGGCGAGCCGGCTTCGGTCTCACCGTCGCCGGGGCGATGCGGTAGCGGTCGTTGTCGAACGAGACCGGGTCGGGGCCCCACACCGCCGAGGCCATGTCCAGGAACTCGTCGAGGGCCGTGCCGCGCTCGGAGTACGGTCGTGGCGCGGCCGCGTCGAACTCGTCGATCGACCAGCCGACGCCAAGGCCCGCGATGACTCGGCCACCCGACTGGTGATCCAGTGTCGCGAGCGTTCGGGCCAGCCGAAACGGCGTGTGCAGCGGCGGAACGAGGACTCCTGTGCCCAGCTCGATCCGCTCGGTGACGGCAGCAGCCATCGCCAGAGTGACCAGTGCCTCGCCGGTGGACTCATATCGGTCGAACCAGGGCATGTCAGGGATGTTGTACAGACCGTGGGGACCGCTCTGGTCGACGGGCATGAGAATACGCTCGTACGCCCAGAGACT
Organism: Micromonospora sp. 15K316; assembly: GCF_004348525.1. Classification (GTDB taxonomy): domain Bacteria; phylum Actinomycetota; class Actinomycetes; order Mycobacteriales; family Micromonosporaceae; genus Micromonospora. The sequence goes on along the minus strand of NZ_SMKG01000094.1, from coordinate 20,638 downwards.
GTCGTACCCGATCTCTTCGGCCGCCCGCGCGAACTTCACGACGTCCGTCGTCAAGTCGTACAGGGAGTCCTGCGGAAGGTTGACGCCAAGCTTCAGTGGCATATGACTTACTCCTTTTCTCGATGCAGGAATGGGAGCGCGGCGAGCGCGTCAGCGGAACGCACCCGTTGGGCAGCGAGTGGCAGGTTCCGGCGCATCTGATTCGACACCGGTAGCACCCTGGACATGATCAATTCGTCGATCATGTCCAGGGTGCTACCTGGTCGGCCGTTTGATCAGGCGGTTGGTGCCACGTTGTGGTTGAGCCGGAACATGTTGGTCGGGTCGTAGGTCTTCTTGACGGCCGCCAGGCGCTCGTAGCGCTCCGGGCCGTAGGCCGCGGCAACGTCGGTCGCCTGCACGATCACCGCGGGCACCAGGTCGTGATTCCGGTCGAACACGGCGCGTTCGTCGTCGTACCCCGTACCCCGCGTCGCCCGGCAGTAGAACCGAACCCGCCACCGCGGCCGCGAGCGGCGCGACCTCCTCCGGCAATACCGGCGGCAGAGACAAATCGTCGAAACTCATGACAAGTCCTTACTAGGAGGGATGACTCGGGCGCACAGTCGGCTACGCGTTGCGCTCATACGGTCCGTAGGTGATGCCTGCCGCCCTGCACGATCGATATTTCCTTCGTCGCCCGTTTCGCGTTCTCGTCAGAGAGACGAGGTAGCCCGTCCGGGTGTGACACGTCGTCTACGTCACCCGGCGGCGGGATCTCCGCGGCATGTAGGGTCAGCCACGGCCGATCGCCGGAGGTCGTGGTGCGCTGTGGGGCGTGAGTGACAGCTGGTCTGACCAGCGCGTACCGTAGGCCGTCAATCACGACAAACTCGTGCGGGTTGGTCCCAACCAACAGCGACGATGTCTGCCGCGGTTTGTCGCCGGCAACGCACCGGTGACCATGAAACCGAAGTACGCGGGCGTGCGACGGTGACCAGACCGGGCTCGGCCGCGGTGAGCAGGTCCGCCAGTACCTGTTCCGGGGAAGCGGGGGCCGAGGGCAACGGGCGGGAGAATGGCATTGGCCACCTCAGCCTGGTCCAGTTGCGCTTTGACCGGCGGTTCCAGCAACCACCGGCGGTAGTAGGCAGCGTGGTCAGCGGCAAAGTGAAACAGCTGACTTAGTTCCTCCACCGACGCGCATCTCGATATCCAGGGTCAACGCCCCCAGAGCTCTACAGGCTTCAGCAGCGGTCATGATCCTCAACGAGGCGCCGACCTCGATTCCCGGCTCGACGGCCATTGGCGGGTACGGGCGTCGGGCGTCCTCAGTTGCCAGACGGCTGGTACAACTTGCACCGGCCGAGCAGCCTGGGCCACCGCGGTCCCGCCGACTAGGAGGCCACCCTGGCGGCCTGACCCACCACACCGATGGTGTCCGCCAAAGCGGAGCAAGCGCAGACCACAGGAGTGTCAGAACGTATGGACGGAACTTCAGGCAGCCCGTGGGCGGTAGCCGGTCTGGATCCACTCGCCGGGCGGGTGTTGGAGCATCTGGTGGCGGTGCGTTCGGCGGACGTCACCGATGTGGCCGCGGCGGTCGGGGTGTCCCTGGCGGAGGCGGAACGAGCACTACGCCACCTTGCGGACTCCGCACTGGTGCTGCAGATCGACGGCACGGCGCCGCGATGGGTCGCCGGCCCCCCGAGGTCGTCGCTCAGCGCCCTGCTGGCGCGGCGGCGGGCCGAACTGGCCCGCGTCGAGGGCCTCGTGGAGCAACTTCACGAGGTGTACGAGGCGATGTCCGGGCCACGCACTGCGCACCTGGTGGAGGTGCTGGAACGCGAGGACGAGGTGCTGGCGCGCTACGGTCAGCTGCTGAAGGGGAGTTCGGTTGAGGTACTGCATCTGGCCAAGCCGCCGTATGTGACGACCACGCAGGCGTCCGTCGGGGAGTCGGCAGTGGCACCCGGGGTGCGGATGCGGTCGGTGTACGAGACGGAAGGCTTCACCGATGCGGTGTCGCTCAAGACGGCGCTGCGCGGGACGGGCCAGGGCGGGGAACTGCGGCTGGCGGCCCGGCTGCCGGTGAAGTTGGTGGTGTTCGACCGGGCGGCGGCTCTGCTGCCGGTGCGCGGGGACCGCCCGGCGGCGGGTTCATTGGTGGTGCACTCGCCCGCGCTGGTGGTGGCGCTGGTGGCGCTGTTCGAGAGCGTGTGGGAGCGCGCCGACCCGGTGTCGCTGGCGAGCCGACCCGATGGGCCGGCCCTGAAGGACAGTCTGACGACCGTGGGGCCGGACCTGCGCACACGGGAAATCCTGCACATGATGGCGACCGGGATGAAGGACGAGGCGATCGCCCGCGTGCTCAAAGTGAGCCGCCGTACCGTGCAGAAGCATGTCAGCGATGCGGGTTCCCTGCTCGGTGCCCGGACTCGGTTCCAGATCGCACTGCTGGCGGCGGAGCGGGGGTGGCTGAAGGATCGGTGAGGACATCCCGAACACGGCGGCGCGCCGGGACCTCCCATCAGGAGATACCGGCGCGCCGTCGTGCATCGCGTCCCCTGGCAGGGGATCACTCGCAGGACTTGGCTCCCTTCGCGTACGCCAGGCCGAAACCGCCTGCCGACGAGTCCATGAAGATCACCTCGCGCCCCGCGCCAGCGGTCGCGAACATCTGCGCGCCCGGGCTGCAGGACGCCGGGCCGACGTACTCTCCGTCGAACGTGTACTGCTTGAGCTTCGGGTTGAGCGCGTTGTCCGGGTAGCCGCCGGTGGAGAGCCAGAGGTCGTACGGGGCCTCCTCGGTGACCGTGAGCGTCGTGTCGGACAGCGTGAGGACGTCGGCGCGGATCGCCTGCGGCGAGTTCTCCTCGAAGAGCAGGTGGCTCGTGCGGGTGGCGAAGTCGAAGAGCCGTACGGAGTCGTTGAACGTCCCTTGGTTCCACTGGCCGTCGACCAACCTGCCGTAGTCGCGGTTGATGACCCAGGCGACGCCGGTGCCGGACACCTGGGGGTAGCTCATCGTCTCGGCGCCGGGGTCACCGCCGGCGAAGGTCGTCTTCCCCGTCGCGAGGTCGTACACCTCGACACCCAGCGACCACCGGTTGCCGTTGGCGTCGGGCTGCGCGTAGTCCTCGTACCGGACGTAGGAGATCTTTCCGTTCTTGACGCTCGGTGCCGTCGCGTTCCCGACCCAGTCCGGGTGTGCGAGGGTGTGGACGGTCCGCGAGCGGCCCTGCAGGTAGCGCACGACGTCGCGGTAGCCCTGCTCCGGGTCGTACTGGCTCCACGTCACGACGGTGCCGTCGAAGCCCAGGCCGTTGATCCGGTACGGGGAGCGGTACAGCTCCTCCACGTGGCCGCCGCCGATGGGTGCCGACAGGATGCGGTCGGTCTCCCACGTCGGCGAGTTCTGGTCCGCCTCGATCGACAGCCACACGACCCGCTTGCCGTCGGTGTGCGGGAAGCTGTGCGGGTTCCCGTCGTTGGGGGAGATCCGGTACGGGGCGACCTTGCCGTCGGTGCGGCCCACCCAGATAGACGTCGGCTCGGTGCGGTTCGCGTCCGCCCGCGGCACGGCGAACCAGCCGCCGGCCATGCTCGCCGTCATGTCGACGTACATTCCGGTGTTGAGCCGGTCGACGAGGAGGTCGGTCTTCTTGCCGTAGAGGTTCGCCTTCCACTTCGCGGTGATCCCGCGCGAGTCGAACGCCGCCCGCACCACCTTGAGGTCCTTGTTGCTCAGCCCGGAGGACTTGGCGGAGGCGAGCACCGCCTCGCGGGCGTCCACGAAGTCGGACATGGGCGTGAGGTAGTCGGTGAGCGCCCGGTAGACGATCTTGTCAGCGACCGGGCCGCCGAACGCCTGTCGCAGGTCCCACAGCGCCCCGGACACGATCGTCGAGTTGAGGTGCACGCCACCGTCGTCCATCTGCGGCGTGTCCATCAGGTGCTGGAAGTCCGCCGTGGTGGCGCCGTCGTCGAGATCACGTAGGGCACACTTGGTCGGCGCCAGGGTGCGGCAGAGGTCGCCGCCGATCAGGCTCGCCTCGGGGTCGGTCATCGGCGTACCGGCCGCGTCGAGGTCGATGGCGTTGCCGAAGTAGTCGGCGATCGCCTCGTTGAGCGCGCCCGGCTGGCCGGCGTAGACGAGGCTGGCGGAGTTCTCCACCACACCGTGCGTCATCTCGTGGCCCACCACATCCGGGTCGGCGGCCAGGGGCAGGTACTCGTCGTCGCCGCTGCCGTACACCATCCGGGTGCCGTCCCAGTAGGCGTTGACCCACGGGGAGCCGCCGTAGGTGATGCCGACGATCGAGTTGATCGCCATGCCGTTGTCGTCCAGGCTGTTACGCCCGAGCTTCGTCTGGAACCACTCGAACACCTGCGCGGCGTCCCAGGCCGCGTCCACGGCGCCGGCGTCGGTGAGGTCCGTACCGAGCGTGCTCGACGGCGACGCGAACGGCCCGACGCCCTCGGGCAGCTGGCCGTCGAGCAGGTCGTAGTAGTCCCGGCCCCGGGCGTCCCAGGTGGTGATCGGCACCGTCCGGCCGTCCGGGAGGGTGTGGGTCTGGTCGATCATGAGGTACGAGTCCGCGTCATCGGTCCGGACGAGCGGGACCGGCACGGTGGCGCCGTGCAGGCTCTTGCCCTCGCCCACGACCGAGGTCGTGCCGCTGCCCGACGCGGACGGCGCCGGCACGGTCCGCGGCGCGACGGCGGTCCCGCCGGCGGCCAGGGCCGCGGCCTGCTGCGCGGTGGCGAAGGACTTGATCCGGCTGACGCTGAGCAGCGTCACCCCGTTCGTCGCGCCCACGTACACGTCGCGGAGCACGGGCTGGCCCGTGGCGACGTCCTTACCCTTGACGAGCACGCGCCGCGCGAGCACACCGCTGCCGGTCGGCATGACCACGAGCCCCTGGTCGGTGCCGGTGAGGTCGGCGCGGGCCGCGCAGTTCGCCGTGCCGGGCCGCGGCGCCCCGGCCACGACGGCCGCGCCGGGGTGCAGACTCTTGCGTACGTCCTCGACCGCTCGGGCGATCGCGACGTCGGCGGGCATCGTCGGGCGCGTCGTGTCGACGTCGAGGTCGGTGAAGTAGCTGCCCGACGTGCCGGTCACCGCGCGCTTGCCGGCCTTCTTCTCCATCCGCACCACGTACTGGCCGCCGAACACGGGCAGGCCCTTGTACTTCTGGTTGAGCCGGACCGTCTCCCGCTCGCCCCGGGTGTCGACGCCCGCCGTGGTGAGCGTGCCGGCCGGGTCGGCGATCCTGTAGCGGTCCTTGTGGCCCGTGAGGTGGGCCTTGGCGGCCTTGTCCGCTGCGATCGTGGCGTCGACCGGCTCGGCCAGGTCGTCCACGAGCGCAGGGGTGTCCGTAGCGGGCGCCACGGTGACCGGAACCGACGCCTCCGCGTCCGTCGTCGTGCTCGCCGGCGCGGCGTTCGCGGCTTGGGCGGTGGTGCCGAGGAGAGCGGCCGCCGCCAGGATGGCGAGGGCGGGTGGTGCCTTGACTCTGCGCATCTGTTGCTCCTGCAAGGGGGTCCAGCGCCCGGCCGACTCCTTGCGGCACGGGATTTGATCACCCTCACTGCGGTGTCGCCACCGGCACAAGGACCACTTTGCGCAGCTGCACAAGTCAGAAGCTCGCCGAGGAGGCGCCGATCCGATCGATGCTCGGTCGGCCGTACTACGCCGGGACGTCCAACGGCTGCCGGTGCTGGTCCGGCGTCTTGCAACAGAAGTGTTGACAATCTTGTCGCCAGCCGCCTAGCGTCGGCGCAAGATCTGTTGGGGGTGAGCCATGGAGAGAATCTCCAGCGGCGACGTGGCCGGCCGACAGGTGGACCAGGTGCGGTGGCGCGAAGCGACCACCAGCGGCGAGTACATCGCTGGCGATCTGTCAACGAATCGCGGCGTCCGCGCGCGTACGGTCTCGACCGCGGCGGCGGCCCGGACCCGGCTGAGCCGAGTCGGCCGCCGCCCCGACAAACGAGCGCTCGACCTTCCCGCTAGAAGGAGATCCCCGGATGAGGACTGTCGTCGTCACTGATCCACCGCGCGCCGACGTCGGCGATGCGGCGCGTCTGGGCAGGTACGGGGTGGCCACCGTGCACGAGGCGCTCGGCCGCGTCGGCTACCTCGGCCCCGAGTTCCGGCCCGCGTGGCCGGGTGCGCGCATCGGTGGCACTGCCGTCACCGTGCTGTGCTGGCCCGGGGACAACCTGATGATCCACGTTGCGGTGGAGCAGTGCCGGCCCGGTGACGTCCTGGTGGTCGCGACCAACTCGCCCTCGACCGATGGACTCTTCGGTGAGCTGTTCGCCACCGCCCTGGCCAAGCGGGGCATCCGTGGTGTGGTGCTGGCCAGTGGGGTGCGCGACGTCGCGGAGCTGCGGGAGATGGGGTTCCCGGCCTGGTCGCGGGCGGTCAGCGCGCAGGGCTCGGTCAAGGCCACGGCCGGGTCGGTGAACGTACCGATCGTCCTCGGCGGGCAAACCGTGCACCCAGGTGACGTGATCGTCGCCGACGACGACGGCGTCATGGTCGTACCCAGGGCCGACGTGCCGCGGGCGCTGACCGCCGCGCAGGCCCGGACGGATAAGGAGGCCGCCAGCCGCGCGGCTTTCGAGCAGGGCGAGCTGGGCCTGGACCGCTACGGGCTCCGTGACAAGCTCAACGACTTCGGCATCGAGTACGTCTCCTACGACGAGTACCTCAAGGGTGGACGGTGAGCTACGACGACACCGGGGTGCGCTGCACCATGATGCGTGGCGGCACCTCCCGCGGCCTGTACTTCGAGGCTGCCGACCTGCCGGCCGACACGGCCGAGCGGGACGAGCTGCTGCTGCGGCTGATGGGCAGCCCCGGTGCGCGCCAGATCGACGGCCTCGGCGGGGGCACCTCGCTCACCAGCAAGGTCGCCGTCGTGAGTCGGTCGGCGAACCCGGACGTGGACGTCGACTACCTGTTCCTCCAGCTCGGCGTCGATAGCGCGACGGTCAGCGACCGCCAGAACTGCGGCAACATTCTGGCCGGCGTGGGGCCCTTCGCCGTCGAACGCGGACTGGTTCCGGCGGGACAGCGTGAGACCAGCGTACGGATTCGGATGGTCAACTCCGGCAGCGTCGCGGTGGCCACCTTCCCGACCCCGGGTGGTCGTCCCGAGTATCGTGGCGATCTTGCGATCGCTGGGGTTCCCGGCACCGCGGCACCGGTCGTTCTCGCTTTCAGTGACACGGCGGGCTCGGCGACCGGCAGTCTGCTGCCGACCGGCAGGGTCCGGGACTCGATCGACGGCGTCGACGTGACCTGTGTCGACAACGGCATGCCGCTGGTCGTGGCGCGGGCGGAGTCGTTCGGCCTGACCGGCTATGAGACGCACGAGCAGTTGGCTGCCGACGCCGCGCTGCTCGAGCGCATCGACGCCCTGCGGATCAAGGCGGGTGCCCTCATGGGTCTCGGGGACGTGAGCCGGTCCTCCGTACCGAAGACGGCGTTGGTCGCCGCCGCGCGCGACGGCGGCCAGGTCTGCACCCGGTCCTTCATTCCTGTCCAGCCGCACACCTCGATCGGTGTGCTGGCCGCGGTCAGTGTGGTCACCGGCATGCTGCTGCCGGGCGCGGTCGGTCACGAGCTCACCGTGGACTGGCCGGCCGAGCGCTCGCAGGTCGACGTGGAGCATCCGACCGGACACTTGCTGGTGGACGTGACGGTCGACGCCGGCGTCTCTCCACCGCAGGTCGTCCGCTCAGGTGTCGTACGCACTGCCCGCAAGCTCTTCGAGGGCATCGCCTTTCCCCGCTGACGTTGCCCCTCTGATCCGTGCGTTCATCGACGATGTGGAGACGACATGACCCCGCTGCAGAAGACTGATCGCCTGGAGGCCGGCAGGGTTGTCCGAATCGCCGTCCTCGGGCTGGGGGAGGCCGGCTCGGAGATCGCCCGTGATCTGGTAGCGGCCGGCGCCGACGTCCGGGGCTACGACCCGAAGGTGCGGTACGCCGACGGCGTCGCCCCTCGGGCCGACGAGGCCGACGCGGTGCGCGACGCCGATCTGGTGCTCAGTGTCAACAGCTCCCACGACGCGATGGACGCGCTGCGCCACGCGTTGCCCTGCGTGCGACCGGAGACGATCTGGGCCGACCTCAACACCGCTTCGCCGGGTCTGAAGGCGGCGCTCGCGGAGGCGGCCGGGGCGTCCATCCCGGTCGTCGACGTCGCGCTGATGGCGCCGGTTCCGGGCAAGGGGTTGCGTACCCCCATGCTGGTGTCCGGTGCCGCCGCCGACCGGTACGCGGCCATCCTGTCCGACTTCGGCGCGCAGGTGGCGATTCAGCCGGGGCCGGCGGGCGCGGCCATCTCCCGCAAACTGCTCCGCAGCGTCTTCTACAAGGGACTGGCGGCGGCGGTGGTGGAAGCGATGGCCGCTGCGGAGGCGGCAGGCTGCGCCGACTGGCTGCGCGACAACATCAGCTCCGAGTTGGCCGGCTTCGACCAGCGCACGATTGACAGGCTGATCGACGGGACCCACCAGCACGCCCGCCGGCGGGCGGACGAGATGACCGCTGCCGCCGAGCAGCTCGAGGAGCTGGGGGTCCCGGCGAGGATCAGTGCGGCGACGCGTGATCTGCTGATCGACCTGCGCGACAAAGGTGGCCGATAGTCCGCCGGTGCCGGCCGGGCGGACAGTGGTCCGCCCGGCTCTACTCGGCGTCGGCCTCCTGCAGTGCCGTGATGACGCTGTTCAAGTGTGCGCGGGTGGCGGCCTCGGCGTCGGCGGGGTCGCGGCGTGCGATCCCGTCGATGATCGCGAGGTGCTCCTGGAGGGACACCTGTGGGCGGCCGGCGCGCAGCGCGAGCCGGAACTGGTGGCGAACGAGCTGACCGTTGAGCCGGTCGAGCAGCCCCGAGGCCACCGGTTGCGCCGCGTACTCGCGTACGAGGCGGTGGAGTTCCCGGTTGAGCGCTGAGTACTTCATCGGATCACCGTCGGCGACCGCACGCTGCATCTTGTCGCCGAGATCGGTCAGTACGGCGATCTGCTCGTCGGTGACCTGTTCGGCTGCCTTGGCGGCACAGAGGCCCTCGAGGACCATGCGGCACTCGGTGATCGCCACCGCCTCGGCCACGGACACGACCCGTACGCGGGCGCCGCGGTTCGGGATGCGTTCGACCAGTCCCTCGGCGGCCAGGTCGAACAGCGCCGAGCGGAGACTGGCGCGGCTGACGCTGAACGACTCGGCGAGCTCTGCCTCCACCAGCCGCTGTCCGGGCGCGAGATCGCCGTTCATCAGCGCGGCGCGTAGTGCGTCGGCCGCCAGCCTTGTGGCGGCGGCACCCTCACGCGGGGTCTTGGCCAAACCGGACCTCCCTCAGTCGCGGATGAGTATATGGCCTCTGTGGAGGCCGTGGTCGAAATATTGTCGACAATCTGCTCGACATCTATTGCGACGATGTTGTGTGGTGGTTACGGTCACAGTTGCCGAGCGGCATTCGCGAGCGTGACGCGGGAGGCCATCAGCCCCGAATCACATCGCCTGCCGGTGAACGGAGCTGGTTCTGCCGATCAGCCGACGCCAAGGAGCCCTGGGACACGTGATCATCGACTGCCATGGCCACTACACGACCGCGCCGCAGGCGCACACGTCGTGGCGAGAGGCGCAGCAGGCGGCCTTCAGTGCCGGCGAAGAACCGCCGGCCTACCCCGGCATCTCGGACGACGAGATCCGCGAGACGATCGAGGGAAGCCAGCTGCGACTCATGGCCGAGCGCGGGATCGACCTGACCATCTTCTCGCCGCGCGCCTCAGCCATGGGCCATCACATCGGTGACGAGGCCGTCAGCAGCCGCTGGGCGCAGGTCTCCAACGACCTCATCGCGCGCGTGGTCGAGCTGTACCCGGAGAACTTCATCGGAGTCTGCCAGCTCCCGCAGTCGCCCGGAGCCCCCATCTCGCACTCCGTGGCTGAGCTGCGACGCTGCGTGCTGGAGCTCGGGTTCGTGGGATGCAATCTCAACCCCGACACCAGCGGTGGCCACTGGACCTCCCCGCCTCTTACCGACCGCAGCTGGTATCCCTTCTACGAGGCGATGGTAGAGCTGCAGGTGCCGGCGATGGTGCACGTCTCCGCGGTGACCAACGCGAACTTCCACGCCACCGGGTCGCACTACCTCAACGCCGACACCACCGCGTTCATGCAGTTCCTGCAGTCGGACCTCTTCAAGGACTTCCCAGACCTGCGATTCGTCATCCCGCACGGTGGGGGAGCGGTGCCCTACCACTGGGGCCGCTTCCGAGGGCTAGCGGACATGCTCAACCGCCCCGCATTGGACGAGTCGGTCATGGACAACGTCTTCTTCGACACCTGCGTGTACCACCAGCCCGGCATCGACCTGCTCTTCAGCGTCATCGGCGTCGACAACATCCTGTTCGGCTCCGAGATGGTCGGCGCGGTCCGGGGCATCGATCCGCAGACCGGCCACCACTTCGACGACACCCTGCGGTACGTGGACGCGCTGCAGCTGGCGCCGGGAGACCGGGAGAAGGTCCTCGAGCGCAACGCCCGCCGGGTCTACCCGCGACTGGATGCGGCACTGAAGGCCAGGAACCGTTGAGAACCGTGTCTGCCCGCTCGATCCCGCAGCCGATGAAAGGAGCCGTCGTGGACGCCATGCCACCGCCGCAGTCGGTGCCGACGACCGCCGGCCGCAACGGCCGCGGGCGGATCGCCGCCGATGAGGCGTACGCGAGACTGCGCGAGGACATCGTCCGGGGGCGGCTGATGCCCAACCAGCGGCTGGTCGAGGTCGACCTGGCCGTCACGCTCGGGGTAGGCCGCACCGCGGTCCGCACCGTGCTCGCCCGACTCGAGCAGGAAGGGCTCGTGGTCCATGAGCCGAACCGCGGAGCCCGGGTGCGGATGGTGACCGAGGCCGAGGCCCTGGAGATCACCCAGGCACGCGGCGCGCTCGAGGCACTCGCCGCCCGCGAGGCCGCTGTGAAGGCCACACCAGCGGAGGTCACGTTCATGCGCGAGACGCTCGCGCAGATGTCGGCCTGCCTGAAGGCGGGCGACCTGCTGGCGTACTCGGACGGCAACGCCCGGATGCACGCGAAGATCATCGAGGCGTCCCGGCATCACACGGCCACTCGACTCATCGCCGGGCTCAAGGCACAGATGGTGCGTTTCCAATACCGCACGGTGCTCGTTCCCGGACGGTCCGCCCGGTCCTTCGTCGAGCACACCCGGATCGTCGACGCCATCGAGGCGGGTGACCCGGACGCCGCCGAGGCCGCGATGCGCTACCACCTCTCCCACGTCGCAGACACCCTGCACGAGATGACGTCCGCCCACGCGCAGCACCGCGCGTCTCCATCTCACCTCGTCCACTTCTGAATCGTGAATCCACCACATCACAGCTCGACCGGCCACCGCGGTGCCACACGTCGCGGGGCGATGTCCTGATTTCCCTTGGAGGCTCCGTGAGTGACCACCCCACCCCCTCGGCCCGAGCCCGTGAACTCGTCGTCGGGGCGTACGACACGCACATCCACGTCGCGCCGGACGTGATGCGCCGACGCATCGACGACGTCTCGTTGGCGCGCCGGTTCGCCGAGGTCGGTCTGGCCGGCTTCGTACTGAAGTCGCACTACGTGCCCACCGCCGAGCGGGCCGAAGTGGTGCGCAACACCGTGCCCGGCGTGGACGTGCTCGGCGCAATCACGCTGAACGGCTCGGTGGGCGGGCTCAACCCGGTGGCCGTGGAGATCGCGGGCCGGCAGGGCGCGCGGATCGTCTGGCTGCCCACCGTCGACTGCGCCAACCAGCGGGACTGCCAGGCCAGCGAGCCGGAGGGCGCCACCCCGCCGATGTGGGCGCAACTGCAGGCCGACCTGGCCGAGCAGGGCATCATGGCCCCGGCGATCGACGTCGTCGACTCCGACGGTGCGATCGTGCCGGCGCTCCGGGAGGTGCTGAGCGTCATCGCCAAGCACGACATGGTGCTGGCGACCGGGCACCTGTCCGGTGACGAGATCACCACCGTCGTCGACGCGGCGGCCGACCTCGGGGTGCGGCGCATCGTCGTCACGCACCCGGAGTTCACCTCCCAGCGACTGTCGGTGCAGGTGCAGCGGCACCTGGCCGGGCGGGGCGCGCTGATGGAACGCTGCTTCACCACCGCGTACACCGGAAAGGTCAGCTGGGACACCCTGTTCGACCACATCCGGCAGGTCGGCCCCGAGCACTCGCTGCTCTCCTCCGACCTCGGCCAGCCGTTCAACCCCCCGGTGGAGGACGGTCTCGCGCTGCTGGCCGACCGGCTGCTGGCGGCCGGGTTCACCGAGGACGAGGTACGCGTGATGGCAGTGACGAACACCCGTCGCGTCGCGGCGGCGCCGTCGGCGGCGACAGCATGAGCGCCGCCGTCATCGAGGTGCAGGGCCTGTCCAAGCACTTCCGCAAGGACGACGAGGAACTGATCGCGCTGCGCGGCGTCGACCTGACCGTCGAACAGGGGTCCTTCCTGGTCCTGCTGGGACGCAGCGGTTGCGGCAAGTCGACCCTGCTCAACCTCCTCGCCGGGCTGACCCCGCCGACCAGCGGGCAGATCACGTACGGCGGCAAGCCGATGCGCGGACCCAACACGCAGGTCGGCTACCTGACCCAGCACGACACGCTGATGCCGTGGCGTGACGTCGCCCGCAACGTGCAGATGCCCCGCGAGCTGCGCGGCGAGAGCAAGAAGGAACGGGCCGCGGTCGCCGCCGAGCTGATCAAGCTCGTCGGCCTGGACGGCTTCGAGCGGCACTACCCGCGCGAGCTGTCCGGTGGCATGCGCCGACGTGCCAGCCTGGCCCGGATGCTGTGTGCTGACCCGGAGACGCTGCTGCTCGACGAGCCGTTCGGCGCGCTGGACGCCCAACTGCGCACCGAACTGCAGGGCGAACTGCTGCGGCTGTGGTCCGGCAGCGGGCGCACAGTCGTCTTCGTCACCCACGACATCGAGGAGGCGCTGATCCTCGCCGACCGCGTCGTGGTGCTCGGGCCGGTCGGCACGATCCTGCTCGACCAGCCGGTGGACCTGCCCCGGCCGCGCGATCCCGACGACATTCGAGTCGACCCACACTTCGTCGAACTGCACCGGCGGCTGTCCGCGGCGCTGAAGGAGGGGGCACGATGAGCGCCACCACGACCCCGCAAGTGGGCGCGGTCGCCAGGCCTGCGGGCCCCCTGCGGGAGACGTCCCGGCGCACCTGGCGCCAGCGGCACGGCCGCAAAACCCTGATCTGGGGGTGGCGGATCGGGCTGCTCGTCGTCCTGCTGGTGGTCTGGCAGGCACTGTCGGGTCCCGTCCTCGACCCGCAGTTCGTCAGCAGCCCGAACGGCATCGCCACCCGGCTCGGCGACTGGGTCGCCGACGGCACACTGTGGTCGAACACCTGGATCACCGTGCAGGAGATCGTGCTCGGTTTCCTCGTCGGTGCGCTGTCCGGCGCCGCGTTGGCCTACCTGATCGCCTCCGTCCGAGTGGTCTGGGACATCCTGGACCCGTTCCTCATGGCGCTCTACGCCATCCCGAAGGTCGCCCTGGCGCCGCTGTTCATCGTCTGGTTCGGCATCGGCACCGACATGAAGGTGCTGCTCGCCGCCGTCACCGTGTTCTTCCTGGTCTTCCTGAACACGGCAGCCGGTGTGCACGAAGTGGACCGCGCGCTGGTCGACGCCGTACGGCTGATGAACGGCACCCGCCGGGACATCGCCTTCAAGGTCGTCCTGCCCGCCTCGATGACCGGCCTACTGACCGGACTGCGGGTCTCCATCCCGTACGCGCTGATCGGCGCGGTCATCGGTGAGCTCGTGGCATCCAACCGTGGCCTCGGGTATCTGATCAGCGATTCGTCCGCGAAGTTCGACACCGACGGAGTGTTCGCCACCCTTGTCGTGCTCAGCGTCATCGCCGCCGCCCTGAACGCCATCGTCAACCTCCTGGGCAAGCGGGCCAACCGCTGGAAGCCCCTGGACGCCGAGGCCTGACATGCCCGCTCAGACGCAGCTCCTCACCCGTCCCTCAGCCGAAAGAGTCCACCATGATCAGCAGTAGAACATCCGTATTGCGCCGTCTCGGGGCCATCGTTGCCGTCTCGGCGGCGCTGCTCGCCGCCGGCTGTGCCAACAAGGGCGACAGCAGCGAGCCGGCCACCGGCGCCGACGCCATGCGCCTCAACGTCGGACAGATCAGCGACTCCGTCGCGTTCTTCCCGCTGTTCGTCGCCGAACACGAGGGCTACTTCAAGGCCGAAGGGCTCACCCTGGGAGAACGCCCCCGGCTCGGCACCGGCGCCAAGCTGGCTGCGGCCGTCCAGTCCGGCAGCATCGACGTTGCCGGCGGTGTGATGACCGATGCGTTCAACCTGCACAAGATCAACAACAAGGCGCGGGTGGTCGGCTCCCTCGTCGATGCCTACTACGTCGACATTATCGCCGGATCGAATATCCCGACCGCCGGCGACTCGGCGCCGCTGAACGAGCGGATCCAGGCCCTGCGCGGCAAGAAGATCGGCATGACCGGGCCGGGCAGCGGCACCGAGGCGCTGGTGAACTACCTGTTCAAGCAGGCGAACCTCGACCCCAAGAACGATGCGACCCTGGTCAACCTCGGCGCCGACGCGTCCGCCGCGATCGGTGCGCTGAAGGCCGGCCGGGTCGACGCCCTGTCGTTCTTTCAGCCGATTGGGCAGCAGGCCGTGGCCACCGGAGTCGGCCGTGTCTACATCTCGCCCGCTCGCGGTGACGTCCCCGCTCTCAAGGACGCCATCCACGGTGTCGTCTTCACCACCCAGAACGTCATCGACCGAAAGGGCAAGGCGGTCGGCGCGTTCCTGCGCGCCATCGCCAAGGCCGAGCAGACCATCAACGGCGACCCGGCAAAGGCCACCGAACTGCTGCAGCAGTACCAGAAGACGATGAACGCCCAGACGGTTCAGGCACTCGTACCGGTCCTGCAGGCGGAGATCCCGGACGCCCCGACACCCACCGAGACCGCCTACAACGTCTCGGCGGACTTCCACCGACAGACCGGCCTGGTGCCCACCACGCCCACGTTCGCCGACATCATTCCCTCCGAGTGGATCGCCACCGCGATCAAGGGCTGACAAGCAGCAGCCGCCATCGTGTCGACCGGACCCCCCGCGACGGGTCCGGTCGGTACAAAAGCACCTCGGTTTCCGAGTGAGCGCGGCGCGGGAGCGACATGCGCATCGATCACAAGTACGGGCAACGACTGGTGCCGTCGGATACCGCCGCCCGCATGTCAACGAGGGAGGGCAGCAATGAAATCGGTGCGCGCACCGGGGCTCAGCGATGACCTCGTCGCGGCGCTTCGGAAGGCAGTCGACGGGGATGTCGACGACTCCGAACGCCGCCGGGCCGAGTACTCCACCGACGCGTCGAACTACCGGGTGCCCCCGCGGGTAGTGGTGGCCCCGCGAGACAACGACGACGTGCTCGCCGCCCTGGACGTGGCCCGCCGCCTCACAGTGCCGGTCACCGCCCGCGGCGCGGGTACGTCGGTGGCGGGCAACGCAGTCGGCACCGGAATGGTGCTCGACTTCTCCCGGTACATGAACCGGATCATCGCGCTCGACCCCGACGCCCGAACCGCCGTGGTCCAGCCAGGGGTGGTGATGTCCTCCCTGCAGGCCGCGGCCGCTCCCCACGGGCTGCGCTTCGGCCCCGACCCGTCAACGCAGAACCGGGCGACGCTGGGCGGGATGATTGGAAACAACGCGTGCGGCCCCCACGCTGTCGCCTACGGGCGAACGGCCGACAACATCGTCTCGCTCGATGTCGCCGACGGTGCCGGGCGCCGATTCCACGCCGGCGCCGGCGCTGGCGCGCTGGACGTGGTCGCGGGCCTGGACGCCCTGGTGCACGCGAACCTGGCGACGATCCGCACCGAGCTGGGCCGCTTCAGTCGCCAGGTTTCCGGCTACTCCCTCGAGCACCTCCTTCCCGAGCACGGCCGCGACCTGGCCAAGATGCTCGTCGGCACCGAGGGCACCCTGGTCACGGTCCTGCAGGCCACGGTGAACCTCGTACCCGTGCCGGCCGCCCCGGTCGTCGTCGCGCTGGGATACCCGGACATGCCGACGGCCGCCGACGCGGTACCCGCGTTTCTGACCCACCGGCCCCTGGCGATCGAGGGCATGGACGCCCGCCTCGTCGAGGTCGTACGCCGCCACCGCGGAGCGGGTGCCGTGCCACAGCTGCCGACCGGTGGCGGATGGCTGCTCGTAGAAGTCGGCGCCGAGGCCGGCGAGGGCGCTGACGACGTGCTGACCCGGGCGTACGCGCTCGCCGCCGACGCCGGCACCGACGCGGTACGAGTCGTCCCGGCAGGGGCTGAGGCGGCGGCGCTGTGGCGCATCCGAGCCGACGGCGCCGGACTGGGCGGACGGACCCCGAGCGGGGCTCCGGCGTGGCCGGGCTGGGAGGACGCCGCCGTTCCGCCTGAACGGCTGGGCGACTACCTACGCGATTTCACCGCGCTGATGGCGGACCGTGGCGTGGACGGGCTGCTCTACGGGCACTTCGGGGACGGATGCGTGCACGTCCGCCTGGACCTACCCCTGGAGACACCCGCCGGGATCGGGCCCTCCCGGGCCTTCCTCGAAGCATCCGCGGACCTCATCGCCTCCTACGGCGGGTCACTCTCCGGCGAGCACGGAGACGGGCGGGCCCGTTCGGAGCTGCTGACGCGCATGTACACCCCCGAGGTGATCGGCCTGTTCGGCCAGGTCAAAGCGCTATTCGACCCGCAGAACGTGCTGAACCCGGGGATTGTCGTGGACCCGCGGCCGCTGGACTCGGACCTGCGCCGGCCCGCCGCCCGCCCGACCTCGCCCCGGCACGGGTTCGCCTTCGCCGACGACGGCGGGGACTTCACCCGCGCGGTCCACCGCTGCACCGGGGTGGGAAAATGCCGGGCCGACAACTCCAGCGCGGGCGGGTTCATGTGCCCGAGCTACCAGGCGACCCGGGACGAGAAAGACGTCACCCGCGGCCGCGCACGGGTGCTGCAGGAGCTGACCAACGGCTCGCTGGTCACCGACTGGCGCTCCCCGGCGGTGCTCGAGTCCCTCGACCTGTGCCTGTCCTGCAAGGCCTGCTCAACGGACTGCCCCACCGGCACCGACATGGCCCGCTACAAATCCGAATTCCTCCACCGCGCCTACACAGGCAAAGTGCGTCCACGCAACCACTATCTCCTCGGCCAGCTGCCCCGCTGGTCCTCCCTGATCACTAAGATCCCGGCCCTGGCCAGGCTGACCAACACAGTGCTCAGGAACCGCCCCATCGCGAAGGCGGCGCTCGCCGCGGGCGGGATGGACCCCCGCCGGCAGATCGTCACCTTCGCCGAGGAACGCTTTTCCGCCTGGTTCGAAAAGCAGGGCCGCGCGACCGTGCCGGATAACCCGGCGCTCGCCGCCACGCCGCCCCCGTCGTCCTCTCCGCCGCGGCCGGTGCTGCTGTGGGCGGACACGTTCTCCGACACGCTGGATCCAGCCGGGGCGCGGGCCACTGCCGCCGTCCTGCAGGAAGCCGGGTACACCGTGATCGTGCCCGAGGAGTCCGCCTGCTGCGGGCTCACCTGGATCTCCACCGGCCAGTTGGACGGGGCCAAGAGACGCCTGACCCACCTACTCGCCGTCCTGGCGCCCTACGCCACCGACGGGATCCCCATCGTGGGCGTCGAACCCTCGTGCACCGCCGTGCTGCGCTCAGACCTGGTCGACCTCCTCCCAGACGATGCCCGCGCCCGGATCCTCGCCGCCGGCACCTACACCCTCGCCGAGCTGCTCACCGCCCCCGCTCCACTGGGCCCCGGTCCCGGCTGGACCCCGCCATCGCTTTCAGGCGTCGAGGTCGTCGCGCAGCCGCACTGCCACCACCACTCGGTCATGGGCTGGGAAGCCGACGCCGCGCTCCTGGCCCAGGCAGGCGCGTCCGTGACCCGGCTGACCGGGTGCTGCGGCCTGGCCGGCAACTTCGGCATGGAGGCCGGCCACTACGACACGTCCGTCGCCGTCGCCGAGAACGCCCTGCTGCCCGCCCTGCGCAATGCTGGGCCGGACACCGTCTACCTCGCGGACGGCTTCTCCTGCCGCACCCAGGCCGACCATCTCGCTGGCCGTCAGGGCGTCCACCTCGCCGAACTCCTCGCTCGCGGCAACTACTCACCAACGGCCACTCGGTGATGAGGTCTGGCCGGCTCACCCAGGCCGGTTTCCACACAAAAACGGGTTGCTAGGCCATCAAACCCCTGCATGTCATCCTCGGACAGCGGCCGTATCGCAGGGCGGGCCAGAGGAGAGGGGAGCAACGGCGCCAGCAGATGTTTGGCGGCGGTGAGTAGATGCGGTCCGGCGGCGTACACCAGCGGCGGCTGGCTCCGCCGTCACGACGTGAGCTGGCCAGACCGGCTCCGCAGCGCCTTGGCCTGCCGGGTTGTTGTAGCACCAGCGTGGTCGCGTCGTAGCACCTGCACCGCCCTTGTCACCTGCGCCGCACCAGGTGCTCGCCCACACGCGACATTCCCAACGGTGTACGGGCTGGCACCGTCGCCGCGCCCCTGGCGCTGCTTGAACCACACGAAGGCGCGCAGCATGCGCCTGAGCTGTCATGCCGAAGAGCGTGCGGACCGGCATGTCCATCCGCAGCTACGATGAATCGGTGAGCTTACCTGCCGTCGGTGACGAGACGTTCACTGAACGCGAAGGGGTTAACGAGGTTGCTCGTGTCGTCAATAGGGCCCGTTGCCTCTGGCGAGAAACCACTATGCACGATGTGGGCATCGACGGGCAGATTGAATACGTTCATGCCAGTGAGGCGACGGGTCGCATCGTCCTCGTTCAAATCAAGACGGGCGTCAGCTTCTTCAAGGCCAAGATCGGAAATTGCTTCCGATATTATCCGCAGGACAAGCATGTAAACTATTGGGAGTCTGCGCCGCTTCCTGTGATCCTCATCTTGAGGAACCCCGAGACCGATCTGACGTGCTGGGTGGATGCACGGGACTCTCTGCGGTCCGGCAACAAGTACATAGACGTGCCGTCGGACAATATATTCGATGAGTCAGGCGTACTTCGCGCTCTGGAGCGCTCGGGGCCCCTCCCAACATCCCGTTCAGGGCCCGCGGAGATTTTTGCTGGCATGGTAAATGCGAAACCGCCGTCTGCGGACCTGCCTGTCGACTTCTCTGATCTGTTCGTTCATGGACTCACGGACCTAGTCAAGTCAGTCTACTTCGACATGGGCCTTGTCATGGACATCGCCCAGGCCAAGCGAGCACTGTTGAACCCTGGCATGGGCGTGGGGATCGGAGCCCCGGAATACGATCATCTCTTCAAGTACGTCTCATTCTTGATCGCTCACGATCTCGCCCGTGTGGACTACGACTATTTCATCAGGCACTGGGATCACCTTGCGATGGTTGGTCGCTTCATTGCACCACTTACGGCAAGGGGTCGCGAACTCGTCGACCACATCCACGAACTCGACTTGCAGTGGCAGGAACGCGCCGCTCCCTCGGCCGGCGACTTTATCACCTTGACCGACGCCCAATATCTTGCGGTCCTAAATGCCTGGAGGCTGCACGAACTGCCGCCTGGCCTCACGCAAGTGCCCGGGATTCAAGTGGTCCAGGACAAAGCCTTCCAGGGTATTTACCCTTTTGAGGTGGTGAGACGAGTACCGATCTTCGAGGCATTCAAAGGCTGGTATATAGATAGTCGAAGAAGCATCGAAACTGCAGACTCGTAAGGAAGTTCCGGCCGCCTAAACAGAACTCCGGAGAATCTCGGTATAGGTGACGCCCTGAAGTAGCGCTGAAGGCCATCTGTGCAGCGGCGCCCTGTCCGGGGCGCCGCTGCACAGATATGTTCATCACAAGTGGTCAATCTCTGAAGAGCCCGTGAGGCGAGGACGATGACGCGCTGCGAATCCATGATGGGCGCCACCTACGATTCAGCTCACGACTCGGCCGCCGAGCCAGATGACGCCGAGCGCCAGCGCCTTTCCGAGATTGAGCTGCATCACCCATACGGGGTCATCCTCGCGTCGAGATCGGAGTGAGCCCGCGCCGGTCCGAGGCCGGTGAGTAAATTGGCCCGCCAGCCGGCTACCGAAGGCGGCCGGCCGACACACAAGTGGACGGTTCCGGCCGGAGCCACAACTCGAGCCCGTTGATCAGACGCTGACGGTCTGACCGATGCCATCATGCCGTGCGCATCACGCGCCGCCCGGGCCAACTTCGAAGCCGTCGCACGTCCTAATCCCACAAGCGGTAGCCACGGCCAGCCGCCGCTGTAAGCCGCCGCAAGGGCCACGTCGGTCCACCCGCGGCCCGCGGCTCATATGGTGGGCAAGAACCAAAAGACTTGAGCATTGGGCCTTTTTCATCCTGCGTAGCGGTTGGCTTCGACGTGGTGCAGAACGAGGATGGCCTGCACGATCGGAGTCGCTCGCCGTGGGCAGCAGCGCAGCTTGTTCAGGATCTTCCAGGTCTTGAGGGTGGCGATCGCCCGTTCGCCGCGGGCGCGGATTTTCGCGTGGGCGCGGTTCACGGCCTTCTGGCGGCGTGAGAGCTTCG
>NZ_SMKG01000093.1 GCF_004348525.1 Micromonospora sp. 15K316 | reverse complement strand
CCCGGGTGAAGTCGGTGTGTACCACCGGAAGGTCGGCGAGGTCCAGGCCGTGGCCGCGCAGCGCCGAGGCGACCCCGGCGAGCCGGTCGGCGACAGTGGTCAGTCCCGGCGTCCCGGCCGCCACGGCGATCCGCCGGTGTCCCAGCGCGAGGAGGTGCTCGGCGAGGGCGCGGCCGCCGGCCTCGTTGTCGGGCAGGACGGCGTCGGCGCCGAGGGAGTGCCGTCCGATGACCGCGACCCGCCCACCGAGGCCCTGGTACGCGGAGAGCTCCGCCTTCGTCTCCGCCTCGACCCGGGCGTCGGTGTAGCCGGAGCCGGCGATGACGATGATGCCGACCCGCTGGGCGATGAGGTGGCGGATCTGGCGCAGCTCGAAGTGCGGGTCGCGCCCCGAGTGGCAGATCTGCACGAGCAGCCCCCGCTCGGCGGCGACCTCGATGACCCCGCCGGCGATCTCGGAGAAGTAGGGGTCGTCCACCTGGTGCACGACGAGGCCCACTGTCGAGCTGGCGCCCCCGGCGAGGGTGCGCGCGTACGGGTTGGCGACGTAGCCGAGCTCCTGGGAGACCCGCCGTACCCGGTCGGCCACCTCTTCGCTGACCCCGTCGCGGCCGGACAGGGCGCGGGACGCGGTCGCCAGTGACACTCCGGCCCGCTCGGCGACGTCGACGAGGCGCAACCTCGAGCCAGGCTTGGGCATCAGCGACTCTCCTGAGACATCGATGTCGGCACCTTCATCTATTGCCAGTGACGTAGGACACACCCTAGAGTACGAAAGCGCTTTCGCAAGCGCTTCCAGCCCGGTGCAAAGGAGCTTCCGAGCATGTCCACCCGGTTGACGAAGATGAGATGGGCGACGGCGTTCGGCGCGACGGTGGCGCTCGCGCTCGCCGGTTGCAGCGGTGGCGGGGAGGGCTCGACCTCCGGCGACGACCCCATCGTCGTCGGGATCTCGCTGCCGCTCACCGGCGACTTCTCCGAACCCGGCAAGGGGGTGCAGCGCGGCTACCAGGCCTGGGCGAAGATCGTGAACGACAAGGGCGGCCTGCTGGGCCGCCAGGTCGAGCTGAAGATCCTCGACGACCAGTCCAACGCCGACCGCGTCGTCTCCGACTACGAGCAGCTCATCGGCCAGGACCAGGTCGACATCGTGGTCGGTCCCTTCTCGACCCGGCTCGTGGTGCCGGCCGCCCGGGTCGCCGAGGAGTACGGGATGTTGTTCGTCGAGCCGGCGGGCGCGGCGAAGGAGGTCTTCGAGCAGGGCTTCAAGAACCTCTTCTACGCCGCCCCCGCGGTCGCGAACGACCACTACAACCACCTCGCCGAGTACATTCTCGCGCTGCCGGCCGGGCAGCGGCCCACGACCGCGGCGTACGCGGCGATGGACGACCCGTTCGCGCAGGGCACCGCGTACGGGCTGAAGGAGAAGCTCGAGGCGGGCGGGGTCCGCACCGTCGTCGACGAGGTGTACCCGCCGAACACCACCGAGTTCAGCGGCATCGCCGCGAAGATCGCCTCCTCGAAGGCGGACCTCGTGGTGGGCGGCTCGCAGTACCAGGACGGCGTGAACCTGATCGTCGCCCTCCAGCAGCTCGCGTACCAGCCGAAGCTCGCCGCCTTCTCCACGGCTCCGACCAGCCCCGAGTTCGCCGCCGCGATCGGCAACAAGACCGAGGGGATCCTCGCGCCGACCGGCTACACCCAGAAGGCGCCCTACCCCAGCAACGTCGAGTTCGTGGAGAAGTACACCGCCCAGTTCGGCACGCCGCCGGAGGAGGACGAGGCGAACGCGTACACGACGGGCCAGGTCGTCGCGGCGGCGATCACCGCGGTGGGCTGCGCCGAACAGGGGGAGTGCCAGCAGAAGCTCGTCGACTGGGTACGCGGCAACACCGTCGAGACCGTCGTCGGCCCGCTCAGCTGGGACGCGACCGGCAAGCCGAAGGGTGCCCACATGATCCAGCAGTGGGTCGGCGGGGAGATCCAGATCGTGCTCCCGGCCGACGCGAAGGAGACCGACATCGTCTACCCGAAGCCGGCCTGGTAGGGCGCGATGACCTCCGGAGCGCTGATCTTCCAGAGCGTCATCCTGGGCCTGCTCCTCGGCGGGCTCTACGCCCTGCTGGCCTCGGGCCTGACGCTCTACTTCGGCATCATGCGGGTGGTGATGATCGCCCACTCGGCGTTCCTCATCCTCGCCGCCTACCTGGCCTGGTGGTCGCAGACCCGGCTCGGCGTCGACCCGCTGCTCTCCCTGGTCGTCACGGTCCCGCTCTTCTTCGCCGCCGGAGTGCTGCTGCAACGGGGCCTGCTCTCCCGGCTGCGCCCCGCCACGCTGACCATGATGTCGGTGCTGCTGACCTTCGCCATCGCGGTCATCATCGAGGGGCTGCTCGGGTACGCCTTCACCGGCACCCAGCGCCGCATCCAGCTCGGCTACGGCACGGCGAACCTGGAGCTCCTCGGCGCGCGGATCGCCGTCGTGAAGCTCATCGCGTTCGGGCTCGCGGTGGCCGCGCTGCTCACCCTCTACCTGCTGCTGAAGCGCACCACGTTCGGTTGGGCCCTGCGCGCCACCATCCAGCACCCCGACGCGGCCCGGCTGGTGGGCATCGACACCAACCGGGTCGCCGGCTACGGCTTCGGTATCGGGCTGGCCACCGCGGCCGTCGGCGGCACCGCGCTGGCCCTGGACACCACCATCTACCCGTCGCTGCACTGGCACTGGATCGGCCCGCTCATGGCGATCATCGTGGTCGGCGGGCTGGGCAGCGTGCCCGGGGCCGCGGCCGCCGCCATGGTGCTCGGCCTCACCCAGAGCCTGCTGCAGATCCCGCTCAACACCACCTGGGCGCAGACCATCTTCTATCTCGCGCTCTTCGCCACGCTGGCGTTCCGCCCGCAGGGATTCTTCGGAGGCCGGCTTGCCCAGCGCTTCTGATCCGGCGACCACCTCCGCCGCGCGTCGGCCGGCGGTCACCCCCGCCCGGGCCGCCCGGGGCGTCCTGCTCCTGCTGGTCGTCGTCGCCGCGCTGTCGTTCCCCTCGCTGGCGCCCAACCCGTACGTCCTGTCGGCCGGCATCCTCGTGCTGAACTACGCCCTCCTGTCGACCTCGTGGAACTTCGTCGGCGGCTTCACCGGCTACATCTCGCTCGGGCACGGGGCGCTCGCCGGGCTCGGCGCGTACGGCACGGGCCTGCTCGTCACCAAGGCCGGCCTGCCCAGCTTCCTGGCGCTCCTCGTCGCGGCCCTCGTCGTGGCGGCGCTGGCCGTGCCGATCGGCTACGCGGCGCTGCGCGTGCGCGGCGCCTCCTTCGTCATCGTCTCGATCGCGTTGGTGCTGGTCCTGCTGCTGGTGTTCCAGAGCTGGGCCTCGTTCACCGGCGGCTCGCGCGGGCTGACCGTGCCGCGTCCCTTCCCGGACCTGCTCCGTCCCGAGCACCACCGGGTCTTCTGGTTCCTCTTCGCCGGTCTGCTGGCGCTGGCGCTGCTGGTCTGGTGGTTGATCGACCGCTCCCGGTTCGGTCTGGGGCTGAAGGCGATCCGGGAGGACGAGGACAAGGCGGAGTCGCTGGGCATCCCGACCTTCGCCTACAAGCTCGTGGTGTTCGTGGTGTCGGCCGGGTTCACCGCGGCGGCGGGCGGCCTGTACGCGCTCTGGTTCGGCGACCTCGACCCGGTCTTCCAGTTCTCCATCCTCACCGGCTCCTACCTGGTGCTGATGGCGCTGCTCGGCGGCGTGCGCAGCCTCTTCGGCCCGCTGCTCGGGGCGCTGGTCGTCGGCACGGCGCTGGAGTACTTCAAGGTCGAGTACGGCAGCACCCCGCTGCACCTGGTCGCCACCGGCCTGCTGCTCGCCGTCGTCGTGCTCTTCATGCCCGACGGCGTGCTGCCGGCGGTCGCCGCCGGGATCGACCGCTTCCGCCCGGCCCAGCAGTCGATCCGGGAGGTGACCGCGGCCGAGCTGCGCGAGCAACGCGCGGGCGGCGCCGCGGCGGAGACCGAGCTGGCCGGTGCGCGCCCGGGCGGCGCGCCGGCCACGAAGGAGGGAGCATGAGCGAGCGGAGCGAGCAGGGGCTGCGGACCGAGGGTCTCACCAAGGCGTTCGGGGGAGTGGTGGCGCTCGACGGCGCCAGCGTCGCCTTCCGTCAGGGGCAGGTCAACGCGCTGATCGGGCCGAACGGCTCCGGCAAGACGACGTTCTTCAACTGCGTCACCGGCATGATCCGCGCGGACTCCGGGCGGACCGTCTACCACGGACGAAACATCACCCGGGCGGCGCCGCACGCGATCGCGCACGCCGGCATCGGCCGTACCTTCCAGCTCTGCCGGGTCTTTCCCCGCATGTCGGCGCTGGACAACGTGCTCGCCGCCGTCCGTCCGGTGGGGCTGCTCGGCCGGCTGCGCGGCGCCCGGAACCGGGCCGAGGTGGATCGGGCGCGCGGCTGGCTGACCCGGCTCGGCATCGAGCACCTCGTCGACGTCGAGGCCCGCAACATGTCCTGGGGTCAGCAGAAGCTGCTGGAGCTGGCCGGTGTGCTGATGGGTGACCCGGAGACCGTCCTGCTCGACGAGCCGGCCGGCGGGGTGAATCCCGCCCTGCTCGACCGGATCGGCGGCCTGGTCCGGGAACTCAACGCCGAGGGCCGGACCTTCGTCATCGTCGAGCACAACATGGACCTGGTGATGAGCATCAGCGACCACATCGTGGTCTTTGACCGTGGCCGGCCGATCGCCGAAGGGCCGCCGTCGGTCATCCGTTCCGACGAACGTGTGCTGGGGGCCTACCTTGGCGTCTGAGATCGAACTCGTCGACATCCAGGCCGGCTACGGGCGGGCCGCGCCGGTGCTGCGCGGTCTCTCCGTCTCGGTGCCGGCCGGCTCCGTCGTCTGCCTGGTCGGCCCGAACGGCGCCGGCAAGTCGACCGTGCTCAAGGTGGCCAGCGGGCTGCTCAAGCCCCGGTCCGGCCGGATCCTGGTCGGTGGCCGTGAGGTGACCGGCCAGGGGCCGCAGGCGATGCTCACCGCCGGCGTCGCGCACGTGCTCCAGGGACACAGCGTGTTCCGCGAGATGACGGTGGCCGAGAACGTCCTCCTCGGCGGGTACACGCTGCGGGACAAGGCGTTCGCCGCCCGCCGGGTCGAGTTCGTGAAGGAGCTCTTCCCGGTGGTGGCGCAGCGGTGGGGGAGCCTCGCCGGGCTGCTCTCCGGCGGCCAGCAGAAACAGGTCGAGTTCGCCCGGTCGCTGATGGTGGACCCGAAGGTCGTGCTGCTCGACGAGCCGTCGATGGGTCTGGACCCGAAGGCGACGGCGATTGTCTTCGAGCAGGTCGTGCGGATGCGGGACGCGGGCACAGCCGTGCTGCTGGTCGAGCAGAACGCCCGGCGGGCACTGGAGACCGCCGACCTGGGCTGCGTACTCGACCTCGGCCGGGTGCACATCTCCGGTCCCGCGTCCGAACTGCTGGCGGACCCGCAGCTCGGCGAGCTCTACCTCGGCGGCCGACCCGCCGAACCGCCGGTCGTCCCGAAGCGCTGACGGTCCGTACGGCACCACCGCACCACCGACATAGTGAGGTCCGGGCGTTCGGGGTAAGCGTTTACCGCGACCGGGCCGACAAGGTTCGTGGCACAGAGAGGTGTACGCGATGTCCAGAGCAGGACGCGTCGCCGCCGCCACCGCCGCCGTCCTGGCGGCCGGGGTGCTGGCCGGTGTCGCGGCGCCACCGGCGTCGGCCTTCCGGGCCGGTCCGCGCGACGTCCACCCGTCCCTACGAGGCGATCTGGTCGCCTTCTACGACTTCGACCATCCGGTCCCCGGCGACGAGGCGCTGGAGCGCGACCAGGGGCGCTCCGGCACCGAGATCGAGCTGGTGAACGGCGGAGCGGCGATGCGCGTGCGGGACCGCGCGTACGCCGGCAGCGGCCGGGCGTTGCAGACCCGGCAGGTCGAGCCGACGGTCGCCGGTAACGACGACTGGAAGGCCGGCATCTTCTCGGCCAGCGGCGTGCGTACGCTGCGCGCGTTCCACGCGGTCGCCGGCACCACCGTGATGGGTTGGTTCAAGGTCGAGATGACCGAACCCCGGCCGAACTCGAACACCGCCGACCCGGCCGACCGCTACAACGCCATCGGGCTGGCCGGGGTGCTGACAGGTGACTCCGACGGGCACGGCGTACGGGCCCTGCTGGAGCTCATCGACGTGAACGGGGAACTGCGGCTGGTCGCGCTCGGCCGGCGGCTCGACGGCGGCAATTCCCAGACGTTCGCGGCGGCGCAGGACTGGCGCGCGCTGCTGCCGGCCGGCCGGTGGGTGCACCTCGCCGCCACGTTCGACTTCGACAGCGGCACGATGGCGCTCTACCGCGACGGTGAGCCGTTGGCCGGCTTCTACACCCGTACCGACGACCCCTGGCTCGTCGCGGGCCCGGGACCGCACGTCACCACCGCCTCCGATCCGCGCGGCATCAAGATCGGCGGCAGCTATCCGCAGGACAACCGGGAGCAGAACCCGTGTGACTGCCGGATGGACTCGTTGATGTTCCTCGACCGTGTGCTCGACGCGCGGGAGATCGAACGGCAGTACCGGCACATGACCCACCGAGGCTGATCCACCTCCCGTCCCCCGAGAATGGAGTGACCTGTGCGCATCTCCACTCGCCGCCTGCGCAGATCGGTGGCCACGGCGGCGCTCGCGACCGCCGCGCTCACCCTGTCGCTGGTGGCCACGGCGCCCGCCCGCGCCGCCGACGCGATCTACGATCCGGTACCCGAGGCGCAGATCCAGAGCCGCCTCGGGCTCGTGCTCAGCGAGTACACGTCGTTCCCGAAGTCCGAGCCGACGCCCGCGCCGACCGACCAGCGGCTCATGCGACAGGCCCGGATCAACACCATCATGGAGATCCCGGACGGCTCCGGCCGCCGGGCCGTGCCCGACCTCAACGGCAAGCTGTACGTCGTCGAGAACGGCGTCCCGCACGTCTACCTCGACGTCGCCGCGACCTTCGCGCCGAAGTTCTTCTCCGGCCGGGGCCTGGGCCAGGGCTTCGGCTACGTGGCCTTCCACCCCGACTTCAAGCGCAGCGGGAAGTTCTACACCGTCCACACCGAGCAGGCGTCGCTCGCCACCGAGGTGCCGGACTGGTCGCAGACCGGCACGATCTTCCATGGCATCATCACCGAGTGGACGGCGAGTGATCCGGCCGCCGACACCTTCGCCGGCACCCGCCGGGAGGTGCTGCGGATCGGCTTCGGCGGCCAGGTGCACGGCATCCAGGAGATCAACTTCAACCCGGCCGCGAAGAAGAAGCACGACCCGGAGTACGGGCTGCTCTACCTCGCCGTCGGCGACGGCGGGCTGGGCGTCCGTAACACCGACCCGCAGAACCTCGCCCTGCCGCACGGGAAGCTGCTGCGGATCGACCCGCTCGGCACCAACGCCGCGAGCGGCCGGTACGGCGTCCCGCCGTCGAACCCGTTCGTCGGGCGCGAGGGGGCGCTCGGCGAGATCTACGCGGTCGGGTTCCGGGATCCGCACCGGTTCAGCTGGGACCGGCAGACCGGGAAGATGTACCTGGGTCACATCGGCGAGCACGCCATCGAGGCGATCTACGAGGTGCGCGCCGGCGACAACTTCGGCTGGAGCGAGCGCGAGGGCGCGTTCGTCTTCGACAAGACGTCGACCCTTCCCTGCGACAAGATCTTCCCGCTTCCCGCCGATGACGAGCAGTACGGTTACACCTACCCGGTGGCCGCGTACGACCACGATCCGGCGCCGGGCTGGAACTGCACCTCCGACGTGGGGGTCGCGGTGGCCGGCGGCTTCGTCTACCGGGGCCGGGACGTGCCCGCGCTGCGCGGCAAGTACGTCTTCGGTGACCTGGTCGACGGCCGGGTGCTCTACACCGAGGCGAAGCGGATGCGGGTGGGGGCCGGGCTCGCGCCGATCCACCGGCTGGCGCTCTTCGACGCCGCCGGCACGCCGGTGCGGATGCAGGACCTCTCCGCACCGGGCGCACCGGGCGACCCGAACCGGGTCGACCTGCGCTTCGGCACCGACGCGCAGGGCGAGCTCTACATCCTGGCCAAGGCGAACGGGAAGATCTGGAAGGTGACAGGTACGCGGGAGTTCGCCGACGGGCAGCCCGGCACGACGAGGGTCCTGGACACGATGCGTCCGACCAACTGGCGGCCCGTCACCCCGGCCAAGTGGCGGTTCACCGGCAAGGAGGTCATTCTGGCCGAGGCAGGCGTGCAGCGGCCCGGCCCGCGCCGCCCCTTCGAGTACGCGGTGCTGACCGCGGGACCGGAGTTCGCGGCGGTGGACATCACCGCGAAGGTACGGCTGGACACTCCGGTCGAGGTGACCAACCGGGACGTGATCATCGTCTTCGGCTACCGCTCGGACACGGAGTTCTACTACGCGCACCTGTCGACGGACAACACGATCCTGCCGCACAACGGCATCTTCAAGGTCAACAATGCGGACCGGGAACGGATCGACTACCAGTGGAACGGCCGGTCCCGGGGCGCCGCGCCGGCGATCGTGGACGCCGACTGGCACAGCGTCCGGGTCCGGCACCTGCCGGCCACCGGGGAGATCGCGGTCTACGTCGACGGGTCGAAGGACCCGCTGATGACGGCCCGCGACACCACGTTCGGCTCGGGTCGGGTGGGCTTCGGCTCCTTCGACAACGTGGGTCGGCTGCGTGACCTCACGGTGCGCGGCACCCCGGCGGCCTGACCGCCGGGTGGGGAGCGGCGGCACACCGCCGCCGCTCCCGGCCGCGGCCGCCCCGTCGCCGACCCGCTGTCGTCGATCATGAGGTCGGCCGAGTCCGTCCCCGTGCCGAGCGCCGAGTCGTGCTCAGCGTGGCGGCGGCAGGCGGGGGGTGCTGGCCCGGAGCACGACCTCGCCGGCCACCCGATGCACGCGAGGGCGTGCCACGCCGTCGTCGAGAGCCAGCCGTACGGCGAGCGCGCCGATCTCCTCCAGCGGGATCCGCACGGTGGTCAGCCCCGGATTGACGTCCCGGAGCGTGGCGATGTCGTCGAAGCCGGCGATCGCCATCCCGGCGGGCAGGTCGACGCCCCGGTCGCGCAGCGCGGCCATCGCACCCACCGCCATCACGTCGTTGACCGCGAAGACGCAGGTCACGTCCGGGTCCCGGTCGAGCAGCCGCCGCATGGCCGCGTAGCCGCCGTCGCGGGTGAACGGCCCGGACACGACGTGCTCCGGGGCGAGTCGACCCCCGTGGCGGGCGAGCGCCTCCCGGAAGCCGGCGACGCGCTCGGTCGCCGTGAGCAGGTCGGTGGGGCCGGCGAGCACCGCGAACCGACGGTGCCCGAGGTCGTGCAGGGCGTGGCCGAGGTCGCGCGCGCCCGCCTGGTTGTCGATCGAGATGGTGTCCACCGGCAGGCGGGGCTGGCTGACGGCCACCGCCCGGCCACCCTCGGCCTCGAACGCGGCGAGCTCCTCGGCCAGCTGGTCGGTGGCCGCCCGATCGTCGGTGCGGCTGCCGACCACGACGACCACGCTGGCCCAGTGCCGGCGGAACGCCCCCACGTAGTCGGTCTCGGCGCCGGGGCGCCGCTCGGTGCTCGCCATGGTGACCAGCAGCCCGTGCGCCTCGGCCTCGCGCATCACGCCGGCGGCGACCGCGGAGAAGTAGGGGTCGGCGATGTCGTGCAGCGACAACCCGACGATGTTGGTGCGACCGCGGGCCATCGCCTGGGCGTGGGCGTTGGGGGAGTAGCGCAGCTCCGCCGCCGCGCGCAGCACGCGCTCGCGCAGCTCCTCGCCCACCACCCGGTTGGCGCTGCCGTTGAGGGCGCGGGAGGCGGTGGCCAGCGAGACGCCGGCGCGCCGAGCCACGTCGTGCAGCGTGACGGAACCGGTCACGACACCGTCCTTTCCCGCGGGCGCCGGACGGAAATCGTCCGCCGCCAGCGTAGGAACCCGCCGATCGCGCCGTCAAACCCTGATGACCTGCGCTTCTCGCCGGCACCGGAGCCGAGCGGCGCGGACGGCGACCGGCCGATGTGGACGGGGCTTGCACCGGCGGCGCGCTCTGCCATACCGTTTCGGTAAGCGCTTTCCCAAGGAGGTCGTCGATGGCCGCTCGCAAGCTCGGCGTGGTGATGAACGGGGTGACCGGCCGGATGGGCTACCGGCAGCATCTCGTCCGATCCGTCCTCGCCATCCGGGAGCAGGGCGGGGTGGCGCTCTCCGACGGCACCCGGGTGCAGCTCGAGCCGCTGCTGGTCGGGCGGAACGCCACCAAGCTGAGCGAGATCGCGCACCGGCACGACCTTCCCCGGTGGACGACCGACCTGGACGCCGCCCTGGCCGACACCGACTACCCGGTCTACTTCGACGCCCAGCTCACCCAGATCCGGGAGAAGGCACTCATCAAGGCGATGGACGCCGGCCGGCACGTCTACGCCGAGAAGCCGAGCGCCGAGTCGCTGGCCGGCGCGCTCGAACTCGCCCGGCACGCGCGCCGGACCGGCGTGAAGAACGGCGTCGTGCACGACAAGCTCTACCTGCCCGGCCTGGTGAAGCTCAAGCGACTGGTCGACGGCGGCTTCTTCGGCCGCATCCTCTCCGTACGCGGCGAGTTCGGCTACTGGGTGTTCGAGGGCGACTGGCAGCCCGCCCAGCGTCCCAGCTGGAACTACCGGACGCAGGACGGCGGGGGCATCGCGTTGGACATGTTCCCGCACTGGAACTACGTGCTGGAGAACCTCTTCGGTCGGGTGCGGGCCGTCACCGCCCGGGTGGTCACGCACATCCCGCACCGCTGGGACGAGCAGGGCCAGCGGTACGACGCGAGCGCCGACGACGCCGCGTACGCCATCTTCGAGCTCGACGGCGGCGTGATCGCGCAGATCAACTCGTCCTGGGCGGTCCGGGTCAACCGGGACGAGCTAGTGGAGTTCCAGGTCGACGGCACCGAGGGCAGCGCGGTGGCCGGGCTGCACCGCTGCCGGGCGCAGCACCGCGCGGTCACCCCGAAGCCGGTCTGGAACCCGGACCTCGTGGAGACCCGGCACTTCCGCGACGAGTGGCAGGAGGTGCCGGAGAACGCGGTGCTCGACAACGGCTTCAAGGCCCAGTGGGAACAGTTCGTGCGGCACGTCGTCGAGGACGCGCCGAACCCGTACGACCTGCTCTCCGGCGCCCGTGGGGTGCAGCTCGCCGACGCCGGGCTGCGCTCCTCCCGGGAGGGGCGCCGCGTCGAGTTGCCGGAGCTGACGGCATGAGCGCCACCGTGCGGCTGCCGCTCCCGGACGGGACGGTGGAACAGCGGCGGCTGGCCGAGCCGGTCGGCTGGCCCCGGCCGGCCGGGCCGATCACCTCCCGGATCGCCCTCGCCGCGGCGCACGTGGTCGCCGACCCGCTGGGCGACAACACCCCCGGCGCGCCGGCGGTCGTCGACTGGGACTCCACCCTGGCGTTCCGCCGGCACCTCTGGTCCTACGGGCTGGGGGTGGCCGAGGCGATGGACACCGCGCAGCGTGGCATGGGCCTGGACTGGGCCAGCACCCGTGAGCTCATCGCGCGCAGCGCCGCGGCCGCCCGCGAGGTGGGCGGCCGGATCGCCGCCGGCGCCGGCACCGACCACGCTCCGGCCGAGCTCGCCTCCCTCGACGACGTCACGGCGGCCTACTGCGCGCAGATCGAGGTCGTGGAGGCCAGCGGGGCGCAGGTCATCCTGATGGCCAGCCGGCAGCTCGCCCGGCTGGCCCGCGGCAGCGAGGACTACGCCAAGGTGTACGCCCGGCTGCTCGACCAGGTCTCCGGTCCGGTGATCCTGCACTGGCTGGGCCCGATGTTCGACCCGGCCCTGCACGGCTACTGGGGCTCGCCGGAGGTGCCGGCCGCCACCGCCGCGCTGCTCGATCTCATCGGTCAGTACGCGAGCAAGGTCGACGGGGTGAAGGTGTCGCTACTCGACGCCGGGCACGAACGGGGGCTGCGGGCGGCCCTGCCGGCTGGCGTCCGCCTCTACACCGGCGACGACTTCAACTACCCGGAGCTGATCCGGGGCGACGGGGCGCACCACAGCGATGCCCTGCTCGGCATCTTCGCCGCCATCGCCCCGGCCGCCTCCGCCGCGCTGCAGGCCCTCGACGCCGGCGACCCGGGGCGCTACGACGAGGCGTTCGCGCCGACGCTGCCACTGGCCCGGCACATCTTCGCCGCCCCGACCTGGTACTACAAGACCGGTATCGCGTTCCTCGCCTGGCTCTGCGGTCACCAGCCCGGTTTCACCATGGTGGGCGGGTTGCAGAGCAGCCGATCCCTGCTCCACCTGACCGAGCTGGTCCGGCTCGCCGACGACGCGCGGCTGCTGCCCGACCCCGATCTCGCCGCCGCGCGAGTGCGGGCGTTCCTCGACGTCGCCGGAGTGTCGCGATGACCGACGCCGCACTCTCCACCAGGGAGACCGCCGACGTGCCGTCCGGACGGCCGGCCGAGGTGCCGACCCCGGCCCCCGGAGACCCCCGGCTGGCCCGGCTGTCGCTGAACCAGCGGACCACCGAACGCTGGTCGGTCGCCGAGGCGGTCGCCGGCTGCGTCCGGGCCGGCCTGCCGGCGATCGGGCTGTGGCGCGAGCCGGTCCAGGAGATCGGCGCGTCCGCCGCCGCCCGTCTCGTGGCCGACGCCGGCCTGCGCGTCTCCTCGCTGTGCCGGGGCGGATTCCTCACCGCCGCCGACCCCTCGCGACGGCGGCACGCGCTCGACGACAACCGGCGCGCGATCGACGAGGCCGCGGAGCTCGACGCGGCCTGCCTGGTCATGGTGGTCGGTGGCCTGCCCGAGGGCTCACGGGACCTGGCCGGGGCCCGGGACCGGATGTCCGACGGAATCGCCGAGCTGGTGCCGTACGCGGCGCGGCGGGGCGTACGGCTGGCCCTGGAACCCATGCACCCGATCTTCTGCGCCGACCGCGGGGTGCTCTCCACCCTCGGGCAGGCGCTCGACCTGGCCGAACGCTTCCCCGCCGACGAGGTGGGCGTGGTCGTCGACACCTTCCACGTCTGGTGGGACCCGGACGTGCTCGGCCAGATCGGTCGTGCCCGGGGCCGCATCGCCAGCTTCCAGGTCTGCGACTGGATCACCCCGCTGCCGCCGGACGCCCTGCTCTCCCGCGGGATGATGGGCGACGGGCACATCGACTTCCCGCTGCTGCGCCGCGCCGTCGAGCGGGCCGGATACGCCGGCGACATCGAGGTGGAGATCTTCAACGCCGACGTCTGGGCGGCCGACCCGGACGACGTGGTGGCCACCCTGGCCCGCCGCTACGTCACGCACGTGCTGCCCGACTGAGCGACTCAGAGCACCTGGGCCAGGAACCGGCGCAGCCGCGGGTGCTCCGCCGCCTCGAAGACCGCCGCCGGCTCACCGGACTCCAGCACCACACCGTGGTCCATGAAGGCCACCGTGTCGGCCACCTCGCGGGCGAAGCCCATCTCGTGGGTCACCACCACCATCGTCATGCCGGCGGCGGCGAGGTCGGCCATCACCCCGAGCACCCCCTTGACCAGCTCCGGGTCGAGCGCGCTGGTCGCCTCGTCGAAGAGCATCACCTGCGGCTGCAACGCCAGCGCCCGGGCGATCGCCACCCGCTGCTGCTGCCCGCCCGAGAGGTGCCCGGGGCGCGCGTCCGCCTTGCCGGCCAACCCGACCAGCTCCAGCTGCGACCGGGCGAGCGCCACCGCCTCCTCCTCGGGCAGCTTCTTGATGCGGCGCAGCGCCAGGGTGACGTTGCGCAACACGCTCATGTGCGGGAAGAGGTTGAACTGCTGGAAGACCATCCCGATCCGCTGGCGCAGCGCGTCCGGGTCGTCGGCCAGCACGCTGCGCCCGTCGAGCAGCACGTCGCCGCGGTCCGGCTCGATGAGCCGGTTGATCGTCCGCAGCAGGGTCGACTTGCCGGAGCCGGAGGGCCCGATGACGCAGGCCGTACCGCCCCGGGCGACGTCCAGGTCGGCCCCGCGGAGCACCCGGTGGGAGCCGAAGGCCAGATGGACGTCGCGGACGGCCAGGCTGACCGAGGTGCTGATGTCGACGGTCATCGCCCGCTCCCTCCCGCCGCGCCCGGCAGCGCCAGGTCGGCGTCGTCGATCTCGTCGGCCGGCTTCGCGGCGCGGCCGTGTCGCAGCCGGGCGTCGATCGCGTTGACCACGTGGGTCAGCGGCACGGTCAGCGCCAGGTAGAAGAGGCCGGCCAGCAGCAGGGCCGACTCGTTGCCGGTGGTGGCCGCATAGTCCTGCCCGATCCGGAACAGTTCCCGCTGGCTGGCCACCAGACCGAGGAAGTAGACCAGGCTGGAGTCCTTGATGAGGGCGATGAGCTGGTTGACCCAGGCCGGCAGGACCCGGCGTACGCCCTGCGGAATGATCACCATCCGCATCGCCTCGCCCCAGGAGAAGCCCAACGCCCGGGCACCCTCCAACTGAGCCGCCTCCACCGACTGGATGCCCGAGCGGAAGATCTCTCCGATGTAGGCGGCGGCGATCAGCGAGAGCGCCAGAATGCCGAGCGGGTAGGGGTTCGGACCCCACACCTGCATGCCGAGCGGCGCCAGTCCGACGCCGATCAGCAGGATCGTCGCGGCGGCCGGCAGCCCCCGGAACACGTCGGTGTAGACCCGCGCCGGCCAGCGCAGCCACCGGGTGCGGGAGATGCCGGCGATCGCCAGCAGCATGCCCAGCACCGAGCCGAGCAGAGCGGCGGAGACCGCGAGGATCAGGGTGTTGGGCAGCCCGACGGTGAGCATCTCGGGCAGCGCCTCGCGCATCGACTCCCAGTCGAAGAACGTCTCCCACAGGGTGCGCAACGGATCCATCTCTCGCCTCTCCTACCGTTCCGCTCGCTCGTCTCGCCGTACCGTCAGGACGTGGCCGACGCGGACGCGGTCGGCGTCGCCGGGACCGGCACGGTGCCGCTGCCCGGCTTGAAGTCCGCGGGGATCGGCCGGCCCGGGTAGTACTGGGCCTGCAGCCGGCTCCACGTGCCGTCGGCGATCACCTCGTCGAGGCCCTTGTTCAGCGCCTCGCGCAGGGCGTCGTTCCCCTTCGCCACCGCGTACGCCGTCGGCGCGGGGCTGAGCAGCTTCGCGGCCACGGCGATCTTTCCGCCGCTCTCCGCGGCCGACGTCTCGCCGATCTCGGCCGGGGCGATCCAGGCGTCCGCCGTGCCGGCCTTGAGCTGGTTGATCGCGCCGTTGTAGTCCGGTACCCGCACCGGGTCGAGCCCCTTGCCGCTGGCGTAGTCGTCCTGGACGGTGCCCTGCACGACGACTACCCGCTTGCCGGCGAGCTCGTCGAAGCTGTGGATCGGCGAGCCGGCGGGGACGTCGAGCCCGAAGTACCCGAAGTCGTACCCGTTGCCGAAGTCCACAGTCTTCTTGCGGGCCTCGGTGATGGTGATCGACGAGCTGCCGACGTCGAACTTGTGGTTGTTGACCTGGGCGAGCAGCGCGGAGAAGTCGGTGCCGACGAACTCCACCTTCAGGCCGATCTTCCCGGCGACAGCGGTGAGCAGATCGTTGTCGAAGCCGGTGAACTTGCCGTCTTTCAGGTACACGTTCGGCGGCGCGTCGGTGAGCGTGCCGGCGCGCAGCACCCCCGGCTGGAGCAGGTCGTACGGGTTGTCCGCGCCGGAGGCGGCGTCGTCGCCGCAGGCGGTGAGGCCGGCGGCGCCGAGGATCGCGACCGCGCCGACGGCGACCAACCGGCTCAGGGAAGGAAGAAATCGCACAGGTGTCTCCGGATGTCGAGAAGCGGCGGGGCACGGACGTGCGCCGCCGACGGTGCGCCGGACGGGCACACCGCTGGAAGGTTCGGACTGGCGGGAGAGGTCGCGGTCAGCGCCGCGCGCCGGCGGGACAGCCGGCGCTGCACACCCACATCATGTCGACGTGCCGGCGCCGGGTCAGCGCCGGCGGCCGGGGCCGCCGCACGGACGCGGGGAGGCCGGCTGGCGAGATGATGCGCGGGAACGTCATTGGCTCTCCTGGGTCGTTGCTGACCTGGGAACCAGGCCACGCTTGCACCGGATCCACTCCGGTGCCCGGTCCTCACCCGGGGCACCCCACCGCGGAGGAGGGTTGCCGGCCAGCAAGCCGGGGCTTGACGCTGGCGCTCATGACCTGCGCAAGAGGTTAACAGCCCGGTACGGACAGTCGTCCAGCTGTTATGACGACTCTCACGCGCGGCGTCTCCGCGGCGTCCGTACCCGCCGCCGGGCCGCCACCTCGTCGCCCGGATCGAACACAGCGGAGAACGCCGAAGGTAGCGGCGCCGGAATCGCCCGGATTCGCGGCGCTCGGCCCGATAGGGTGGCGGGGACCCCGACGTCGCGGTCGCGGTCCGCCGGCGCTCGGGCCTGTGGAGGGGTGGTGGCGTCATGGCGGCGAACCGGGACATCGTGGCCCGCG
Organism: Micromonospora sp. 15K316; assembly: GCF_004348525.1. Taxonomy (GTDB): domain Bacteria; phylum Actinomycetota; class Actinomycetes; order Mycobacteriales; family Micromonosporaceae; genus Micromonospora. The sequence goes on along the minus strand of NZ_SMKG01000093.1, from coordinate 6,061 downwards.
CCTTCGCGGACTGGTCCGCCGGCTCCGCCGGCATCACCGACCTCTTCGCCCCCGAGATGCGGTGGGAGATCACGGGGAACTCGGCGGCGTCCCGCGTCTACCGCTCCGCCGAGGACTTCGTCGACCAGGCGTTGCGGCCCTTCGAAGCCCGCTTCGGCGCCGACAGCCCGTTCCGCCCGGTGACCGTCCGGGCCATCTACGAGGACGCCGACACGGTGGTGGTGCTCTGGGACGGCGCCGGGGTCACGGTCGCCGGCGACGCCTACGCCGACACGGTCGCGTGGTTCCTGACCTTCCGCGACGGCAAGGTGGTCGACGGGACCGCCTTCTTCGACAGCATCGCCTTCAACGAGCTGTGGCGGGTCCCGCCGCCGGGGTGACACGCCGCGCCCGCCGGGTGCGGTCGCCCGTCACGCCGACGGACGGACCTCGCCGTGGGAACCCTCGGCGTACAGGTCCCAGTGACGGCCGAACGCCGGTACGCCGAGCAGGCGGATCGGGCCGAGCGGGGCCGGGAGCTGCGGCTCGATGACCAGCCGGCCGTCGACCGCCTCCAGCCCGAGCAGCGTACGCAGGAACAGCAGCGGCGCCCCGCTGGCCCAGGCCTGCGGGTTGCACGCCGTGGGGTAGGGGACCGGTCGCCGCCCGAACCGGCGGTCGTAACCGGAGAACGCCTCGGGCAGCCGGTGCTCGGAGTAGGCGGACGCCTCCATCATGGCCCCGATGATGCGGTAGGCCGCCTCGTGCTGGCCGTAGCGGGCGAGGCCGGCCGCGATGATCGAGTTGTCGTGCGGCCAGACGGTGCCGACGTGGTAGCCGATGGGGTTGTAGCCGCTGTCCGCGGTGGAGAGGGTCCGCACGCCCCATCCGGAGAACATCTCGTCGGACATCAGCTGGGCGGCCACCAGCCGCGCCCGCTCCGGTGGCACGATGCCGCTCCAGAGCAGATGCCCCATGTTCGACGTCATCGAGTCGATCTGCCGTCCGTCGCCGTCCAGACCGACCGCGTAGTAGCCGCCGCGCTCCGGCACCCAGAAGTCGCGGTTGAACCTCTCCCGTAGCGCCGCGGCCTCGGCGCGCAGCCGCTGCGCCAGCGCCGGGTCCCGCATCGGCCCCTCGGCGAGCTCCGCCATGCGGATCTTCGCGTCGTACGTGTAGCCCTGCGTCTCGCAGGTGGCGATCGGCAGCACCGGAATGGTCCCGTCCGCGAACTGGACCCCGTCGGGGGAGTCCCGCCAGCACTGGTTGCCCAGCCCCTCCCGGGACCGGGTCGCGTAGCCGACGTAGCCGCGACCGTGCAGGTCCCCGTGCTCGTCGATCCAGCGCAGGGCGGCCAGGGCGTTCGGCCACAGCTTGCGTACCAGCTCCTCGTCGCCGGTCCACCGCCAGTGCTCGGAGAGCACGACCAGCCAGAGCGCCGTGGTGTCGGCCCCGCCGTAGTAGGGCTGGTAGGGCTTCAACCCGAGCTGTGTCAGCTCGCCGCTGCGGAACTCGTGGAAGATCTTCCCGGGCTCCCGGTCGGTGAAGTCGTCGTGGTCCTGGGCCTGGTGGCTGGCGAGCACCAGCAGCGTCCCCCGCGCCATCGCGCTGCCCAGCGCGATGGTCTGGTAACCGGTGATCAACGTGTCCCGGCCGAAGACGGTCATGAACCAGGGCAGCCCGGCGGCGTGCAGCACCACCGGCTCGCCCCAGATGCGCTTCTCCAGGCGCATCGACGCCAGGTCGGCGGCGGACTTGCGGTACACCGCGACCAGCCGGTCCGAGCCGGAGTCGAGCCTCGGTACGGAGGCCAGCCAGCGTGCGGACGGGTCCTCGGCGTCCCGCTCGAAGACGTCGCCGAAGCTGCGGGCGACCGGCTGGAACCGCTCGTCGCCGCAGTGCAGGGGTACCCGCAGCTCGCACCGCCACGCCTCGCCCCGGGTCAGTCGCAGGCGCCAGACGAGCGAGTCGTCTTCGAGCTCGGTCGCCGCGGGTTCGGTCTCGACCCGCACCATCGCGTAGTAGGTGCCGTTGCGGTAGGCGAAGCAGAGCGCGGATCCGTCCCGCTCGTGCTGGCGGACGATCTGCGTGGAGCGGTCCCGGCCGGATTCCTTGATCTCGAAGAGGTCGGCGAAGTCGGTACCCGCGGCGAGCCGGAGTCGCAGGTCGACCGGGTCGGAGCCGAAGTACCGCAGCTCGATGCGCTCGTACATGCCGTCGCCGACGAACCGCTGCCGGCGGACGCCCACCCGGTTCGGCGGCAGGTCCGGCAGGTCGGTGTTGGCGAGGAAGAACGCGGCGGAGAACGGGTCGACGGTTCCGGAGCCGAGCACCAGCAGCGGCGCGTCGTTGAGGGTGAGTTCCCACCGGTCGAGGAAGCGCGTGTCGTCGTGCACCAGCCCGCCGATGGTGCCCTTCGGCACGTCCCCCGCGGAGTTGGAGAACATGAACGTGCGGCCCTCGAGCACGCCCACGGCGTCCGGCCCGAGCTCCGGTGGCAGGTCGCGGCAGGCTCCGCTGGCCACCCGTTCGACGGAGGCCACGTCCGGCCATGGCTGCGCCGGTGTGCGTCGTCGTTCCGCAGCCGTCACGTGCCCCCCAGCCGGCGGTACCGAGCCCGCCCTCACCGCGACCCTATGTCCGGCCGCCCCGGCGCCGTGCCGGCATTGACCAAGATGAGGCCGCAGGCGATAGATGAATCTGGATAGGTTTGGTAACGTCGTCGGGTCCGCGCCGAAGCAGGGAGGGTCGATGCCGAGAACGCTCCTCCGATCCGCCGCCGTCGTGGCGGTCGTGGTGTCGATACCGATCGGGGCGGGCGCCGCCCACGCCGATCCGGTCGTGCCCCGGCACGCCGTCGTGACCTGCCAGAGCGCCAGCTTCTACGCCAACTACGACTCCGCCCGCGGGCCGGTGGGGCTGAAGCGGGTGCTCGGCCACGGCGACAAGATCGGCCACACGCCGGGCGCACACCCCGTCTACAACGGCTGGGCCGCCTCCTTCGACTTCGGCCCCAACGACTGGGGCTATCTGCGTATCGAGTGCATCGGGGGGTACGACTCGTGGTGAGGCCGCTGCGGCGCGCGGGCGTCCTCGTCACCGCCGCGGCGCTGGCCGCGAGCGTCGCCGCGACCCCGGCACGGGCCGCGTACGGCACGGTCGGCGAGCGGGAGACCGTCTGCGCGGTCGATCTCTTCGTCCGTACCCAGCCCAACGGCGCCTGGATGGGCACCCTCTACCAGGGGCAGACGTTCCTCGTCGAAGGGCCGCGCAGCGGCGGCTACGTCTACGGCTTCGCCTACGGGCACATCAACCGGCGCGGCTGGGTCCAGGACGGCTGGTTCTGCTGACCGTCCCGCCGCGCTCCGACCCGGTCCCCGCCCCGTGGAGACCCGGACCGATGCGGCGCTGACCACCCGTCCCCGCCGGGCCCCGCACCGGTGATCCGCCGCGCGCTGCGCCCGTTCCGCCTCCTCGACCCGTTCCCACCGGCGACAGTGGTTTCGGAACGGTGACCGCGGCGACGGCGGGGGGGTGCGACGTGGAGGGGCTGGTGCTGCTCGTGGTGCTGGCCGTCACCGTGATCGTCGGCACCACCCTCGGCGGTCGGTACCGGGTCGCGCCGCCGGTCCTGCTCATCGGCATGGGCGCGCTGCTCGCCCTGATCCCCGCCCTGTCGCACGTGGTGCTCGAACCCGAGGTGGTGCTGCTGCTCTTCCTGCCGGCGATCCTCTACCGGGAGGCCCTGACGACGAGCCTGCGCGAGATCCGCGCCAACCTGCTCATCATCGGCCTGCTCGCCGTGGTGCTGGTGGGGCTCACCATGGTCACCGTGTCGTTCGCCGCGCAGGCGCTCGGCGTCAATCCGGCGGCGGCCTGGGTGCTCGGCGCCGTGCTGGCCCCCACGGACGCCGCCGCCGTCTCCGGCCTCGCCAAGCGGATGCCGCGCCGGCTGCTCACCACCCTGCACGCGGAGAGCCTGATCAACGACGGCACGGCGCTGGTGCTCTTCTCCGTCACCGTCGGCCTGCTCGCCGGCGGCGCGGTGCCGTCGGCGCTGGAGCTGGCCGGTGAGTTCAGCCTCTCGTTCGTCGGTGGCATCGTCGCCGGGCTGGTGGTCAGCGGTCTGGTCGTGCTGGTGCGTCGCCGGATCGACGACCCGATGCGCGAGGGGGCGCTCAGCGTGCTGACCCCGTTCGCCGCGTTCCTGCTGGCCGAGCAGGTGCACGCCAGCGGCGTGCTGGCGGTGGTGGTGGCCGGGCTGGTGCTCTCCTACGCCGGACCGCGGGTGATCCGGGCCCGTTCCCGGCTGGTCGCGTTCTCCTTCTGGGACCTCTCCACATTCCTGATCAACGGCGCGCTCTTCGTCCTGCTCGGGATGCAGATCCCCCGGGCGATCCGGAGTGTCACCAGCGTCTCCTTCGGGCGCGCGGCGGTCATCGCGACCGTCGTCACGCTGGTGGTGGTGCTGACCCGGGCCGCGTGGATCATCCTGTCGCCGTACGCCATGCGGGCGATCGACCGCCGCGAGTCGCAGCGGCGTGCCCGGGTGGGCTACCGGATCCGGATCGTCGCCACCTGGACCGGATTCCGCGGCGCGGTCTCGCTCGCCGCCGCGCTGGCCGTCCCGCTGACCGCGCACGGGCATCAGGTCCTGGAACGAGACCTGATCATCTTCTGCACCGCCACCGCGATCCTGGCGATAATGCTGGTCCAGGGCACCACGCTGCCGCTGGTCATCCGCTGGGCCGGTCTGACCGGCGACCCGAAACGGTTCGAGGAGGTGCGGCAGGCCCGGGTACGGGCCGGACGGGCGGGGCTGTCGGTGCTGCCGGAGATCGCCGCTCGGGTCGGCGCCGACGACGACGTGACGGACCGGGTCCGCACGGACTACGAGGCGCTCCTCGAGGACCTCAAGAGCGCCGAGCGTGAGGGCGGGACGCCACGGGCCAGCGAACGTGAGCGCCAGCTGCGGCTGGGCCTGATCGAGCACAAGCGCCGGGAGATCACCCGGATGCGCGACGCCAACGAGATCGACGACGTGGTGCTGCGTGAACTCCAGGCCGCGCTGGACATCGAGGAGATCCGGCTGCTCGGGCCGGAGGCGCCGGAGTAGCGGCCGGGTACGGGATCGGACGGCGGAGAGGAGTGACGTGGACGAGGCAGGAGGCAAGCCGTTGTACGGGCGCGTCGCCGTGGTCACCGGTGCGGCGCGCGGCATCGGGCGGGCCGCCGCGGTCGCGCTGGCCCGGGCGGGCGCCGACGTGGCCGGCGTGGACATCGCGGGGCCGGTGAGCCCGGCCCTGGACTACCCGCCGGCGACGGGCGCGGACCTCGACGAGACGGGCCGGCGGGTCGGGACGTACGGGCGGCGCTGGCTCGCGCTCACCGCCGACCAGCGCGACGTCCGGCAGGTGCGGGCGACCGCCGACCGGATCGTCGGCGAATGGGGCGGGGTGGACATCGTCTTCGCCAACGCCGGCATCCAGGCGTTCACGCCGCTGCTGGAGATGTCCGACCCCGACTGGCACGACCAGATCGACGTGAACCTGACCGGTACGGCGAACGTGCTGCGGGTCTTCGCGCCGCTGCTCGTGCGCCGCGGCGGCGGCCGGATCGTCGTCACCTCCTCCACCCAGGGCCACCACGGCACGAAGTTCGGCGCGGCGTACTCGGCGTCGAAGTGGGGCATCATCGGCCTGATGAAGTCGGCGGCGCTGGAGCTGGGCGAGTACGGCATCACGGTCAACGCGGTGATCCCCGGGCTGGTCGACACGGCGCTGACCCGGCACCAGGACCGGTACGCGCAGGCGCTCGCCGAGGCCGGGCGTACCCCGTCGGGTGACGTGACCCGGGACGAGCCGGCCGCGGTGGAGGCGCTGCGCGCGCGTACGCCGCTCGGGGTGCCCTGGATCGCGCCGGAGGACGTCGCGCCGCTGGTGGTCTTCCTCGCCTCGGACGACGCCCGGATGGTCAGCGGCACCGCCTTCGCCGCCACCGCCGGCGACAGCGCCCACGTCACCGCCTGACCCCCCACCCACCGTCCCTGTCCCCGTCGATCTGAGGTAGACGGGTGAGGTGG
>NZ_SMKG01000092.1 GCF_004348525.1 Micromonospora sp. 15K316 | reverse complement strand
GCCCGAGGACCTGCCTCTCCCACCCCCGGAGGACTCGCGATGACCGTGGCATACCTGGTGGCCGGTGTCCGCACCCCGATCGGCCGCTACGCCGGCAGCCTGGCCGGGGTCCGCCCGGACGACCTGGCCGCGCACGTGATCCGCGAGCTGACCGACCGGCACCCGACGGTGGACTGGGAGCGGGTGGACGACGTGATCCTCGGCTGCGCCAACCAGGCCGGCGAGGACAACCGCAACGTCGCCCGGATGGCCGCGCTGCTCGGCGGGCTGCCCGAGCAGGTGCCGGGCAGCACTGTGAACCGGCTCTGCGGCTCCGGCCTGGACGCCCTCGCCATCGCCGCCCGGGCGATCATGGCCGGCGAGGCCGAGCTGATCGTCGCCGGCGGTGTGGAGAGCATGAGCCGCGCGCCGTTCGTCATGCCGAAGGCCGGCGCCGCGTACTCACGGGCGGCGGAGATCTACGACACCACCATCGGTTGGCGGCTGGTCAACCCGCTGATGCGCAAGCAGTGGGGCATCGACTCGATGCCGGAGACGGCGGAGAACGTGGCCACCGAGTTCGGCGTCGACCGGGCGGCGCAGGACGAGTTCGCCCTCCGCTCGCAGCAGCGCGCGGCGAAGGCGCAGGCCGACGGCCGGCTCGCCGAGGAGATCGTCCCGGTCACCGTGCCGGCCGGTAAGCGCGAGACGAAGCAGGTCGACGTCGACGAGCACCCGCGGGAGACCTCGCTGGAGAAGCTCGCCGCGCTGCCCACGCCGTTCCGCGAGGGCGGCACGGTCACCGCCGGCAACTCCTCCGGGGTCAACGACGGTGCCGTCGCCCTGCTGGTCGCGTCCGAGGCGGCGGTCAGCAGGTACGGCCTGACCCCGCTGGCCCGGGTCACCGGCGCCGCGGCGGCCGGCGTGCCACCCCGGATCATGGGCATCGGGCCGGTGCCGGCGACCCGCAAGCTGCTGGACCGCCTCGCCCTCGGTCTCGGCGACGTCGACGTGATCGAGCTGAACGAGGCGTTCGCCGCCCAGTCCGTCGCCGTGCTGCGCGAACTCGGCCTGCCCGAGGACGCCGAACACGTCAACCCGAACGGCGGCGCCATCGCCCTCGGTCACCCGCTCGGTGCGAGTGGCGCCCGGCTCGCCCTCACCGCCGCGCTCGAGCTGCGTCGCCGGGGTGGCCGGCGGGCGCTCGCCACCATGTGCATCGGGGTCGGGCAAGGGATCTCCCTGATGATGGAGTCCGCGGCCTAGAGTGTTCTTCACCACACCCTCCGTGGGTCGGCCGGTGGGCCGCCGCGTGCCGGTACGCGGCCCGACGCCGGTGCCGACCCGCGCGGCGAAGAACTGGGGAGCCTGCAGATGCCGGACGGAACTCCGACCGAGATCGACCTGACCCGGCCGAGCGCCGCCCGGGTGTACGACTACTTCCTGGGCGGCGCGCACAACTTCGAGATCGATCGGCGGCTCGCCGAGCAGATCGCGGCCATGACCCCGCACCTGCCGGCCACCATGCGGGCGGGACGTGAGTTCCTGCGCCGGGCCGTGCGGGTCCTGCTGGACGCGGGCATCGACCAGTTTCTCGACATCGGCTCCGGCATCCCGACCGTGGGCAACGTGCACGAGGTGGCCCAGCAGGCCGACCCGAAGGCGCGGGTGGTCTACGTGGACATCGACCCGGTGGCGGTCGCGCACAGCCGGGAACTGCTCGCCGGCAACGAGCTGACCACCGTCGTCCACGCCGACCTGCGGGAGCCGGAGCGGATCCTCAGCGAGGCGCGCGGCCTGCTTGATCTGGGCCGCCCGGTCGGCATCCTGCTCGCCGGCGTCGTGCATTTCGTCCCGGACGCGGACCGCCCCGCCGACCTGCTCGCCACCCTGCGGGCGGCCGCCGCGCCCGGCAGCCACCTGGTCATCTCCCACTCGACCTTCGAGGACCAGCCGCAGGAGATGCTGGACGCGCAGCGGTTGTCGGCGCGTACCGACACCGAGATCACCCTGCGGTCGCGGGCCGAGATCACCGGCTTCTTCGGCGACTGGACCCTCCTCGAACCGGGGGTGGTGCACATGCCCCTCTGGCGCCCCGACGCCGCGTCCGACGCCGACGATCACCCCGAGCGGTTCGGCGCCTTCGGTGGGGTGGCCCGCCACGACCGGCCGCTCGCCAACTGACCGCCATGGCCGGCGTCCCGGAGCCCGCCGGAGACGACGTCAGCCTGCCCGGCGCGCAGGAGTACGCAGCCGAGTGGGCCCGCGCCGCACGCCGCTTCGGTTTCGTGCCGCTCAGCGCGACCGAGACCGAGCGGCTTCTGCTCGCGCACACCGTGCAGCTCGCGCAGGCGCTGCGCGCCGAGCCCTTCTCCGACCAGCCGGCCGCGGACGTCGGACGGGCGCTGGTCGAGGCGCACCTGACCGAACCGCGGATGCTGGAGTGGTCCGTGCGCTCCCTCGGCGAGAACCTCGCCGCCCGGGCGCTCCCCGCCCGTGCCGCCGCACGGGACACGTCGGAGCGGGTCGCGGGGCTGCAGGGCGCGCTCGCCGCCGGCTTCGCCCGCGCGCTGCGCGACCGTACCTTCGCCCAGCAGGAGCGGATCGCCCGCTCGGCCTGGCAGGCGCGCGACCAGGTGGAACGGGCGCTGCGGGACAGTGAGGCGCGGTTCCGGGCGGTCTTCACCGGCGCGGCGATCGGGATCGGCATCGCCGACCTCGACGGGCGGATCATCGAGGTGAACCAGGCGTTCGCGGACATGCTCGGGTACACGGTGGACGAGCTGCGCCACGTCAACGTGGCCTCGCTCTTCCACGCAGACGACGCCGCCGGAATGTGGGAGCTGTACCAGGGCCTCATCGACGGCGAGCACGACTCGGTCCGGGTCGAGAAGCGCTACCACCGCAAGGACGGCGGCAGCCTCTGGACGGACCTGGCCGTCTCGCTCGTCCGGCACGACGACGGCCGGCCACGGTTCACCGTCGCGATGATCGAGGACATCACCGAGCGGTACGCCCTGCAGCAGCGGCTCCGCTTCCAGGCGCTGCACGACCCGCTCACCGGACTGCCCAACCGGACCCTCTTCTTCGAGACGCTGGGGCGGCTCCTCGACACCGCCGGCCCGGACCAGCGGGTCGGCGTCTGCTTCCTCGATCTCGACGGGTTCAAGGCGATCAACGACAGCCTCGGGCACGACCTCGGCGACCGGCTGCTCGTGGTGATCGCCCGCCGGCTCGCCGACTGCGTCGCCGACCACGGGCACCTCGTCGCGCGGATGGGCGGCGACGAGTTCGTCATCCTGGTCGACGGCGGCGACGGGCTCGCCGACGCGGTGGCCGTCGCGGAGGCGGCGCTGGCCGCGGTCGCCACCCCGGCGCAGATCGGCGACCAGCAGCTCACCGTCTCGGCCAGCGTCGGCATCGTCGAGTGCCCGGCGGGCGAGACCAGCGCGTCGGACCTGATGAAGGCCGCGGACACCACCCTCTACTGGGCCAAGGCCGAAGGGCGCGGCCGTTGGGCGGTCTTCGACGCGGAACGCAGCGCCCGGGACATCGCCCGCTCCTCGTTGGCCGCGAAGCTGCCCACCGCCCTGGACCGGGGCGAGTTCGTGCTCCGCTACCAACCGATCGTCTCGCTGCTGGAAGGTCGGATGCTCGCCGTCGAGGCGTTGGTCCGCTGGCAGCACCCCGAACTGGGGTTGCTCGGACCGGACCGCTTCATCGGGCTGGCCGAGGAGACCGGGCTGATCGTCCGGCTCGGGGAGTGGGTGCTGCGGCAGGCCTGCCGGGACGCGGAACAGTGGCGGCGCCGGTTCCCGGACGCCCGGCTGGTGGTGAGCGTCAACCTGGCCGCTCGGCAGACCGACGATCCGGCGATCGTGGAGACCGTCGCGGACGCGTTGGCCGCCAGCGGTCTGCCGGCCGAGCTGCTGCAGCTGGAGCTGACCGAGAGCGCGGTGATGGGCACCGCCGGGGAGCCGCTGCGCGCGCTGCACCGGCTCGCGGCGCTGGGCGTGCGGCTGGCCATCGACGACTTCGGCACCGGGTACTCGAACCTCGCGTACCTGCGTCGGTTGCCGATCCACTGCCTGAAGCTGGCCGGTCCGTTCGTCGAGGGCATCCGGGGCGACGACGCGGACGCGACGGCCGACCACCGGGACGAGCGCATCGTGGACGCGCTGGTCCGGCTGGCGCACGCGCTGGAGCTGTGGGTGACCGCCGAAGCGGTGGAGACCGGGGTGCAGGCCGAGCGGCTGAGGGCGCTGCGCTGCGACACCGGTCAGGGGCGGCTCTTCGGGGCGCCGATGCCGGCCGACCGGATCGCGGCCCGCCTGGCCGGCCCGGAGGCGGCGTGAGCGCGACGACACCGCCGCCGAGCGGGGCGTCGGGTGATGGGCCCGGGGAGCGTGGGAAGACCCGGCGGCGGCCGGTGCGGGTGAGGATTGAGCCGGCGCGCTCGGCGGCCGCGGACGCGACGGCTCGGGCGCGCGGGGGCACCGTGCCCGACCGCCCCGCGGTGGCGAACGGAGGGTGGCTGCGATGAGCTTGACGGATTCCGAGACGGCCGTGTCGGTGGTCGCCGCCCTGGCCATCCTCGCCGGGCTGGCCGGAGTGATCGTGCCGGGCCTGCCCGCGCTGCCGCTCTGCTGGGCCGGCGTGCTCCTCTGGGCGATCTTCGGCGGCGCGGGCGGCGGCCGGTGGCTGGTGCTCGCCGCCGCGACGCTGGTCGCCGCCGGTGGCACCGTGGTCAAGTACGCCTGGCCGGGGCGCAACCTGAAACGTAGCGGCGTGCCCACCTCGTCGCTGCTCGTCGGAGGGCTGCTCGGCCTGGTCGGCTTCTTCGTCGTTCCGGTGATCGGGCTGGTGCTCGGCTTCGTCGGCGGGGTGTGGGCGGCGGAGCGGCTGCGGCTCGGTGACTCCCGGCTCGCCTGGCCGGCCACGAAGCGGGCGGTGGCGGCGGCCGGTCTGTCGATGCTGCTGGAGTTCCTCTCCGGTCTGGTGATCGCCGTGCTCTGGGTGCTCGGGCTGCTGTTCACCTGATCCGATCGGCGCGCCGGCCTGCCGGGTGGTCCGTCCCGGAGAGCACGGGCACGGGACGCCGGCGGGGTGCCGGGGGACGGCGGCGGCGCGGGGCCTGCGTCGCGTACGGCCGATCGCCGTACGGGTGAGAGAGAGGTGACCGCCCCGCGCCGCCGCGCTGCCGGGCGGTCCGAGCGCCCGGCGCTGGCCCGACGCGATCGGGCCTGGTCACAGGCTCAAGGATGCGCCGCCGCGCGGCTGCGGGCAACCGCAATTCGGCCGCTCCCCGGAGTGTGGGCATTGACGGTCGTCGGGTTTCCCAGTAGACCTTGGGGATGGAGGCCCGCCGATGAGAGCACCGCTGACGCTGGAGCAGCTCCGGGTCGCCGTCGCCGAGCGCGAGATCGACACAGTGGTGCTGGCGCTTGTCGACATGCAGGGCCGCCTGCAGGGCAAGCGGTTCCACGCCCCCTACTTCCTGGAACACGTGGTCGGGCACGGCAGCGAGGGATGCAACTACCTGCTCGCCGTCGACGTCGAGATGAACACCGTCGACGGCTACGCCATGTCGAGCTGGGAGCGGGGCTACGGCGACTTCGCGATGAAGCCCGACCTGGACACCCTGCGTCCGGTGCCCTGGCAGCCGGGGACGGCGCTGCTCCTGGCCGACCTGGAGTGGCTGGACGGCGCCGGCCCGGTGGTCGCCTCACCGCGACAGATCCTCCGCCGCCAGCTCGACCGGCTGCGCCGGCACGGCCTGACCGCCTACGCCGGCACCGAGCTGGAGTTCGTGCTCTACCGCGACTCGTACGAGGACGCCTGGCAGCGTGGCTACCGGGAGTTGACACCGGCCAACCAGTACAACGTGGACTACTCCCTGCTCGGCACGGCCCGGGTGGAGCCGCTGCTGCGGCGCATCCGCACCGAGATGGCCGACGCCGGGCTGACCCCGGAGAGCGCGAAGGGCGAGTGCAACCTCGGCCAGCACGAGATCGCCTTCCGCTACGACGAGGCGGTCGCCTGCGCGGACCACCACGTCGTCTACAAGAACGGGGCGAAGGAGATCGCCGCCCAGGAGGGCATGGCGATCACCTTCATGGCCAAGCCGAACGCCCGGGAGGGCAACTCCTGCCACATCCACTTCTCGCTGCGCGACGCCGACGGCGGCCCGGCGCTGCTCGGCGACGGGCCGGCGCGGCTGAGCGTGACCGGCCGACGGGTGCTCGCCGGGCTGCTCGCCACCATGCGGGAGTTCAGCCTCTTCTTCGCCCCGAACGTCAACTCGTACAAGCGCTACCAGCCGGGCTCGTTCGCGCCCACGGCGCTGCACTGGGGCACCGACAACCGCACCTGCGCCCTACGGCTGGTCGGGCACGGGCCGGACCTGCGGGTGGAGAACCGGGTGCCCGGGGCGGACGTCAACCCCTACCTGGCGATCGCCGCGCTGGTCGCCGGGGCGGTGCACGGGATCGAGCAGGAGCTGGAGCTCGGCGAGGAGTGCACCGGCAACGCGTACGACGACCCGTCCGTCGCACGGGTGCCGGGTACGCTGCGCGACGCGCTCACCCTCTGGGAGTCCTCCGTACCGGCCGTCGACGCCTTCGGCGCCGAGGTGGTCGCCCACTACGCCAACCACGCTCGGGTGGAGCTCGCCGCCTTCGACGCCGCGGTCACCGACTGGGAGTTGTTCCGTGGCTTCGAACGCCTCTGACCCGCCCACTCCACCGGCCGGTCATGGAACTCGCGTGAGGTGCCGGATCGGCGGGGTGGTTCGGTGGGCGTGACGACGCTGGTGAACCCGGCCACCGGAGCGGAGATCGGGGAGGTCCCCGCCACCACGCGCCAGGAGGTCGACGCGGCCGTCGCGCGGGCCGCGACGGCGTACCAGCGGTGGCGGTGGACGGCGCCGGGGGAGCGGGCCCGGCTGCTACGCCGGTTCGCGGCCGTCGTCGACGCGCACCTGGAGGAGCTGGCGCAGCTGGAGGTCCGCAACAGCGGGCACACGATCGGCAACGCCCGCTGGGAGGCGGGCAACGTCCGGGACGTGCTCGACTACTACGCCGGCGCGCCCGAGCGACTCACCGGCCGGCAGATCCCGGTGTCCGGCGGGCTCGACGTCACCTTCCACGAGCCGCTCGGCGTGGTCGGGGTGATCGTGCCGTGGAACTTCCCGATGCCGATCGCCGCGTGGGCGCTGGCCCCGGCCCTCGCCGCCGGCAACACCGTCGTGCTCAAACCGGCCGAGCTGACCCCACTCACCGCGCTGCGCCTCGCCGACCTGGGCCGGGCGGCCGGCCTGCCCGACGACGTCCTCACCGTGCTTCCCGGCGAGGGCGCGGTGGTGGGCGACCGCCTCGTCACCCACCCGGCGGTACGCAAGATCTGCTTCACCGGCTCCACCGCGGTCGGCACCCGGATCATGGCCGGCTGCGCGGCGCAGGTGAAGCGGCTGACGCTGGAGCTCGGCGGGAAGTCCGCCAACGTGGTCTTCGCCGACGCCGACCTGCCACGCGCGGCGGCCACCGCTCCGTACGCCGTCTTCGACAACGCCGGCCAGGACTGCTGCGCCCGCTCCCGGATCCTCGTGCAACGCTGCGCCTACGACCGGTTCCTGGAACTGCTGGAACCGGCGGTGCGCGCGTTCCGGGTGGAGGACCCGGCCCGGGAGACCGCCGAGATGGGCCCGCTGATCTCGGCGGCCCACCGGGACCGGGTCGCCGGCTACGTCGACGGCGCTCGGGTCGCCTTCACCGGCTCCCGGCCGGACGGCCCCGGCTTCTGGTACGCCCCGACCGTGCTGCTCACCGACACGACCGCGGACCGGCACTGGCGGGACGAGATCTTCGGCCCGGTCGTGTCGGTCCTGCCGTTCGACGACGAGGCGGAGGCGATCAGGCTCGCCAACGACAGCGACCACGGCCTTTCCGGCTCGATCTGGACCCGGGACGTCGGCCGGGCGCTCCGGGTGAGCCGGGCCGTCGAGTCCGGAAACCTCAGCGTCAACTCGCACTCCTCGGTGCGCTACTGGACCCCGTTCGGCGGCATGAAGCGCTCCGGCCTCGGCCGAGAGCTGGGCCCCGACGCGCTGCACGCGTTCACCGATGTCAAGAACGTCTTCATCGCGGCGGAGGAGTGAGCGCAGTGCGGGATCGGTTGCGGGACCGGGTGGCCGTGGTCACCGGCGCGGGCAGCGGCATCGGGCTAGCCACGGTGCGGCGGTTCGCCGCCGAGGGCGCCCTGGTGGTCTGCGTGGACATCGACGCGGCGGCGGGCGAACGGGCCGCGGACGAGGCCGGCGGCGAATTCGTCGCCGCGGACGTCGCCGACGAGGCAGCAGTCCGGGACCTCTTCGACGGGGTGGTCGAGCGGCACGGCCGGGTCGACGTCGCGTTCAACAACGCCGGCATCTCTCCACCGGAGGACGACTCGATCCTGGAGACCGGGCTCGACGCCTGGGAGCGGGTGCTGCGGGTCAACACGACGAGCGTCTACCTGTGCTGCAAGTACGTCATTCCGCACATGCGCCGGCAGGGCCGGGGCTCGATCATCAACACCGCCTCGTTCGTGGCGCTGATGGGGGCGGCCACCTCGCAGATCGCGTACACCGCGAGCAAGGGCGGGGTGCTGGCGATGACCCGGGAGTTGGGGGTGCAGTTCGCCCGGGAGGGGATCCGGGTCAACGCGCTCTGCCCCGGCCCGGTCGCGACTCCGCTGCTGCGCGAACTCTTCGCGGCCGACCCGGAACGGGCCGCCCGCAGGTTGGTGCACGTGCCGATGGGGCGGTTCGGCAGCCCGGACGAGATCGCGGCGGCGGTGGCCTTCCTGGCCAGCGACGACGCCTCCTTCATGACCGCCGCGCAGTTCGTGGTGGACGGCGGCATCACGGGGGCGTACGTCACCCCGCTCTGAGACGCCGGCACCCGTCGGCGGTTCCCCCGCACGAGGAGCGAGGCGGAGGGCGGCACGGCCGGCCGGCGCGCAGGCGGCGATAGCAGCGCACCGTGCGGCGAATGTGTTACGTCGCGGTCCGGCCGGGGTACAAGGCCAGGCACGGGACAGTGAAGATCATCCGCGTGGAGGCCGGACCGGGAGGCTGCATGAGTTCGGCGCTGGGGGGCGCGGGCGTGGGGCGACTACCCGCCGTCGAGGGCGAACTGCCCCCGCCGCTGGCAGCGATGTTCGCCGAGGGCGGCGAGATGGGTAGGCGTCTGGCGACCTTCGACTGGTCGGGGACGCCACTGGGACACCCCCGGGACTGGCCGGCCGCTCTCGTGGGCGCGGTGGGCAGGATGCTCGCCTCCAGCGCGCAGATCGTCATGTTCTGGGGTGAGGAGCAGCTCGCCTTCTACAACGACGCCTACCTGCCGACGATCGGCGCCAAGCACCCGGACGTACTCTGCCGGCCGGCCCGGACGCACTGGGCCGAGACCTGGGACGTGCTCGCTCCGCTGCTGGAGGGGGTACGCCGGACGGGACGCTCCTACCACGCCGAGGACCACCCGTTCCTCATCGACCGGCACGGGTTCCTGGAGCAGACGTACTTCACCGTGTCGTACGACCCGATCCGGGTGGCCGACGGTTCGGTCGGCGGTGTGTTCTGCATCGTCAACGAGACCACCGGTCGGGTGCTGGGCGAACGGCGGCTGCGCCTGCTGGCCGAACTCGGCACCGAACTGGCCGACGTCGGCACCGTCGCCGCGCTCGGCACGGCCGCCGCCGCGGTGCTCGACCGGCACCGGGCGGACGTACCCTTCGCCCAGCTCTGGCTGCGTGACGACGCGAAGCAGCTCAGCCTCGCCGGTTGCAGCGGCGGGGTGCCATCGCTGACGGCGGGGGCGGCGCTCAGCCGGGCGCTCGACAGCTCCGCCGGCAGCGCCTTGGTGAGCGAGCTGCTCGACGCGCCCCCGGCCGAAGCCGGCGACCGGGCGCTGCTGCTGCCGATCACCGCGGCGAACCAGACCGTGGGGGCCCTGGTCGTCGGGGTGTCCGGCCGCCTCCCCTCGACCGAGGGCTACCACGACTTCCTCGACCTGGTGGCGGTCCAGATCTCCCGAGCCGTGGAACGCGGCCAGGTCGTCCGCCGCCTCCGCGCGCTCGCGGACGCGGCGGTGGCGGTGAACACCGCCCGCTCGACCGGGGACGTGCTCCGGGTCGCCGCCCGGCACGCGCTCGATCTCATCGCCGCCGGCCGGGTGACGATCACCGCGGGCGGCAGCCGTGCCGAGGCGGACGCCGGGGCCGGTTCGGCGGCGCAGCCCTCGCTCGTGCTCGCGCTCACCGGCACCGCCGGCGCCTCCCTGGGGGAGCTGCGGGTGTGGCGTCCCGCCACCGACGGTGCGGAGACCGACGACGGGGCGCTCGCCCAGTTGGCACGGCTGGTCGGGGTGCGGCTGGAGAACGCCCAGCTCTTCGAGGCCGAGCACCGGGTCGCCACGACGTTGCAGCACAGCCTGCTGCCCCGGTCGCTGCCGCAGTTGGCCGGTGCCGTGGTGGCCAGCCGGTACCTGCCCGGCACCACCGACGTCGAGGTCGGCGGTGACTGGTACGACGTGATCGTCCTGAACGAGCAGGAGTTGGTGCTCGTCATCGGGGACGTCGTCGGCAAGGGGGTGCGGGCGGCGGCCGCGATGGGTCAACTGCGCAACGCGCTGCGCGCGTACCTGCTGGAGGGCTACGACCCGGGCGAGTCGTTGACCCGGCTGAACCGCCTGGTCGGGTCGACCGACCAGCGTTCCTTCGCCACCGTGGTCTGCCTGCTGTTCCACCCCGGTACGGGCCGGCTGCGGTACGCCAGCGCCGGCCACCCGTCCCCGTTGCTGATCGGCGGGGACGGGGTGAGCTTCCTGTACGACCGGGCGCTGGGTCCGCCGGTCGGCGCGGTGGCGGACGCCGCGTACCGGACCGTCGAGGGGGAGCTTCCGGTCGGCGAGCGGATCCTGTTCTACACCGACGGCCTGATCGAGGAGCGGCAGGTCGGGATCGACGAGGCGCTGACGCAGCTCTGCGTCGACGCGGCCGGCCCGAGCGAGCACGTGGCCGACCTGATCGACGCCGTGCTCGGGCGGGTGGAGGGACGGCCGCGGGGCGACGACGTGGCCGTGCTCGCGCTGGAGGCGACCGAGCCCCAGCGGTTCAGCCTGCGTCTGCCGGCCGACCCGACCCGGCTCAGTGTGCTGCGGAAGCGGTTGGAGGACTTCCTCGTGGCTCACGACGTCGGCGAGACGGACCTGTTCGACCTGACCGTGGCGATCTCCGAGGCCGCCGCCAACGCGATCGAGCATCCGGTCGACCCGGCCGAGCCCACGATCGGCGTCGAGGTGGCGATCGAGGACCGTACGGTGGTCGCCACCGTCCGCGACAGCGGGCGGTGGCGGGAGTCGGCCGGGTCCGGCTTCCGGGGCCGTGGGCTGGCGCTGATCCGGGCGTTGGGGGAGCTCTCCGTCGGTCGCACCTCGATGGGGACGGAGGTGACGCTGCGCCGCCGGTTGCAGGATTGAGTGCCGCCGGTTTCGGGAGTGGGCGACCGCCGGGGAGAGGTTCGGGACGAGGTCGGCGCGAGCGGCGACCGGGGCGCTCACCGAGGCCGGCCGGGCGGGCGGTCAGTGGGGGCGTAGCCAGGTCTGTTCGCCGAGGCCGGCGATGTCGAGGACCCGCCGGACCTGCCGGGACGGCAGCACGGTGAGCGCGTCCGGGAGCTCCCGGGCGAGTCGGACCAGCGCGTGGATCGCGGCCGAGTCGAAGAAGGTGACCGCACGCAGGTCGAGTGTCACCCGGCCGGCGGGTTCGCGCAGCGCCGTCTGGAACATCGTGTCCGCGGTGGCCATGTCGACCTCGCCGGTCACCGTCACCCGGACGTGGTCGCCGGCGTTCTCGACGGTGGCCGAGAAGACGGGCGGTGGGGCCCCTAGATCCACCACGCAACCATGGCACAGCGGGACAGACAGGGCAACCACCGTCGGACGCCCACCGCGAGGGACCTTGCCGTGTCGCGGCGATAGGCTTGAACCATGACCGTCCGTGCGCCGCTGACCCCAGGCACGCTCTCCCCGATGCGAGCGGTTCCCGCCCGCATCGCCCGCCCGGAGTACGTCGGCAAGAAGGCGCCCAAGCAGTGGCGCGGGTCGCACGTGCAGACCCCGGAGACGATCGAGAAGATGCGCGTCGCCAGCCGGTTGGCGGCGCAGGCGACCCAGCTCGCCGGGGAGCACTGCAAGCCGGGCGTGACCACCGACGAGATCGACCAGGTGGTGCACGAGTTCCTCTGCGACCACGGGGCGTACCCGTCGACGCTCGGCTACAAGGGCTTCCCGAAGTCCTGCTGCACCAGCCTCAACGAGGTCATCTGCCACGGCATCCCGGACTCGACGGCGCTGCAGGACGGCGACATCATCAACGTCGACGTCACCGCGTACCTCAACGGGGTGCACGGCGACACGAACGCCACCTTCTGCGTGGGCGAGGTGGGCGAGGAGGCCCGGCTGCTCGTCGAGCGCACCCGCGAGGCGATGATGCGGGGGATCCGGTCGGTCGCCCCGGGCCGGCAGATCAACGTGATCGGCCGGGTCATCGAGTCGTACGCCAAGCGGTTCGGCTACGGCGTGGTGCGCGACTTCACCGGCCACGGCATCGGCGAGTCCTTCCACAGCGGGCTCTACGTGCCGCACTACGACAGCCCCCGGCCGAGCGAGGTCATCGAGCCGGGCATGACGTTCACCATCGAGCCGATGATCACGCTCGGCACCTACCAGTACGACATGTGGGACGACGGCTGGACCGTGGTCACCAAGGACCGGAAGTGGACGGCCCAGTTCGAGCACACCATCCTGGTGACCGAGGACGGCCACGAGATCCTGACCCTGCCGTGACCGACGGTCCGGCAGCCCTGCGCGAGGCGCACCACGCGGACGTCTCCGGTGGCTGGCTCCGGCCGGCCGTCTTCGGAGCCATGGACGGGCTGGTCACCAACATCGCCCTGATCGCCGGTGTCGGCGGCGGTGGGGTGTCGCCGCGCAGCATCGTGCTCACCGGCGCGGCCGGGCTGGTGGCCGGCGCGATCTCGATGGGGCTGGGGGAGTACACCAGCGTCCGGTCGGCCAACGAGCAGGTCGCCGCGGAGGTGGCGAAGGAACGGCGGGAGCTGGAACGGCACCCCGAGGCGGAGGCCCGGGAGCTGGCCGACGCGTGGGTGGCCCGAGGACTGCCCCGGGACCTCGCCCAGCAGGTCGCCGAGGCGGTGCGGCGCAACCCGGAGGAGGCGCTGCGGGTGCACGTCCGGGAGGAGCTGGGCGTCGACCCGGACGACCAGCCCAGCCCCTGGGCGGCGGCCGTCTCGTCGTTCCTCTTCTTCTCCGTCGGGGCGTTCGTCCCGCTGCTGACCTACCTGCTCGGCTTCACGAGCCTCTGGCTCGCACTGGGCGTCGGCGGGCTCGGCCTCTTCCTCGCCGGGGCGGTGGTGGCCCGGTTCACCAACCGGCCCTGGTGGTCGAGCGGGCTGCGTCAGCTCCTGCTGGGCGCCCTCGCCGCCGCCGCCACGTACGGGATCGGCACCCTGATCGGCGTCCAGAACGGCATCGGCTGACCTCTCGCCGAGGTGGGGGTGCTACGAGGCGAGGAGGTCGTCGACGCTGCCGTCGACCGGCCGGCCGCGAGCCGCCAGCTCCTCGGACTGCCGGGCCAGCACCGCGCCCACCTCCGTCATGTCCGCACCGGCCAGGCCGGTACGCCGGACCGCGTCGCCCGGGTCACGGAAGTAGGTGCGGCCGAGCAGACCGTTGACGGTGGCCGCCGCCAGCCGGGCCTCACCGAGCATGAGCAACGCCTGGTCCGTCTCGTACCACTCGGCGAGCTTGGCGGCCCGGGCGTGTGCCGCGTACCCCCGGTACCAGGCCTGCCGGGCGGCGGCGCTGAATTCGGCCGGCCGGGCCCGGGCCAACCGGCCGAGGTGCTCGTCGCGCAGGGTGCGCAGCCAGCCGGTCGGGTCGTGCAGCGGCCGGGTGCTGACGTACCGGTCGGCGGTCAGCGGCCACAGCGAATTGATCACGCGGGCCTGCCCGAGGTAGTCGTCGGCGCCGGCCACGGTCAGGTCGACCAGCACCCCGTCGACCCGACGGGTGGCGGGGGCCGGCCCCGCCCCCGGGCGGTAGGTCACCACCAGCACGCCGACCTCGCCGTCCCCACCGCCGTCGTCGTCACCGTGGGCCAGCGGGCCGTGCACCGCGACGGAGAGCACGTCGGCCGGGAACCGGCGGAGCGCCGCCTGCGTCACCCGCTCGGCGACCGTCCACCGGGGATCGGTCAGGTGCGCCTCGGCCTCGCTCTTGGCATTCACGCCCGCGACTCCTGCGACGATCGTGGACGCGCGTCGCGTCCGTTGCCCGGTCAGGGCGTCGACGCCCGGCTCACTTCACCGGGCCTCGGGTGCCGCCGGCCGGCCACGCCCGTCCGCCCCGCCGGGCACCACAGTAGTGCCGCGTCCGGCGATGTTCACCGGGCCGCGCCGCGCCCGACCGGAACCAGCCGGAAGACCCGGATCTCCCGGCCGCCGGCCCGCCGCTCGTACGTCCGGTACGCCGGCCACTCGGTGACCAGCAGCCGCCAGAGGCGGTCGCGTTCGGCGCCGGTGGCCGGCTCGGCGCGGACGGGGATCCGGCGGCCCTTCACGGCGACCTCCGCCACGGGGTCGGCGAGCAGGTTCAAGGACCAGCCGGGCTGGTGCGTCTGGCCCCAGTTCGAGCCGATCACCACGTAGGCGTCGCCGTCCGGCACGTAGAGCAGCGGATTGCTGCGTGGCTTGCCGGAGCGACGGCCGGTGCTGGTCAGGATCAGCGACGGGACGAGGCCGAGCGCGACCACCCGACCCCGGGTGAGCCGTCCGACGGCCCGGTCGGCAGGGACCAGGAGACGTGCGACCGCGCCGAACCAGCGGTGGTGGCCGACGCGGCGGGTGATGGTTCCGAGCACGGACACGCGCACAGTCTGCCGGGTGTCACGGCACGGCGACAGCCCCCGCCCGCGCCCGGCTCACCGGGTACGGCCGCGGGGGTCGCCCCGGGTTCAGTCGAGGCGCCGCTCGATCGGCAGCCGGGACCGGGTGAGCAGCCCCGCGCCGAGCATCGCCACCAGGGGCACCACCACGAGTACGCCGAGCGTCGCCCAGGGCACGACGAGCGGGTACGGATCCTCGATCGGCCAGGTGTCCGCGTACTGCCTGTTGATCGAGGTGAGGATGATGACGGCGGTGCCGAGGCCGGCCCCGATGCCGAGCACCGAACCGAGTCCGGCGATCACCCCGGCCTGGCAGAGCGCGAGCATCCGGCGTACCCGCGGACTGGCCCCGACCGCGGCGAGGGTGGACAGGTCGGCGCGCCCCTCCGCCGCGGCGAGCCCGGTGGCGATCCCGGCCGCGCCCACGGTGATCATGCCTGCCGCGGCGGCGAGCAGGAGCAGCAGCGGGTTGTTGTCGGAGGGCGGCTGGCCCCAGCTCAGATCCAGGACGAACCTGCCGTACGGCCGCAGCGCGTCGGCGAGCCGTTGCTGCCGTTCCTCGTCGGGCGCGGCCGGAACCGGGATCGCCCAGGACCGGGTGTACCAGGTCAGGCCGAGCCGGGTGGCCGCCGCGGAGGAGAGCAGCAGCCGGGTGGGGCCGACGGCGTCGGGCAGCGCGTAGCCGGTCAGCACGCTCACCGTGCGGGCCGTGGACCGTATCCCGCCGGCCTCGACGGTGCGGTCCACCGCCACCGCCACGGAGCCCCGGTGCAGGTAGCGCGAGTCGGTGACCACCGCGCCACCGGCCCGCAGCACGGCGGTGGCCGCCGCCGTCTGCTCCGCCGAGGCGCCGGTGAGGACCGGCAGCGTGGTGCCGTCGTCCACGAGGATCTGAGCGTACGAGTTGTAGAGGTCGGGGTCGGACAGTTGGCAGCGGGGGTCGGCGCGGGCGAGGCGCCGCTGCTCGGCGCTCAGCCCGTCGCCCGGCCGCCAGGGGCAGACCCGCTCCGGCGGAAGCACCGGCCCGACCGAGCAGGGTTCCGTGGGCCGCTGCGCCGGCTCACACTCCGCGAAGCTCATCGGTGCCACGGTGCTCGCGCCGAGACTGGCGCGGGCCGCCGCGGCGACCTCGTCGAGCGGTGGCGGCCCACCGCCGCGGTCCGTCCGGAAGAGCTGCGCCGTCCCGGCGGGCACGGCCGGCCGGGCGTTGCCGGCGTCGCGGACCGAGTCACTGGCCAGGTAGGTGCCGAGCGCGACGCTCGCGGCGACGGCGGCCATCACGGCGGAGATGGCGGGCGCCGCGGAAGCCCGGTTGCGGCTCGCGTCGCGCAGCGCGATCCGCGGCGCCGGCGGCAACGCCCGGCCGAGCCGAGCGAGGAGGCCGATCAGCGTGGGGGTGCAGAAGACCAGGCCCAGCTCGCCCAGGATCAGCCCGATGAGAATCACCGGCGTGCGGGTCTCGGCGGCACCGAAGGCGGCGATCAGGGCGCCGCCCGCCGTCAGGGCCAGTCCGAGCGCCAACCACCGGCCGCGGCCGCGCGGCGGGGTACGCCGACCGGCCAACCCGGCCACCACGTCCTGCCGGGCCGCGCTCCAGGCCGGCGCCAACGCGGCGAGCACTCCGGCCAGCACCGCGACCCCGCCGACCGCGACCAGCGCCAACGGCCAGCAGCGGTACCCGCCGAAGCGGGCGCCGAAGACGTACTGCTCGACGAGCGGGCGGGCGGCGAACGCCGTCGCGACGCCGAGCAGCAGCCCGGCCGCTGCGCCGAGGAGCCCCAGCACCACCCCGTCGGCCAGTACCACCCGGCGCAGTTGTGCGGCGTCCCCGCCGGCCACCGCGACCAGGGCGAGGTCCCGGCGCCGCCGGCGGACGCCGACCGCGAAGGCGGGCCCGACGAGCAGCACCACCTCCAGCACACCCAGCCCGCTGATCAGCACGCCGCTGCCCAGGTCGTTCACGTCCGCAGGGCCCGCGCCGGGCCAGGCACGCAGGAACGGATACTCCTGCGTGCCGGTTCGTCTGACGACCACGACACCCTGTTCGTTGAGCCGCCGGACCAGGTCTGCGTCGATCGTGGTAGGCAGGTCGACCAGCCAGCTCGTATCCGTCGTCCCGGGCTCCGGCGGCGGCACCGCGGACGGGTGCAGGGCGATGACCGGGCCCAGGTCGTCCGGGAACTCGACCACCCCGACGACGCGGTACGCGCGCACGCCGTCGGCGCCGGGCACCGTCTCGCCGAGCCGTGCGTGCAGGTCCCTTAGGGCGGCCCGGCTCGCCGCGATCTCGTCGGCGGCGACGGGGGCCCGTCCCTGCCGTAGCCGTGCCGCGCCTCTGGCGAGCGGATCGCCGAGATCGAGTACCCGGCCGGTGAAACTGGCGCTCTTCCGGCCGTCCACCCGCAGCTCGACCGGGAGCCAGCCGCGCACCTCGGCGGCCCGGCTTCCCGGCCCGAGCAGCCGGGTGATCTGTTCGGCGGTGGGCGCCACGCCCGCGCTCGCGAGCTCTTCGTCCCGGGTCGACCAGCCCTCGCCCGACTCGTCCTGGACGACCCGGAAGTCGCCGACCCAGGTCAGTTTGGCGTCGGCGACGCCGAGCTGGCGCTCGATCCGCTCGTCGCAGGTCAGCTCCGACATGTCGTAGCTGGCCGCGAGGAAGGTCAACACCAGCACCGGCAGCGTGATCATGGCCAGCACCAGACCGGTACGGCCACGGGCCCGGCGGGCCTCCCGGCGGGCGATCCGCAGCGCCGCCCGCCACGAGGCGATCAGCTCCGCCGAGCGCCGCCGCCGACCGAGGGTCGCCGGCCGCGGGTCGGGCGTGCGCGTCGGTCGCGAGCCGGGCCGGAGGCGGCCGCCCGGGCGGACCGTCACCGGCCGCTGCCACTCAACAGCTGCTCGACGCTGCCCAGCGGCGCCGTCGAGTCGACCAGCACCCCGTCGCGGAGGAACACCACCCGATCCGCCCAGCCGGCGTGCCGCGCCTCGTGGGTGACGAGCAGCCCCCCGGCGCCGGTGTCCACCCGGCGGCGCAGCAGGTGCAGGACGGCCTCGCCGGTCTGCGAGTCCAACGCACCGGTGGGCTCGTCGGCCAGCACCAGCCGACGTTCGCCGACCAGCGCCCGGGCGATCGCCACCCTTTGCTGCTGGCCGCCGGAGAGCTGGTCCGGGAAACGGTCGCCCAGCTCGGAGAGGCCGACCTCGGCGAGCGCCGCCAGGGCCAGCGCGCGGGCCCGCCGTACCCCGGTGCCGTCGAGCTCCAGCGGCAGCGCCACGTTCTCCACCGCGGTCAGGCTGCCCAGCAGGTTCAGGTCCTGGAAGATGTAGCCGACCCGCCGCCGGCGCAGCCGGGCCAGCCCGCGCCGGTCGAGCGCGGCCAGCGGTTGCCCGTCGACCCGCACCTCGCCGGCGGTGGGGCTGTCGAGGCCGCCGGCGAGCGCCAGCAGGGTCGACTTGCCCGACCCGGACGGCCCCATCACGGCGACCAGCTCGCCGGGCCGCACGGCCAGACTCACCCCGCGCAGGGCGTGCACGGCCGCCGGGCCGGTGCCGTGGGTGCGGTGGACGCCACGCACGTCGAGGATCGCGCCGTCCGCTCCGCTCACCGCCGCGCCTCCTCGTCGGTCGGTACCACCGCCTCGGGGGAGCCGTCCGCGTCGATCGGTGGCCGCCATCCGGGGGCGGCGGGGCGGTAGCGCACGAGGCTGGTCTCGCAGTGGTCCAGCCAGCGCACCTCGGCCTCGGCCTGGAAAACCATCGCGTCCAGCACCAGCCGCCAGGGCAGCTCCTCCGGCCGGTCGCTGGCGTACTTCAACCGGGTCAACTCCTGCAACGTCCGCATGGTCGCGGCGCGTTGGGTCTGCACCACCGACCGGACGTCCACCCCGGGGGTGGTCAGCGCCAGGGCCAGTTTGATCGACAACTCGTCACGGGGCCGGTCGGCGCGGCTCACCGGGGTGGCGAACCACAGTGTGAGGTCGGCCCGGCCGGCGTCGGTGATCTCGTACGGGCGCTGCCCCGCTTCGCTCTCCGGCAGGGACCGCACCAGCCCGTCCCGCTCGAGCCGGGCGAGCGTCGTGTACACCTGCCCGATGTTCAGCGGCCAGGTCGAGCCGGTCGACTCCTCGAACGCGGCGCGCAGCTGGTAGCCGTACATCTGGCCGCGTTCGAGCAGGGCGAGCAGCCCGTGACGGATGGACATGGCCCGGAGTATGCATACCAGGTATGCGACTCGCAACCGAAGGTGATCCGTGCCGCTTCGGCCGGCTCAGGTGGGGCGACCGGGGAACGGCACGGTCAGCGGGCTGATCTTCGCCGTTCGTCGCCAGCGGGTGGCCCGTACGGAGTAGTCGATCAGCGCGTCCAGCGCCTGGTCCCGGTCGCCGCCGCTGGTGGCCGCCAGCGCCGCCCGCCAGTGCGCCGCGGTGCGCTCCTCCACCTCGACGGCGAGCCGCAGCGCGCTCGCCCGGTCGGTGATCGGGAACGGCAGCGCGTACCCGGCCTGGTCCGGCGGGACGGTGGCGCCGGCCGTGGTGAGCTGCACGACCAGCGCGTCCCGGCGACGCCGGTGCGCGGCCTCGGCCTGCCGGGCGGCCGTGCGAGCGCTGCCGGAGAGCCGTACGCCGATCGGACCGTACGCGTAGATGGCCGCGTACTCGGCGCTGAGCGCCGCGGCCAGCGCCTCGGCGGACGTGGGCGGTGCCGCGCGCTCGCTCACTTCAGTGCCTCCAGGTGGGTGGCGCGGGCGGCCGCGATCGATCCGACGAGCGCGGCCCGCTCCGCGGGCGCCGAGGCGCAGGCCGTGATCGCGGCGTCCCGCCCGCCGCGTTCGCGTTGCCGCAGGTCGGTCAGGGCGGCGTCCGGATCGGTGGTGGCGGCGCCGCCCGGTGTCGGGCCGGCCGACGGGAGGTCGACGCCGAGCATCCTGGCCAGCTCGGTGGCGTGCGCCTGGTGCGCGTCGGCGATCGGGGTGAGCCGTGCGGCCAGGTCGGCGTGCGCCGCCGCGGCGTCACGGTACGCGGTGGCGAGCGCCAGTGACTCGTCCAGCAGCGGCCGCAACGGGTCGGGGGGTGGTGGCGTCTCGTCGCGACCGAACGGGTCACAGCCGGTCAGCGGCGTCGCCGCCGCACCGAGGGCCAGCAGCCCTCCGGCGCGCAGCAGATGGCGCCGGGAATGCCGGGGTACGTCGATGCGCTGTGTTGTCGTGCCTCTGACCACCGCACAAGTCAACACCATCCGCCGAGGTGCGTGGGGCATCGCCGTCGGTGCGCCGCCCGGCCGGGTGGCGGCCCGGCGCGTTACGCTCTGCGCAGCCACCGGGCGCGATCGCCCCGGTGGCGTGCCGGCATGGGGCGGGACAAGGGTCGCCGCCGAGTAGGAGAGAGTGCGAGATGACGCAGCGTGGCCGTGCGGCCAGGCCGACGGGGCGGCCCCGCGGCGCGGAGCGCCCCCGCGGCGGCGACCTCGCCGCCCGGCGCGACCGGTTGCGGGCCGTGATCGAGCCGGTGGTCGCCGACGCGGGCTATGACCTCGAGGACCTCTCCGTCTCGCGCGCCGGCCGGCGGCACGTGGTCCGGGTGATCGTGGACGCCGACGGCGGGATCAACCTGGACGCCGTCGCGGACGTCTCCC
This sequence comes from Micromonospora sp. 15K316, assembly GCF_004348525.1. Classification (GTDB taxonomy): domain Bacteria; phylum Actinomycetota; class Actinomycetes; order Mycobacteriales; family Micromonosporaceae; genus Micromonospora. The sequence goes on along the minus strand of NZ_SMKG01000092.1, from coordinate 2,150 downwards.
GGGCGGTCTCCACCGCGCTCGACGCCGCGGAGGAGACCGGCGGCGACATCGTCGCCGGCGAGTACCAGCTCGAGGTCAGCTCCCCGGGCGTGGACCGGCCGCTCACGCTGCCGCGGCACTGGCGGCGCAACGTGGGCCGGCTGGTCAAGGTGACCACCCGGGCGGCGGCCCTGCCCGAGCAGCGCGGTGAGCAGCCCGCCGGTGACCGGCAGGTCACCGGGCGGATCGTGGCGGCCGACGACGAGCGCGTGACGTTGGAGACCGACGCCGGCCGCGCGGAGTGGGCCTACGCCCAGCTCGGCCCGGGGCGGGTGCAGGTCGAGTTCAGCCGCCTCGACGAGATCGACGAGGCGGAGTTCGACGAGGCCGGCGATGCCGGTGATTCAGACGAGATCGACGACGAAGATGTGGAGGACGAGGAGAGGTGAACATCGACCTCGCGGCGCTGCGCGCACTGGAGCGCGAGCGGGAGATCCCGTTCGACACGATCCTCGCGGCGATTGAGACCGCGTTGCTGACCGCGTACCGGCACACCGAGGGTGCCGAGCCGCACGCACGAGTGGAGATCGACCGCAAGTCCGGCGCGGCCTCGGTGTACGCGCAGGAGCTGGACGACGAGGGCGCGGTGGTGCGGGAGTGGGACGACACTCCGCACGACTTCGGCCGCATCGCCGCCATGACCGCCAAGCAGGTGATCCTCCAGCGGCTGCGGGAGGCGACCGACGAGGCGCACTTCGGTGAGTACGTGGGACGCGACGGCGACCTGGTCACCGGTGTGGTGCAGGCCCACGAGGCGCGGGCCGAGAAGGGCATCGTCAGCGTCGACCTCGGCAAGCTGGAGGGCGTGCTGCCGCAGTCCGAGCAGGTGCCCGGCGAGCGTTACGTGCACGGCGAGCGCATCCGGTGCGTCGTGGTGCACGTCGCCAAGGGCGTCCGCGGACCGCAGATCACCCTCTCCCGCTCCCACCCGGCGCTGGTGAAGAAGCTCTTCGCGCTCGAGGTGCCGGAGATCGCCGACGGCACCGTGGAGATCGGCGCCATCGCGCGTGAGGCAGGTCACCGTACGAAGATCGCCGTACGCTCCACCGCCCCGGGCGTCAACGCCAAGGGCGCCTGCATCGGCCCGATGGGCCAGCGGGTCCGGGCCGTCATGAGCGAACTGCACGGCGAAAAGATCGACATCATCGACTGGTCGGACGACCCGGCCACCTTCGTCGGCAACGCGCTCTCACCGGCGAAGGCGCTGCGGGTCGAGGTGGTCGACCTGGCCAGCCGGACCGCTCGGGTGACCGTGCCGGACTTCCAGCTCTCCCTCGCGATCGGCCGGGAGGGGCAGAATGCCCGGTTGGCGGCTCGTCTGACCGGTTGGCGCATCGACATCCGTTCGGATGCGGAGCAGGCCGCGCCGGCCGGTCGGAGCGGAGCTGATCACGTGCGGGAACCGGGCAGCGCGATCTCCGGCAGCTAGGGGTAGACTTTCTCAGTGGCACGACGCGCGCAGCCGGAGCGCACCTGTGTGGGTTGCCGGCGGCGAGCGCCGGCCGGTGAACTACTGCGGGTCGTAGCGATCGGCGACGAGGCTGGCTACAGCCTCCGGCCCGATCCAACCCGCAGCATGCCGGGTCGGGGAGCGAACATGCACCCGGATCCGGCCTGCTTCGCGCTGGCAGTGCGGCGGCGCGCCTTCGGGCGGGCGCTGCGTGTCACCGGGGTCCTCGACCACGGTGAGCTCGCGGAGCACATCGATGCGCCAACCACGACGTCCGGTCAACCCGATCGGGCGCGGGTCGCTAGCAGGGTAGGACGACCGACATGAGCACACGATGAAGTCGCAGAAATGACCAGGCTTCAAGTGCACGAGTGAGGTCGCTGCGGGTGCTGCCCGCACGACCTCGGAGTGAGGAGTGCAGTGGCAGGTAAGGCCCGCGTACACGAGCTTGCGAAAGAGCTCGGGGTCGAAAGCAAGACCGTTCTCGCCAAGCTCAAGGAGATGGGCGAGTTCGTGAAGTCAGCGTCCAGCACGGTCGAGGCGCCCGTCGCCCGACGGCTGCGGGGCGCATTCGTCGCGTCCGCCGGTGGATCGTCGGCGCCGTCCGCCCCGGCGGCGGCCGCCCCGAGCCCGGCGCCGACGCCGTCCCCGACCCCGACGC
>NZ_SMKG01000091.1 GCF_004348525.1 Micromonospora sp. 15K316 | reverse complement strand
GTGGGGGCCGGAACCGGCGCGGCGGCGTAGCCCACCTCCGGACGGTAGCCGTTCTCCAGCAGCGCGTAGCGGGACTCCGCCGGTGGCGGCTCGGGCCGGTAGCCGTTGTCCAGCAGCGAGTAGCGCGACTCGGGCGGCTCCGGCCGACGCTGCTCCGGCACCCGGTGCGCCGGCTCGCCCGGGTAACCCGGATCGGGCCGGTACGCCGGTTCCGCCCGGTGCGACGGGTCGACCCGGTAGGTCGCCTCCGCCCGGTAGCCCGGGTCGGCGCCGTACGGCCGCTCGCCGGGCTGGCCGACGGCCGGCGCCCGCCCGGCGTAGCCGTTGTGGGCGGCCCGGCGCGGCAACGGTTCCGGCGGGGCGAGCGGCTCCTGCGGCGCGAGCGATCTGGGCGGTGGTAGTGGATCCTCGACCCGCCGGTCGGGCTCGGGCTGCTCAGCCCCTCTGCCGGCGTGGCGGGCGCGGTCGAGCAGCGCTCGCCATCGCGGCGCTGGTTCGGCCGGCCGGCCCCAGCCGGTCTCGCTGCCCTCCACGGCTCGCCCTCCCCAGCGCGATCGTCCTTCGCCTGACAGGCTACGAAGGAAACCCTATTCGGACCACACCGCCCCGCGCACTTCCGGCGGCATGATCATGATTGTGTCGGCGACACCGGACGTCCACTGGGCACATCGGGCGAGGTGGTGGCGGTCGCCGGGGGAGCCGTCGGCGTTCCCTGCTCCGCCGTGGGTGACGGATTCGTGACGGGCGGCGCGGGTTCCGACGATTCCTCCGCCGTCGGGCTGGGTGACACCGTGGGCGTACCGGCGGAGGGCGACGGGGTCGCCTCGGGCAGCGCGGCGTCGGCCGGCGGCCGGACCACGTCGCGCTGTTCGGGCAGCGGCGGGGTGAACACCGTCCGGTCGAGCCGCTGCACCTCGGGCGCGGGATCCACGGCCCGGACGGCGCGCCGGGACGCCACGGCACGCAGCGCCGCCGGCTGGGCCCGGACGACGGCCGCGTACACGCAGGCGCAGCCGGTGCGGTACGCGGTGGCCTCGGCCGCGGCCACCTCGGCCCCGCTGGTGTAGAGCCGGCGCAGCTCGGCGTCGCCGGTCGTCGCGGCGGCGCGGGCCCGGTAGTCGGTGGCCTCCCGCTCCTTGCGGGCCGCCACCGCCGCCATCGCGGCGATCACGTCGTCCGGGACACGTTGGGCCGGTATCCGGACGATCTCGGTCTGCCGGCCGGGCAGCGGCACCCGCCCGAAGACCGCGGCGACCGACACGTCGCCGAGCACCGCGTCCAGGCCCTGCGGCGCCAGGTAGCTGTCCAGCGACACCAGCGCGTACGTGCCGTCGGCCGGGGTCGCGGCGGGCTCCGCCAGCGCGGCCAGATCGGCGGCGGCGGCGCGCACGTAGCCCGGCACGGAGTCGCCGTCGACCACCCCGACCCGGGTCACCTCGCCGACGGTCGGGTCCCCGGCCGGACGGTCGTCGGCGGCCCAGACGGCGGTGAGCAGCACCGCCGTCACCGACAGCAGCGCCGTGCCGGTGAGCACCCGCGATCGCGCGGAGGTCTCACCGAGCCGCGCCACCACCCGGCTCAGCAGCGGCAGGAGCCGCTGGTCGATCTGGCGCAGCAGGTCGCCGGCACGCACGGGCGGGTTCCCCTCGTTGGTCGGTGTCGGGCGGGCCGCTCGCTCAGCGACTGTCGGGTGGCCCCCAGGCGGCCGGGCGGGAGTCCGGGCGGCGCTGCGGCAAGGCGGAGATCGGTCCGGTTACCGGTGTCGTACCCGGACCGATCTCCCACGCCGCCGGTCGCCGGCCGGGCCCGCCGCAGGGTTCCGGCAGTCTCTCAGTCGCGCAGGATCCGGAGCGCGCGTTCCAGGTCGTCAGGGTAGTCGCTGACGAAGCGGACCTCCTCCCCCGTACGGGGGTGCAGGAAGGCCAGTTCGCGGGCGTGCAGCCACTGCCGGTCGAGCCGGAGCCGGGCCGACAGGGTCGGGTCGGCGCCGTAGGTGAGGTCACCCACGCAGGGGTGGCGCAGGGTGGAGAGGTGCACCCGGATCTGATGGGTACGGCCGGTCTCCAGCCGGACGTCGAGCAGGCTCGCCGCCGGGAACGCCTCCAGGGTGTCGTAGTGGGTGATGCTCGGCTTGCCGCCGGAGACCACGGCCCACCGGTAGTCGTGGGTGGGGTGCCGGTCGATCGGGGCGTCGACCGTGCCCCGCAGCGGGTCCAGGTGTCCCTGCACCACCGCGTGGTAGCGCTTCTCCACGTCGCGGTACTTGAACGCCCGTTTCAAGGCGCTGTAGGCCTGCTCGCTCTTGGCCACCACCATGACCCCGGTGGTGCCCACGTCCAGCCGGTGCACCACGCCCTGCCGTTCGGCCGCGCCGCTGGTGGAGATCCGGTGGCCGATCGCGGCCAGCGCGCCGATCACGGTGGGACCAGTCCAGCCGGGGCTCGGGTGGGCGGCGACGCCCACCGGCTTGTCCACCACCACGATGTCGTCGTCGGCGTAGATCACCCGAAGCCCCGGCACCGCCTGGGGCACCACGGTCGGCGGCGCGGCCGGCGCGGGCAGGGTCACCTCCAGCCACGAGCCGGCCTTGACCTTGTGCGAGTTGGGGCGGGCCGCGCCGTCGACGAGCGCGTCCCCGGCGTCCACCAGCGCGGCGGCGGCGGTGCGGGACAGGCCGAAGAGCCGCGACACCGCCTGGTCGAGCCGCATGCCGTCCAGGCCGTCGGGGACCGGGAGCGACCGCTGCCCGCCGCCGCCCGCGAATGCCGAGGTCATGCGCGCTCCCGCTGCTCGGTGGTGGTGGTCGCCGGGTCCGCGGCGGGGCGGCCGTCCCGGCCGACCCGGCCGCCGTCGCGCTGGCGGCCGGTGAGTTCCAGCAGCACGGCGAGCACGACGCCGCAGACCAGCGAACTGTCGGCCAGGTTGAACACGGGGAAGTACTCGCCGAACGGGCCGAAGACACTGATCATGTCGACCACGTGACCGACGAAGTGCCCGGGGGCGCGGAAGATCCGGTCCATGAGGTTGCCGAGCGCGCCGCCCAGCACGAGCCCCAGCGAGATCGCCCAGGGAACCGAGCGCAGCCGCAGCGCCATCCAGACGATCCAGCCGACCACCGCGATGGTGATCAGCGGGAAGACCCAGGTGTGGTCGGAGCCGATGCTCCAGGCGGCGCCGCTGTTGCGGATCAGGTTGAGGTAGATGAGCCCGCCGAGCAGCCGCAGCGGCTCCCGGTCGGTGAGGTGGACCAGCGCGAGGTGCTTGGTGAGCAGATCGAGCAGCAGGGCGACCAGCCCTGTGCCGGCGAGGATGGCGACGGCTCCCGGTCGGGCCCGGCGGCGGACCGCTTCGTCACTGCCGCTTCCGGCGGACGGTGCTGCGCTCATCTGCTCCCCATCGACTCGGCGGTGATCGCTCACCGTCTTCTTCGCCGCCGGGGAGCGGACCTCAGCGCCGCTCCTCCAGCTGCTTGCAGGTCACGCAGAGGGTGGCCGACGGGAAGGCGGCGAGCCGCTCCACCGGGATCGGGTTGCCGCACCGCTCGCACCAGCCGTAGCTGCCCTTGTCGAGCCGCTCCAGTGCCCGTTCGACCTGCGTGATCCGTTCCAGGATGCTGTTGGCGAGGGAGATCTCCTGCTCCCGCTCGAACGTCTTGGTGCCGGTGTCGGCCTGGTCGTCCCCGGCCGAGTCGGTCAGCCGGTCGCGCTGCAGCTCGGTGATCTCGCTCAGCGTCTGATCGTACTCGGCGCGGAGCTCGTCCCGCCGCGCCGCCAGAGCCGCCCGAATCTTCTCGGTCTCCGCGGCGCTGCGGCTGGGCTTCGCCAGCGCCTTGCGGCCGGCGGTCCTGGTCTCGGCTGGCTTCGCCATGGTCGCTCCCTAGGCCGCGGAACCGCGGCGGTCCGCGGAACCTGGACAGGGGGCACCGATCCGGCGACCCCCAGGTACGAAAAGGGGCGCGCGGCCACGACCGCCGCGCACTCCAGAGGTTGGCAAGAATACGGAACGTACAGGCGTCCGACAACGTGCCGCACCGACGCACCGCTATTCAGCCCCAAGCCCCACCTAACTGGGGCAAAAGGAACGCTAGCAGATCAATCGTCGCGGTCGTCGCCGTACTCGCCAAACCACCGGGCCAGCCGACCCCGCCGGCTGACCGCGCGCAACCGCCGCTCCGCCTCGTCCCTCGCCCCCGCGGTGGCGACGATCAGCAAGCTGTCGCCGACCTTGAGCCGGGTGTCCTGGCGCGGCACGAAACCCACCCCGTCACGGAGCACGAGCGTCACCGACGCCCCCTGCGGCAGCCGCAACTCGTCGATGTGCACCCCGGTCAGGCGGGAACCCTCCGGCACCTCCAGCTGCAACAGATCGGCCCGCATCCGTTCCAGCGGTGCGGTCTCGACGTGCACCTCCGCCGCCTCGGCCGGCGCGGTCACGCCGAGGCGGCGGGCCACCGGCGCCAACGTGGTGGTCTGCAGGACGGTGAAGATCACGACGAGGACGAAGACGGCGTCGAAGAGCCGGTCCGCGCCGGGCACCCGCTCGGAGAGCGGAATGGTGGCGAGCACGATCGGCACGGCTCCGCGCAGTCCCGCCCAGGAGAGGAAGGCCTGCTCGCGCAGACCGATCCGGAACGGCAGCGCGGACACCGCCACCGACAGCGGCCGGGCCGCGAGCACCAGGGCCAGCCCGGTCACCACCGCGGGGAGCACCGCCGCGCCCAGCCGGCCCGGCGACGCCAGTAGCCCCAGCAGCACGAACAGGCCGATCTGGGCCAGCCAGGCCAGCCCGTCGGCGAAGCCGAGGATGGCCTGCCGGTGCGGCAGGCGGGCGTTGCCGAGCAGCACCCCGGCCACGTAGACGGCGAGGAACCCCGAGGCGTGCAGCACCGCCCCGGCGGCGTACGCCAGCACGGTGAAGCCCACCACCGCTATCGGGTACAGCCCGGCCGACGGCAGCGCCGCCCGGCGGAGCGTCCACCGCCCGGCGAGCCCGGCCCCGACCCCGACCGCCGCGCCGACGATCAGCTCGTAGCTCACCAGGCCGACCTCGTACCACCACGGATGCCCGGCGCTCTCCACCGAGAGCAGCACCACGAGCAGCACCACCGGGGCGTCGTTCATGCCGGACTCGGCCTCCAGCGAGGCCACCAGCCGGGGCGGTAGACGCAGCCGGCGCAGGGTCGCGAAGACCGCGGCCGCGTCGGTGGAGGAGAGCACCGCGCCGTAGAGCAGCGCCAGGCGCCACTCGAGCCCGAGCAGGAAGTGGACGGCGACCCCCACCACCACGATGCTGACGATCACGCCGACCGTCGCGAGCACCGCGGAGAGCCCGAGCACCGGGCGGAGCGTGCTCCAGCGCGCGGTGAGCCCGCCCTCGGCGATGATCACGATGAGTGCGCAGAACCCGAGGGTACGGGTGAGCGTGGCGTCCTCGAACTGGATGCCCAGCCCGGCCTCACCGATGGCGACGCCCAGCGCCAGGTAGACAAGGAGACTCGGCACCCCGAGTCGGCTGGAGAGGCGCACCGCCCCGACCGCGATCAGCAGCACGGCGGCGCCGACGAGCAGCGCCACATCCAGCCCGGGCGTCACGATCGCCCAGCCCGGGCGTTCCTCACTCGCCGGATCCGTCGCGCAGCCGGCGCAGCACCTCGGGCAGCGCCGGGCCGGGCCGTTCGACGAGGAAGAGCTTGTCGCGGCTGGCCGCGCCGGCGCGCAGCGACACCGTCGAGGGGCGGACGTCGAGCGCCAGGGCGAGGGCCCGTCGGGCGGCCTCGGTGGCCCGACCGTCGACCGCCGGCGCGTTCACGGCGATGACCAGCGCGGGGCCGTGCGGGCCGTCGAACCGGCCGCCGACCCGGGCCCGGGCGGCGCCGGGCTTGACCCGGACCGCGACGGTGAGCGCGTCGTGCGCGGGCACCGGCATCCCCGCTCAGCTCGGCCGGACGTCGGCGAGCAACGTGGTGGCCGGCGTGCAGCGTGCGCACGGCGTGAAGCCGAGCTCCACCGCCTCCGCCGCCGGCAGCGGCTCATGCGCCCGGCCGACCAGGTGGGCGCAGTCGGCCAGGTGGTAGCGGGGCCGGCCGTCGACCACGCGGACCTCGTCGAAGAGCCGGGCCACCCGCGACGCCTCGGCGGGCGTCACGGGCTGGGCTCCGGGTTCGTCGTCGTACGTCGCTGCCTGCCCGGTGGCCGGCGGAGACGCTTCGTCGTCGGCCGATGGGGCGGGTGTTTGCCGCCACCCGCCACCGCTGCCGACTGTCGGAGGTACATGCTGGACCGGGATCTCCGCCTCGACCGGCGCCGGGCCGTACGCGACGTCCGGCGCGACCTGGTCGACCGGCCGGGACGCGCCCGGCTCCCGTCGGCCACCTCGGACCGGATCCGCCGTCGCCCGGGCGGTGGCGGCCTGGCGGGCACCCACCACCAACGCGACGGCAGCCAGCAGGCTGGCCGCGATCGAGATGATCAACATGAGGCTGGAGCCGCCGGCGAGACCCACTACCAGCAGCGCCACAGCGACGAGGATGAGCACGAGGCTTGCGACTATCACGGCTCACCCCCGCCGCGTCGTACGTCCAGGTGGTCGGCGACCGTCACGTTGACGGCCGCCGACCGAAGATCAGCGACCGGCCTCGAGAGCGCCGGAGCGACCGCCACCGTAGGAGCCGGCAAGACCGGCGGTGGCCAGCCCGTTACCACCCGTGACCCGGCCGCTCTCGGAGCGGGTCATCTCGGCCTCCAGGCCCTGGCCGCGGCCGTCGAGGTCGCGCAGCTGGCTCTCCAGGTAGGCCTTGAGGCGGGTGCGGTACTCACGCTCGAACTGCTTGAGCTCTTCGATGTGCTTCTGCAGCGCGGTGCGCTTGGCGTCCAGGCCGCCCATGGCCTCCTGGTGCCGCTGGCGGGCGTCCCGCTCGAGCGCGTCGGCCTTCGCCCGCGCCTCCCGGGTCACCTCCTCGGCCTTCGACCGAGCCTCGGCGAGCACCTGGTCGGCCTCGCGCTGGGCAGCCGTGACGTGGTCGTCGGCCGTCCGCTGGGCCATCATCAGCACCCGCAGGGCCTGCTGCTCGCCGTCACCGACGGCGGCGGCCGCGGCGACGCCGCCGGCGGCCCGCACCTGCTCCAGCTCGGCCTGCATGGCGCGGGCGGCCTGGTCGGCCGCGGCCTTGTCGCGCTGCACCCGGTCGAGCTGGGCCTTGACGTCGTTGAGCTCCGCCGCGAGGCGGGCGTCACCGCCGGGGCCGGCGGGGGCGCCGCCACGGCCGCCGCGCTCCACCTGGGCGCGCAGCTCGTTGTTCTCCTCGATGAGACGGGCGAGCTCGCGCTCGACCTCGTCCAGGAAGGCGTCGACCTCCTCCTCGTCATACCCCCGCTTGCCGATCGGCGGCTTTTTGAAGGCGACGTTGTGAACGTCGGCCGGGGTCAGCGGCATCGAAACTCCTCGGGTCAGTTGCGGCCGCGAAAGCGCGTCGGTCATCAGGCGGTTGCCAAGATCGACGGCCTCAACACGAACTCCATCAGCACGAACAGGATAACCAGGAGCACAAGGGAGGCCAGGTCGATGCTCACGGTACCAATTCGAAGCGGAGGGATCACACGCCTCAACGCGCTGAGAGGGGGATCAGTGACGCTCCACACGGATTCCAGTCCCGCCGATGCGCCGCGACCCGGCTGCCAGCGGCGTCCGTACTGCAGGACCGCGCTCAGGACGAACCGGGACAGCAGAAGCAACAGGAAGACATAGAGGACCAGGTACAGAACCTGGAGCAGGATCGACAACACGGCAGGCGACGTCCCTCGGGTCGGGCGGGGTCAACTCAGGCTGAAAAACCCGCCCTCAGCGATCTTGGCCTTGTCCTCCGCGGTGACCTGGACGTTGGCCGGTGAGAGCAGGAACACCCGATTGGTCACGCGCTCGATCGTACCGCGCAGCCCGAACGCCAGCCCGGCGGCGAAGTCCACCAGACGGCGGGCGTCCGCCTCGTCCATCTCGGTGAGGTTGATGATCACCGGCACCCCGTCACGGAAATGCTCCCCGATCGTCCGCGCCTCACGGTAGGTGGTCGGGTGCAGGGTGGTGATCTGGTAACGCTGCTCCTCGTCGGCGGCGACCGCCCGCTCCCGCGGCGCCGCCTGCGGGGCGAGGGCCAGGTTGTCGCGGGTGTGGTAGGTCAGGGCGCCGGAGGTCTCCCCCGTCGACCGGGTGATCGACCGGACGCTGGACCGCTCGGCGCGCTCGGGGCGCTCGGCGCGCTCCGACTCGGCCCGCTCGGTCTCGGTGGAGCGGCCGCTCGTACGCTCCGTCAGCCGGCCACGCTCCCCCAGGCGCGGACGCGGCGCGGGCGGCTCCTCGGCCTCGTCCTCGTCGTCGGCGAACTCCTCGGCGTACCGGCTCTGCCGGTAGCGCGAGTCACGGTAGCCACCCTTGTCGTAGCCACCGTCCTCGTAGGCCCGCTCGTCGTCCTCTTCGACCAGACCGAGCCAGACCCCCGCCTTGCGCAGTGCACCCATCCCGCGCCCTTCCATCCGCCGTGCGGCACGCGCCCCCGTGCCGTGTCGCTGTCGCGAGTGGACCTACCTCTGCCCACCGGACCGGAACGGCAATCCACTGGCGCGCGATTCGCGTCGCGTGCCACGACCCCCGACGACGGGATGCCGCTCCTGAAACAACACCGATGTAATTTGCTTCTTTCGCGGTCAGGCTACCGCAGCGTGGGGCGCATTCCGAGCAACGCACTACCGACGCGGACATGTGTCGCGCCGTATCTGATCGCGATTTCCAGGTCGCCGCTCATGCCGGCGGACAACGCCGTCGCCTCCGGGTGGAGCGTCCGCATCCACTCGGCCACCTCGGCCAGCCGGGCGAAGGCCCGCTCCGGCTCCCAGCCCAGCGGCGCGACGGCCATCAGCCCCGCCAGCCGCAAGGCCGGCGCCGCCGCGAGGGCCTCGGCCACCGCGCCCAGCCCGACATCCGGATCCGCCGAGTCCGGCAGCGCGCCACCCCGCGCCGGGTCACCGTCCACGCTCACCTGGACCAGCGCGGTGAGCGGCCGGTCCCGGCCGGCCGCCGCGACGTCCAGCGCCCGGGCCAGCCGGACGCTGTCCACCGAGTGCACCGCGTCGGCGTAGCGGACCACCGACCGGGCCTTGTTGCGTTGCAGGCGCCCGATGAAGTGCCAACGCGGCGTCGCCCCGGCCGCCGAGACCTCGGCGGCCTTGGCGCCGGCCTCCTGGTCCCGGTTCTCACCGACGTCGGTCACCCCGAGTTCGGCCAGCGCCAGCACGTCGACGGCCGGGTAGGTCTTCGTCACCGCGATCATCGTGACGTCGGCGCGGTCCCGTCCGGCGGCCGCGCAGGCGTCCGCGATCCGGGAGCGTACCCCGGCCAGCGCGGCCGCCAGTTCGGCACGGCGATCGGGCCGCACCCTGGTCGAGCTGTCGGTCATCGGCGGAGCTCAGGATCCGTTCTTGAGAAAGTCGGGCACGTCGACGTCGTCGAAGAGTACGCGGCGCGGCGACTGCTGCGGCGCCGGCATGGTCGGCGGCGGCGTCACCGGCGGGTTCTGCGGTGCCGGCTGGTTCTGGTTGGTCTTCCGTCCCGGCTCGGCCGCCTTGTACGCGGGCGCCCCGCCGTCGAAGCCCGCCGCGATGACTGTCACCCGCACCTCGTCGCCGAGCGCGTCGTCGATGACCGCGCCGAAGATGATGTTCGCGTCCGGGTGGGCCGCGTCGGTGACCAGCTGCGCCGCGTCGTTGATCTCGAAGAGACCGAGGTCGGAGCCGCCGGCGATGGAGAGCAGCACGCCGCGCGCGCCGTCCATGCTCTGCTCGAGCAGCGGGCTGGAGATCGCCGCCTCGGCCGCCTCGACCGCGCGGTTCTCGCCCCGGGCGCTGCCGATGCCCATCAGCGCGCTGCCCGCGCCGCTCATGACGCTCTTCACGTCGGCGAAGTCCAGGTTGATCAGACCCGGCGTGGTGATCAGGTCGGTGATGCCCTGCACACCGGAGAGGAGCACCTGGTCGGCGGTGCGGAACGCGTCCATCATGCTGATGTTGCGGTCACCGAGGGCGAGCAGCCGGTCGTTCGGGATGACGATGAGCGTGTCGCACTGGTTGCGCAGCTCGTCGATCCCGGCCTCGGCCTGCACCTGCCGGCGCTTGCCCTCGAACGAGAACGGCCGGGTCACCACACCGATGGTGAGCGCGCCGAGCTTGCGGGCGATGTTCGCCACCACGGGCGCGCCGCCGGTGCCGGTGCCACCACCCTCACCGCAGGTCACGAAGACCATGTCGGCGCCCTTGAGCACCTCCTCGATCTCGTCGCGGTGGTCCTCGGCGGCGTTCTTGCCGACGTCCGGGTTGGCGCCCGCGCCGAGCCCGCGGGTCAGCTCACGGCCGACGTCGAGCTTCACGTCGGCGTCGCTCATCAGCAGCGCCTGCGCGTCGGTGTTGATCGCGATGAACTCGACGCCCTTGAGCCCAACCTCGATCATTCGGTTGACGGCGTTCACGCCGCCGCCACCGATTCCGACGACCTTGATGACCGCCAGGTAGTTGTGCGGAGGTGTCATCTGAAGGTCCTTTCCCCCTCGAGATTGGCATGGGCCGGCCCCACACGGCTTGGCCAGGCCAGCGGTCGACGCCGGAAGCTCAGCGAGGATCAGGGACGAACCCTCACCCTCTACTAGAGGCTTACAGTTATGTCAACCACTGATCCTCTTCGGGGCAACGTAAGCGTCCCATCCCCGGGAGCCAAGGACCCGACCGGCGTGTCGCCGCCCGGAGCGGGCCGGGTCACGCCGGAGCGGCCGGTGTGGACGTGCCGTCACCGGAAGGTGACGACCTCGGGCGCACTCACGTCGATCGTCTTGGCCCGCTGTTCGAGCAGCGCGGTGGCCACCCGCGCCTTCTCCGTGCCCCGGGTCGCGTCGCCCCAGACCAGCGTCCGGCCGCCGGTCAGGCGAAGCTTGATCAGCGCGAGGCTCTCCACGGTGACGTCCACCAGGGAGTCACGCAGCTCCGGGGTGAGCGCGCCGAGCACCGCCACCGCCGCCCGGGTGCCCGGGTCGTCCGTCCCCGGCCGGGCCACCCGCACCAGCGGCAGCCCGTCCGGACGCTCGTCCAGGGTGCGGAACACGGTGCCGGTGCGGTCGATCACCACGAACCGCTGCCCCTGCGGCACCACCGCCATCGGCGTCCGCTCCACCACACGTACGACCAGCGCGCCCGGCCAGTCCCGCGACACCGTCACCCGCTCCACCGGCGCGAGCGCGCCGATCCGCCGGGCCGTGCCGGCCAGGTCCACCCGGGCCAGCGGTATCCCGTCCGGCACACCGGCGGCCTCGCGTACCTGCACCGGCGTCACGAGCTCGGCGCCCTCCACCCGGACCTCGCGCACCCCGAACAAGCCGGTGCCGAGCACGACCCAGGTGATCAGCCCCGCGAGCGCGAGCACCGCCGCGGCGACCGCCCAGGGCAGCGCCGCGCGCATCCGGCGCTGCCGGGCCCGGCGCATGAAGCGCCGGGTCGAGGGGGGCACCGCATCACTGTCCGCCCGGACCAGCTGCCAGCGCCGGACGACGCGACCACGCCGTCCGGCCGCCTCCCCGGTGGTCCGCCCCCGGGCCGGCCCGGGGCTCATCCGCCGGCAGGCGCCGCGCCGTCCGGGGTCACGGCGTCACCGGCGGCCTGACCGCCTCCGGCGGCCGGCGTCCCCGGTACCGTGCCCCCGATGGCCACGCTGCCGCCGGACGCGCCGCCCGGAACCGCCACGCCGGGCCCGGAAGCCTCCCCCGTACGGGCCAGCAGGGCGTCGAGCAGCTGGTCGCCCATCAGCGAGATGGGCGGGGCACCCATGGTCACCACGACGTCGCCGGGACGGGCCCGCCGGGCCACCTCCACCGGCGCCGCCTCCCAGGAATCGACGAAGACCTTCCGCTCCACGGGCAGCGGCACCGCCTCGATCAGCGCGGCCGAGCCCTCCCCGGGCTGGCGCAGCTCACCGGGCCCGAAGACCTCCAGCAGCACCAGCTCGTCGGCGATCGCCAGCGCCTGGGCGATCTCCTCCTGCAGGTCCCGGGTGCGGTAGAGCCGGTAGGGCTGGAAGACGACGATCAGCCGGCCGTCCCCCGCCACCTCGCGCAGCGTCTGCAGCGCCAGCGTCATCGAGGTGGGGTGGTAGGCGTACTCGTCGTAGACCAGCACGTCGTCGGCGACGCCCTTGCGCTCGAAGCGCCGGCGCACGCCGGGAAAGGCCGCCAGCGCGGCCTCGGCCGCCTCCAGCGGCAGCCCCAGCAGGTACGCCGCGAGCACCGCCGAGGCGCTGTTGAGGCCCATGTGCCGCCCCGGCACCGGCAGCCGGAACTCACCCAGCGACCGTCCGTCGATCGCGGCGAGATAGCGCACGCCCTGCGCCGACGAGGCGATCTCGGTCAGCCGCAGGTCCGCGTCGGCCGACTCGCCGTACGTGTGCACCCGGCGTCCCTCGGCACGCAGCGTCTCCGCCAGCCGTCGCCCACCCGGGTCGTCGGCGCAGGTGATGATGAACCCGTCCGGGTCGGTGAGCCGGGCGAACTCGGCGAACGCCGCCTCGAGCGTCGCGTAGTCGCCATAGGTGTTGAGGTGGTCGGCCTCGACGTTCGTGATGATCGAGACGAACGGGCGGTAGATCAGGAACGAGCGGTCGCTCTCGTCCGCCTCGACCACGAAGTGCTCGCCGGTGCCGTGGTGGGCGCCCGAGCCGACCTCGGAGATCTCACCACCGATCACGAAGGACGGATCCGCCCCGGCCTGCTGAAGCACCATGGTGACCATCGAGGTCGTGGTGGTCTTGCCGTGCGTGCCGGCGACCGCCACCGCCCGGCGACCGGTCATCGCCGCGGCGAGCGCCTCGGAGCGGTGCAGCACCCGCAGGCCGCGCCGGCGCGCCTCCGCCAGCTCCAGGTGGTCCTGCGGAATGGCCGAGGAGTAGACGACGGTGTCGACACCGTCCAGATTGGCCGCCTCGTGGGTCATGTGGATCGTGCCGCCCAGCGCGCGCAGCCCGGCCAGCGACGGCCACTCCCGCAGCTCGCTGCCGGAGACCGGCAGGCCCCGGGTGAGGAAGAGCCGGGCGAGCCCGCTCATGCCGACGCCGCCCACCCCGATGAGGTGGATGGCGCCGAGGTCCTCGGCGGTGAGCGTGCCGGCCGGGGTGAACTGCGCGGTCATCGGGCCACCGCCTCGTAGACGAAGTTCAGCAGGGCCACGTCGCCGTCGCGCCGCCCGTACGCCGCCGCGGCCGTCCCCATCGCGGCGAGCCGGTGCGGGTCGCGGACCAGCGGGATCACCGTCCGCTCCAGCCAGGCCGGGATCATCTCGGTGTCGTCGACGAGCAGCCCGCCGCCGGCCTCCACCACGGGCAGTGCGTTGCGCTTCTGCTCCTGGTTGCTGTGCGGGTACGGCACGAAGATCGTGGGCAGGCCGATGGCCGCGACCTCGGCGACGGTCATCGCCCCGCCCCGGGCGAGCATGAGGTCGGCGGCGGCGTAGCCCAGCTCCATCTCGGACAGGTACGGCAGGGTCACGTACGGCACCGGCAGGTCGGTGGGGATCGGCACCGGCTCGTTGCGGGCGCCCATCACGTGCAGCACCTGCACGCCGTTGCGGGCCAGTTCCTTGGCGGCGCCGGCGACGGCGAGGTTGATCGAGCGGGCGCCCGACGAGCCGCCGGCGACGAAGAGCACCGGCAGGTCCGGACGGAGCCCGAAGTGGGCCCGGGCGGCGTCGCGCAGCGCGGCCCGGTCCAGCCCGGCGATGCTGCGCCGCAGCGGCACACCGACCACCCGGGCGTCCCGCAACGACTCGGCCTGCTGGGGCTGGTGCGGGAAGCCGACCGCGATGTTCTTGGTGAACTTCATGCCGAGCCGGTTCGCCACGCCCGGCGGCACGTTCACCTCGTGGATGACGATGGGCATCTCCCGACGCCACGCGGCGAGATAGGCCGGCACCGAGACGTACCCGCCGAAGCCGACCACCGCGTCGGCCTGGACCTCGTCGATCACCTTGCCCGCGGCGCGGGCCGCGGTCCACATCCGGCCCGGCGTGCGGACCAGGTTCATGTTGATCGAGCGGGGCAGCTGGTAGGCGGGGATCGGCCGCAGGTCGTAGCCCTGCGGCGGGATCAGGTCGTTCTCCATCCCCCGCGGTGTGCCCAGGCAGGTGATCCGGACGCCGGGGTCGTGTCGGCGCAGGCAGTCGGCGAAGGCGAGCAACGGGTAGACGTGCCCCCCGGTGCCACCTCCCGCGAGCACCACCGAACGCAGCGGACCCATCAGCGTCTCCTCTCGCTCGCCGTCCCGCTCCGCGCCCGGGTCTGCCGGGCGCCGCGGGGTGCGGCCTCTTCGTCGGACCGCCGCTGCCGCGCCCGGGGCACCGGCCCACGGGCAGCCGGAGGCGGCGCCGTCCGGCGACGCCGTCCGGGAAGCGGCGGCAACGGGGCCCAGAGTAGTCGGACCCACCGGGCCGGCGGACGGGCATGGAGGGCTCTGGCCGCATCGGGTTCGGCGCGGGCGAAGGAGGCGAGCATGCCGACCGCCGCCAGCGTGACGACCAGGGCGCTTCCGCCGTCGGAGATGAACGGCAGCGGCAGACCGGTGATCGGCATCAGGCCGACCACCCCGCCGACGTTGATCACGACCTGGCTGACCAGCCAGGTCGTCACCGCGGCGGCGGCGAGCCGGCGGAACGGGTCGTCGACCCGCCGGGCGATCCGCAGCCCGGTGTAGGCGAGCACCGCGAAGAGGCTGAGGATCACCGCGCAGCCGACCACCCCCAGCTCCTCGGCGATGATGGCGAAGATGAAGTCGTTGTGCGCCTCCGGCAGCCAGTTCCACTTGAGGCTGCCCTTGCCGAGCCCGACACCGAACCAGCCGCCGTGCTCGATCGCGAGCCGGCCCTGGTAGATCTGCCAGCACGGGTCCCCGCACTCGGCGGGCGCGGGCGGATTGAGGAAGTTGGTGAGCCGGGCCAGGCGGTAGTTCTCCGCACCCCGCTCGCCGGATCCGGCGCCGAGCGAGGCGACCGCGATCAGCAGACCCACCCCGATCAGACCGGCGACCGAGAGCGCGCCGAAGACCCGCAGCCGCACCCCGGCCGCCCAGAGCAGCCCGACCACCAGCGCGAGCAGGCAGATCATGGTGCCCAGGTCGTTGAAGCCGACCAGGACGAAGAGCAGGCCGACCACCGGGAAGAGCGGGGTGGCCAGCTCCCGCCACCAGCCGAGCGCGACGCCCTTGCGGGCGATCACGTGCGCGCCCCAGAGCACCAGCGCGAACTTCGCCAGCTCGGAGGGCTGCACCTGGATCCCGCCGATGAACAGCCAGTTCAGATTCGCCTCGATCGGGCCGATCGCCGCCGAGTCCCGTCCGGCGACGCGGGCCCAGGCGACCAGCAGGTTGAGCACGAGCAGCAGGCCGATCGAGGTGAAGAGCAGCGGCCGGCCGAGCGCGCGGTAGGTCGTCGCGGGCAGCCGCTGGCAGGCCCAGAACGCGACCACCCCGATCACCGCGAAGGTGGCCTGCTTGACCACCGAGGCCGTGGCGTTGCCGTCCTCGGCGTAGTCCTTCACGCTGGTCGCGGAGAAGACCATGGTCAGGCCGATCAGCAGCAGCAGGCCGGCGCTGGAGATCAGCAGGTAGTAGGAGGCCAGCGGGCGGTCCAGCAGGCCGCGCAGCGCGGCCAGCCCGCCGGCCGCGTCCAGCCCGCGCGGCGTCGCCGCCGGGGTGTCGTCCGGCCCCCGCGCCGCAGCGCCCGCCTCGGTCGTACGCCCGCCGCCCGGATCCCGCCGGGGCCGAGCCTTGCTGGTGCCCTCGGTGCCTCGTTCCTCCCCCACCCGGACATCATCGCGGCTACGCCGGGCGCCCGCCCCCGCAACCGCCCCCTCGGCGTGTCGGGATACGACGAAGGGCCCCGCGCGCGGTCGGGCGCGACAGGGCCCCGGTGCCGTGCCGGGCCGCGCGGCACGGGCCGACCGCCCGACGGGCGGACGGTCGGCCCGGCCGGCTCAGGTGACGTTGGCGAGGTACTCGCTGTAGAAGAGGCCCAGGGCGATGGCCACGCAGATGCCCGCGATGATCCAGAACCGGACCACGATGTTGACCTCGCTCCACCCCGCCAGCTCGAAGTGGTGCTGCAGGGGCGACATCCGGAACACCCGCTTGCCCGTGGTCTTGAACGAGATGATCTGGATCACGACGGACATCGTGATGATCACGAAGAGGCCACCGATGATCGGCAGCAGCATGATGGTCCGGGTGGACATCGCCATTCCGGCGATCAGACCGCCGAGGCCCAGCGCTCCCGTGTCACCCATGAAGATCCGGGCCGGCGAGGTGTTCCACCACAGGAAGCCCACACAGGCTCCGGCCGCCGCCCCGGCGATCAGCGCGATCTCCAGGGGGTCGCGGACCGTGTAGCAGTAGTCCCGGGTGTAGCTCGGGTCGGCGCACCAGTGCCGGTACTGCCAGAAGGCGATCAGCGCGTACGCGGCGAGGACCATCACCGAGGCGCCGGTGGCGAGGCCGTCCAGGCCGTCGGTGAGGTTCACCCCGTTCGTCGCCGCCATCACCACGAAGATGAAGAGGATGACCGCGCCGACCTTGGTGAGCTCCAGCGCCGGGATGTCCCGGATGAAGCTCAGCGTGGTGCTGCCGACCGTCTCGGTGTTGGTCGCCGTGCCCTTCGCGTCGGTCATGGTGCTCGGGAAGTAGAGCGCGACGACACCGAAGACCGCGCCGACCAGGATCTGGCCGAGCAGCTTGCCGCGCTTGTTGAGCCCACCGCTGTGCCGCTTGCGCACCTTGAGGAAGTCGTCGATGAAGCCGACCGCGCCGGAGAACACCATCAACCCCAGCAGCACCAGCGCCGTGATGGTCGGCTCGACCTGGGCGATCTGCAGGTCCGGCAGGGTGGTCAGGGCCAGGTGACCCGCGACGTACGCGATGACCGTGGCCAGGATGAAGACCACGCCGCCCATCGTCGGCGTGCCCTTCTTGCCCTGGTGCATGGCCGGGCCCTCGGCCCGGATCGGCTGACCGGCCTTGAGCCGGGTGAAAACCTTGATCGCGATCGGGGTGCAGAAGAGCGAGATCAGGAACGCCACCCCGACGGCGACGATTACCGCCCTCATTCGGCGGTCTCCCCACTGGCCTCCGCGCGCAGCGCGTCGGCCACCTCCCAGGTGCGGTACCGGGAGCCCTTGACCAGAACGACGTCGCCCGGCCGTAGCTCCCCCCGCAGCACCTCGACGGCTGCCGCCTGATCGGTGAGCAGCACCGACTCTCCTCCCCAGTTGCTTACCGCTGTCGCGCCTTCGTGGATCGGCGCGGCCGACTCGCCCACCACGAGCAGCCGGTCGACGCCCAGCTCGGCCGCGAGCCGCCCGACCTCCGCGTGGCCGTCGTACTCGTAGGGGCCCAGCTCGGCCATGTATCCGAGCACCGCGACGGTACGCCGCCCGCTACCCAGGGCGGCCAACGCCTTGATCGCCGCCGACATCGAGGCCGGGTTGGCGTTGTACGAGTCGTCGATGACGGTCACCCCGTCGGGCCGGTCGAAGACGTCCATCCGTCGGGTCGAGACCAACCCCAGCTCGCCCAGCGCCTGCGCCAGCTCGGTCAGCGGCATACCCAGTTCACGGGCGACCGCCGCCGCGGCGAGCGTGTTGGAGACCTGGTGGCGGCCGGTCAGGCCGAGCCGCACCGGCGCGCGCCCCTCCGGCGTGACAAGCGTGTACGACGGGCGGCCCCGCTCGTCGAGCAGGACGTCCTCGGCCCGCACGTCGGCCTCCGCCGCCTCGCCGTAGAAGACCACCCGGGCGTCGGTGCGGGACGCCATCGCGGCCACCAGCGGATCGTCGGCGTTGAGCACGGCGAGGCCGTCGGCCGGCAGCGCCTCGACCAGCTCCCCCTTGGCCAGGGCGATGTTCGCCTGCGAGCCGAACCCGCCGATGTGCGACGTCCCGACGTTGAGCACCACCGAGATCCGGGGCGGCACCAGCTCGCAGAGGTAACGCACGTGCCCGATGCCGCGGGCACCCTTCTCCATCACCAGGTAGCGGGTCTCCGGCCCGGCCTTCAGCGCCGTGTACGGGTGCCCCAGCTCGTTGTTGAACGAGCCGGGTGGCGCGACCGTGGCGCCGAGGCGGGAGGTGAGCTGGGCGACGAGGTCCTTGGTGGTGGTCTTGCCGGAGGAGCCGGTCAGCCCGACCACGGTGAGCTCCGGCAGCCGGTCGACCACCGTGCGGGCCAGTCGTCCCATCGCGGCCCGCGCGTCGTCGACCAGCACCATCGGCACGCCGGGCACCTCCCGGGTGCCGAGCACCGCCACCGCGCCGCTCTCGACGGCCCCCGCGGCGTAGTCGTGCCCGTCGACCTTCTCGCCGGAGAAGGCGACGAAGAGCCCACCGGCGTTCACCTTGCGCGAGTCGAACTCGACCGAGCCGGTGACCCGGGCGTCCGGGTCCGCGCCGACGAGCCGACCGTCGACGGCGGTGGCCACCTCGGCCAGCGTCAGCGGGATCACCGGTGACCCGCCAGGTCACCGAAGCGGGCGCGCAGGGCGTCGGCCAGTTCCGTGTGGTCGACGAACGGCAGCACCTCGCCGGCCACCTCCTGCCCGCGTTCGTGGCCCTTGCCGAGCAGCGCGATCACGTCGCCCGGCTCGGCCAGCCGGACCGCCTCGTCGATCGCCGCCCGGCGGCCGGCCACCTCGGCGATCCGGGCCGCCGTACCGGCCTGCCGGGCCCCGGCGAGGACCTCGGCGCGGATGGCGGCCGGATCCTCGGTCCTCGGGTTGTCGTCGGTCACCAGCACCACGTCGGCTCCCTCCGCGGCGGCGGCGCCCATCACCGGCCGCTTGCCCCGATCCCGGTCCCCACCGGCGCCGATCACGCAGATCAGCCGGCCGGTGCTCAGTTCACGCAGCGCCGCCAGGGCGGCCACGATGGCGTCCGGCTTGTGCGCGTAGTCGACCACCCCGCGTACGGGCGCGTCCGCGGGGGTGACCAGCTCCAGCCGGCCCGGCACGCCGCGGCACGCGGCCACTCCGGCGACGGCCGTGCCCGGGTCCACCCCGACGGCCGTCAGCGCGGCGATGGCGAGCAGGGCGTTGGCCACGTTGTGCCGCCCGGGCAGCGCCACACTCCCGGGCAGGGTGAGCCCGTCCGGGCCGTGCACGGTGAACCGCTGGGCGTAGCCCTCGCCGCCGATGCCGTCGGCCCACCAGGTCGCGGCCCGGTCGCCGGACGCCGAGTAGCTGACCGTGGCGGGCTTGAAGAGCTGTCGCAGCGCCGGGTCGTCGTGGTTGAGCACCTCCACGCCGCAGCGACCGTCGAAGAGCTGCGCCTTGGCCGCGAAGTACTCCGCCGAGTCGGCGTGGAAGTCGAGGTGGTCGGAGCCGAAGTTGGTGTAGCCGCCGACGGCGAAGCGCACCCCGCCGACCCGGCCCATGGCGAGCGCGTGGCTCGACACCTCCATCACCACGGCGGTCACCCCGCGCTCCCGCGCGGCGGCCAGCATGGCGTGCAGGTCGGTCGCCTCCGGGGTGGTCCGCACGCTGTCGATCACCAGGTCGCCGAGGCGGGTCTCCACCGTGCCGATCAGCCCGGTGGTGTGCCCGGCGGCGCGCAGCCCGGACTCGATCAGGTAGGCCGTCGAGGTCTTGCCGGCGGTGCCGGTCACCCCGATCACGGCCAGCCCGGCGGTCGGGTCGCCGTAGACGGCGGCGGCGAGCGTGCCGAGCACCGCGCGGGGGTCGGGCACCACGAGCGCCGGCAGGCCGGCCTGCGCCACCGCGGCCGCGCCGGCCGGGTCGGTGAGCACGGCCACCGCGCCGGCGTCGGCCGCCGCGGCGGCGAACTCGGCGCCGTGCCGGCGGGCACCGGGCAACGCCGCGTACAGGTCGCCGGGGCGGACCTCCTGGCTGGCGTGTGTGATGCCGGTCACCACCACGTCGGCGGCTTGGGCCGGCGGCTCGACAGCGAGCCGGGCCGCGAGGTCGCCGAGCCGGATGCCGGTGACCGTACGGGGACGAGGATTGCCGGACACGGCGTCAGACCCTACCCGGTCGTCCGGCGTCGGCCGCACAGCCGCCCCGGTGGTTCGTCCCCACTCACCGATGATGTCCCGCCGTGCCTGCTCAGCGCGGATAGACCACGAACTCGGGCGACTTGCTCGTCGTCGAGGGCGGCACCTTGTAGTGACGGAGAGTGAACTGCATCATTTCCTTGAACGCCGGCCCGGCGATCGCGGAGCCCCCGCCCGCGGGGACGTACGCGAAGACCGCGATCACGTAGCGGGGCTTCTCGGCCGGCGCCATGCCGATGAACGAGGAGACCTCGCCGGGCTGCTTCTTCCCGCCCACCAGCCGCCAGCCGGTGCCGGTCTTGCCGGCGACCCGGAACCCCGGGACCGCGGCCGTGAGGCCGGTGGCGTTGTCGACCGTGGTGACCGCTTCCAGCAGCGTGCGCAGCGCCTGGGCGTTCTGCGGGCTGAGCACCGGGCGGGTGATCGGAGCCTTGGCCGGCGTCCGCTCGCCGTCCGGCCCGATCACCTCCTTGATGAGGTGCGGCTGGATGTACGTCCCGTCGTTGGCGATGGCGGCGTACGCGGCGGCCATCTGCAGCGGGGTGGCGTCCACGCTGTGCCCGATCGGCACCGACCCGTACGACGACCCGCTCCACTCCTCCGCGGGCAGCAGCCGGCCGCTCGCCTCCCCCGGCATGCCCTCACCGGTCGGCTGGCCCAGCCCGAACCGGCGCTGGTAGTCGATGAGGCGGTCCCGGCCCAGCTTGTCGGCGATCTTGATGGTGCCCACGTTCGACGAGTACGCGAGCATCCCGGCGAGGCTCATCCGCCGGCCGTTCGCCGGGTGGGTGTCGGAGAACCAGGTGTCGCCCAGCTTGATGCTGTTCTCGATCGGCAGCGTGGTGTCCGGTTTGATCACCCCCTCCTGGAGGGCCGCGCCGAAGGTGATCGCCTTGTGCACCGAGCCGGGGTCGACCACGAAGCTGGTGGCGACGTCCTCCCGGGCGACCGGGCTGCTCGCCTCCGGCTTGGCCGCGTTGTAGGTGGGGTCGCTCGCCTGGGCCAGCACCTCGCCGGTGGGGACGTCGAGCACCACGGCCGCGGCGGTGACGTTTCGCGCCTGCTCCGTGTGCCGCCGGAGGATCACCTGCGTCATGTACTGCAGGTCGCGATCCACCGTGAGCTTGAGGGAGCTGCCGGGTTTGGGCGGGGTCGTCTCGCTGTAGCCGCCCGGAATGGGGGCGGCCAGGTCACCGAGGCCGGCCTCGTAGACGCGCTTGCCGTCCTCGCCGCGCAGCAGGTCGTCGTAGCGGGCCTCCAGCCCCTCCAACCCGACCATGTCCTGACTGGTGAAGCCGATCAGGTTGGCGGCCAGGTCGTCACCGGGCACCTCGCGCCGCTCGTCGCGGTGCACGCCGATGCCGGGCAACTCCAGCGCCTGCACCTGCTTGGCGACGCCGACCTCGACCCCCCGGGCCAGGTACTCGAAGCGCGACGGATTGCCGTTCTCCAGCTTGCGTGGCTGCATCAGCTTGGCCAGCTTGGACACCGAGATCCCCAGCAGCGGGGAGAGCGCCTTCGCCGTGCCCGCCGGATCCTCGATCAGGGTCGGGTCGGCGAAGACGTACCGGGCCTCGACGCTGTGCGCGAGCAGCGCCCCGGTGGTGTCGTAGATCGCTCCACGCGGAGCGGGCAGGTCCATCGTCCGGGTCCGGTCGGCGACTCCCCCGCCGGCGTACGCGGGCGCGTCCACCGCCTGCAGGACGACCAGCCGGATGCCGATGGTCACGAAGAGCGCCAGGGTGAGCACGGTGCCCAGCCGCAGGCGCAGCCGCGGGTCGGCGAGCTTCGGCGGTTTGGGCGGCTTGCGCGACGGCCGTCGGCCGACGGGCCGGTCCGGCCGGCGCTGCGGGCGCGGAGCGGTCCGGCGACGCGGCGCGGACTGCTCGTCGGCCGGATTGCCGGGGATGCGCGCCTGGACGGTGCGGACCACGCCGGAGCGTCCGGCGGCCGAGGCGTCCCGGCGAGCCGACCGGGTGGCGCCGGCGCGCCCGCCGTCGAGCACCTGCAGGGCCGGCCGGAACGGGTCGCCCGAGCGGGTACCGCGCGGGGTGCGGCGCTGTTCGGCGCCGCCCCCACGCGGCACTCGGTCGCCCCCCTCCCGGATGGTGCGCCCCCGAGGGGTGTACGCCCGGGCGCCGGAGATTCCTCCGACGCCCGGCTCACCAGCGCCCCGACCCTCCCGGGCCGAGCCGCGCCGGGGTCCTGGATCGTCCCGGCGCGGATCGTCCGACCTCGGTGACACCGGTCAGCGTCCCGCGCCCTGCTGGCTGGTCACCGACGGTGCGCCGGTGGCCGGCTGCGGCACGCCGATGGTCCGGCCGTCGGGCAGCCGGATGTAGCCCGGCTCGCCCGACTCGACCAGCCCGAGCTTGCGTGCCTGGGCGGCCAGGTTGCCCGGCGCCTCGGCGTCGGCGATCTGCTGCTTGAGCTGCTCCTGCTCCAGGTCCAGCCGGGCCTGCTGCTGCTGCAGCTTCTCCAGCTTGAACGCGTTCTCGTTGATCTTGGTGTTGACCAGCAGGATGCCGAGCACCCCGCCGACCACCAGCACCACGATCAGCGCCGCGAACGGCGCTCGCGGCACCGACATCGGCGGCGGCGGCGCCACCCGCAGCCGAGGCGGGCGAGCGGCCGTCGTGCCGCCCCGCTCCTGTGGCCGCAGCGCAGTGCTGCCCTGAACCGGGAACTCGCGCGCCCCCCGCGCGCTGGACTCCCCCTGCCGGTTAACCCGGTCCGTGCGAGACGTACCGTTTCCGACGCGGCTGACCCGCTCCGCCGCGGTCCGGCCCCCCGACCGCGGTGCGCGCTGTCCGACACCGGTGAAGTCCCGGCGCTCGCGCCCGTCAACGTTCATGTCCCTCCCCCTCTACGTCCGTCCCTGTCCCGTCC
>NZ_SMKG01000090.1 GCF_004348525.1 Micromonospora sp. 15K316 | reverse complement strand
GACCACCCCCGGGCGCCCACCGGTTGATCATGCGGTTGCCGGGACGGATCGGCGCGCGAGACCCCGCCAACCTCATGATCGGCGGGACGAGGGGGGCAGCAGCAGGCCGACCAGCTCGACGTGCTGGGTCATCGGGAACAGGTCGAAGCCGCGCACCGCGGCGAGCCGCCAGCCCGACTCGGCGAACGTGCGCACGTCCCGGGCGAAGGCGGCCGGATCACAGGCCACGTACCCGATCGCGCGCGGCCCGGCGGCGACCAGGTCGCGCACCACCCGGGAACCGGCCCCGGTCCGCGGCGGGTCGAGCACCACCACGTCGACCGGGCCGGTGATCCGCCGGCGGGCCAGCGCGGTCTCCACCCGAGCCGCGACCACCTCGACGCGGGGAAGGTCGGAAAGGTTCTCCCGGGCCGCGGCGACGCCCTGCTCGGCGGCCTCGACCAGGGTGACCCGGCCGGTGTCGCCGACCCGGCCGGCCAGCGCGGCGGCGAAGAGTCCGGCACCGCCGTACAGGTCCCACGCCGTCTCACCGGCCCGCGGCTCCACCAGCTCCAGCACCGCCCCGACCAGGGTGTCGGCGGCGGCGGGGTGCACCTGCCAGAAGGCGGTGGCCGGGAGCGTCCACTCCCGTCCGGCGGCCACCTCGCGGACGGTGGCCGGCCCCTCGACGGTGGTGGCCGCCCCGTCGACCACCGTCGCGACGGCGACGTCGCCCCCGGTGGAGGCGACCGTCTCGACCGCGTCGGCGTCCGGCCAGCGGGTTCCGTCCGCCGGCAGCACCGGCAGGCTCTGGATCGCCGGGTGGGCGATGAGGCACCGGTCGATCGGCACCACCTCGTGCGAGCGGTGCTTGAGCAGACCCGCCCGGTCGCCGGCGTCCACCGCGTACCGGACCCGGGAGCGCCAGCCCAGCGGACCGCCGGGCAGCGCCTCGACACGCACGCCGAGCCCGTCGAGCTCGGCGTCGGTGAGCCCGCCCAGGCGGCTCAGCTGCTCCCGCACCACGGCGGTCTTCCACTCGAGCTGTGCGGCGGGCGCGACGTGTTGCAGGTCGCAGCCGCCGCAGCGGCCCGGCCGCGCGTACGGGCAGGGGGCTTCCACCCGGTCGGGCGAGGCGTCCAGCACCGTGACCGCGTCGGCCCGGACGAACCCCCGGTGCACCTCGGTCACCTCGGCGACGACCCGTTCCCCGGGCAGCGCGTGCCGGACGAAGACCACCTGCCCGTCGACCCGGGACACGCAGTGCCCGCCGGGGGCGACCGCCCCGACGGTCAGCTCTACCCGCTCCGCCTCGGCCAGGCCACGCTCCCCGGTCACCTCCGGGTCGGCCGCCGGACCGAGCTCGCGCGGCACCACGCCGGGGCCTCGGCGCCGCTCAGCCACGGTCGCCTCCACCCGACTCGCCGGAGGGCACGGAGACCACGGGCGGGACGTCCGGCGCCGGCGCGCTGCGCGGCACCACGCGCGGCCCACGGGCGGGGCCCCGCGACAGCGTGGCGTCCAGCCGGGAGAGGTTCTTGTTCGCGGTCGAGGCGAGCTGCCACGGCACGCTGGTCACCATCACGCCCGGCTCGAAGAGCAGCCGGGTCTTGAGCCGCAGCGCGCTCTGGTTGTGCAACAGGTTCTCCCACCAGTGCCCGACCACGTACTCGGGGATGAAGACCGTGACGACGTCGCGGGGCGACTCCCGCCGGGTGTTGGCGACGAAGCCGAGGATCGGCCGGGTGATCTCCCGGTACGGCGAGTCGATCACGGTGAGCGGCACGGGCAGCTCCCGCCGCTCCCACTCCTCCTGAAGGTCCCGGGTGTCCTTCTCGTCCACGTTCACCGTCACCGCGGTGAGCGTGTCCGGCCGGGTGGCCCGGGCGTACGCGATCGCCCGCAGCGTCGGCTGGTGCAGCTTGCTGACCAGGACGATGGCGTGGTTGCGCGCGGGCAGCACGGCGCGCCCCTCGTCGGGCGGCGTGAGCTCCTCCGAGACCCGGTCGTAGTGCCGCCGGATGGCCAGCATGAGCCCGTAGATCACCGCCATCGCGGCGATCGCGATCCACGCCCCGAGCAGGAACTTGGTGAGCAGCACGATCACCAGGACGGTTCCGGTCAGCCCCATGCCGAAGGCGTTGATGGCCCGGGAGCGGTGCATCCGGTGGCGCGCCTCCGGGTCGCGTTCGGTCTTCAGGTGCCGGTTCCAGTGCCGGATCATGCCGGCCTGGGAGACGGTGAACGAGACGAAGACCCCGACGATGTAGAGCTGGATGAGCCGGGTCACCTCGGCCTGGAAGCCGACGATCAGCACGATCGCGAAGGCGGCGAGGAAGAGGATGCCGTTGGAGAAGGCCAGCCGGTCGCCCCGGGTGTGGAACTGCCGAGGCAGGAAGCGGTCCTGGGCGAGGATCGAGCCGAGCACCGGGAAGCCGTTGAACGCGGTGTTCGCGGCCAGGAAGAGGATCAGGGCGGTCACCCCGGCCACCACGTAGAGCAGGATCGAGCCCGAGCCGAAGACCGCCTCGCCGAGCTGGGTGGTGACGGTCTTCTGCACGTAGCCGTCCGGGCCGGCGACGATCTGCTTCACCGGGTCCTCCACGAACTGGAGGTGGGTGAGCCGGGCCAGCCAGATGATCCCCACCAGCATGCTCACGGCGATCGCGCCGAGCAGCAGCAGGGTGGTGGCCGCGTTGCGGCTCTTCGGCGGCTTGAACGCGGGTACGCCGTTGGAGATCGCCTCGACGCCGGTGAGCGCGGCCGCACCCGAGCTGAACGTGCGGAGCAGCAGGAAGATCAGGGCGAAGCCCGTCACGCTGTGCTCCGCCTGGATGACCAGGTCGGCGCTGGGCGCGCGCAGGTCGTCGCCGAGCACGAAGACCCGGATCAGGCCGGTGAGCAGCATCCCGCCGATGACGATCACGAAACCGTAGGTGGGGATGGCGAACGCGGTGCCCGATTCGCGCAGCCCGCGCAGGTTGACGGCGGTCAGCAGCACCACCGCGGTCACCGCGATCATGACCTTGTGGGTGGCCACGAAGGGCACCACCGAACCGAGGTTCGCCACCCCGGAGGAGACCGAGACGGCCACCGTCAGCACGTAGTCGACCAGCAGCGCGCTCGCCACCCCGAGGCCGAACTTCGGCCCGAGGTTCACCGTGGCCACCTCGTAGTCCCCGCCGCCGGACGGGTAGGCGTGCACGTTCTGCCGGTAGCTCGCCACCACCGTCAGCATCACCACGACCACGGCGAGCGCGATCCACGGCGAGAAGACGTAGGCCGAGGCGCCGGCGATCGACAGGGTCAGCAGGATCTCGTCCGGCGCGTACGCGACGCTGGAGAGCGCGTCGGACGCGAAGACGGGCAGCGCGATGCGCTTCGGCAGGAGGGTGTGCTGGAGCCGGTCGGACCGGAACGGTCGACCGACGAGCAGCCGCTTCAGCAGCGAGGTGGGACTGGCCACGAACGCCAAGGGTACGTCCACCTCGGCGGGGGCGCGGGGGTGGGCGATCGGCGCTGGTGCGCGCGGGCGCGGTACCGTCGGTCCCCGTTCCCGGCCGGGACGTGGCAGGCTCGCACTCGACGGGCCCGGCGCGGACGGGCGCAGCTTGGGAGGGAAGCGTGCATGTCGTGATCATGGGTTGTGGGCGGGTCGGCTCGACCCTCGCCCACAGCCTGGAGTCCCGCGGGCACTCGATCGCCGTGATCGATCAGGACGCGGACGCCTTCCGCCGGCTCGGCCCGGACTTCGCCGGGCTCACCGTGACCGGCGCCGGTTTCGACGGGGACGTGCTGCGGCAGGCCGGCATCGAGCGGGCCGACGCTTTCGCCGCGGTCTCCAGCGGCGACAACTCCAACATCATCTCGGCGCGGCTGGCCCGGGAGACCTTCGGCGTGTCCCGGGTCGCGGCACGGATCTACGACCAGCGGCGGGCGCAGGTCTACGAGCGGCTCGGCATCCCCACCGTGGCGACGGTCCGGTGGACCGCCGACCGGATGCTGCGGCACCTCATCCCCGAGGGGAACGTGGAGATCTTCCGCGATCCCACCAGCACCGTCTCGATCGTCGAGGTGCCGGTGCACAAGGAGTGGGTCGGCCGGCCGGTACGCGCCATCGAGGACGCGGCCGGGGCGCGGGTGGCGTACCTGATCCGGTTCGGTATCGGCACGCTCCCCACCACGTCCACCGTGGTGCAGGAGGGTGACCAGGTCTTCATGCTGGTCACCGACGACATTGTGGCGACGGTCACGTCGGTGGCGTCGCGGCCGCCGGAAGGAGGGCACTGAGCATGCGGGTCGCCATCGCCGGCGCCGGCAACGTGGGGCGGTCGATCGCCCAGGAGTTGATCGACAACGGCCACCTGGTGATGCTCATCGAGCGGCAGCCCAAGATGCTCCGGCCGGACCGGGTGCCCGCCGCCGAGTGGGTCCTCGCCGATGCGTGCGAGCTGGCCAGCCTGGAGGAGGCGGACATCGCCGGCTGCGACGTGGTGGTCGCCGCCACCGGCGACGACAAGGTCAACCTGGTGGTGTCGCTGCTGGCCAAGACCGAGTTCGCGGTGCCCCGGGTGGTCGCCCGGGTGAACCGTGCGGAGAACGAGTGGCTCTTCACCGACCAGTGGGGCGTCGACGTGGCGGTGAGCAAGCCGCGCGTGATGGCCGCCCTGGTCGAGGAGGCGGTCACGGTCGGCGAGCTGGTCCGGCTGATGACCTTCCGGCAGGGCGAGGCGAACCTGGTGGAGATCACCCTGCCGCCGACCGCGCCCTACG
Organism: Micromonospora sp. 15K316; assembly: GCF_004348525.1. Lineage (GTDB taxonomy): Bacteria > Actinomycetota > Actinomycetes > Mycobacteriales > Micromonosporaceae > Micromonospora. Next base: position 18,332 of record NZ_SMKG01000090.1, on the reverse strand, counting down.
TCGGGCAGCCGATCCACGCGGTGCCGCTGCCCCGCGACGCGGCGCTGGTGGCGATCGTGCGCGGCAAGCGGGTGCTGGTGCCCAGCCCGGACGACCCGATCGAGGCCGGCGACGAGCTGATCTTCGTGTGCACCGCCGAGGTGGAGGACGACGTCCGCGCGGTGATCCTCGGCCCGGACAGCGTGGAGCGCACCCGCGGCGGAAACTGACCCGGACCGCTCGCGCCGCCGCGACCGCGGGCGGCGCGGGCGCCCGGCACGCCACGCGATCTTCGCGAGGAGCGGATGAGCCGGGCGGGTCAGCTGCCGGGCAGCGGCTCCGGAGTCGCCTCCCGGGTCACCCGCCGGACCGTCCAGACGGTGATCAGCAGCAGGAGCGCGTACGGCGGGTAGCCCAGCAGCAGCCGGGCCACGCCGAGGGCGGTGTCCTGGTGGGCGAGGTAGAGCCCCGCCTGCACGCCGACCTTGGCCAGCCAGACCACGCCCCAGAGCACGGTCAGCGCGGTGAAGGTGCGGACCAGCCGTGGGTCGTCCCGCCACTCGGAGCGTCCCTTGGCGACCAGCACCGACCAGATCCACCCCACCAGCGGCTGGCGGATGGCGGCGGAGAGCAGCAGGACGAGCCCGTAGCCGACGCCGTAGAGGATGCCGGGCAGGTAGAAGTCCCGCTCGTCACCGGTGCGCCAGGCGATCGCCGCGCCGATGGCGATGCCGAAGAGCCCGTTGACGGCGTGCCGGATCGGGCGACGCTGGGCCAGCCGGAGCCCGGCGATCAACAGCGCCACGGCCACCGAGGCGATCACCGCGGGGCGCAGCTCGCCGATGACGTTGGCGATCACGAAGACCACCACGGGGATGCTGGACTCCACCAGCCCCCGCCAGCCGCCGAGCTGGTCGGCCATCTGCTCGGCGATGCTGGGCAGCCGCTCCTCGTCCGGCGAACCGGTCTCCGGCGAGGCGGCGCGGTCCTGTCCGGTGGTCATCGGCTCCCCTGGCGTCCGCGCGGTCACTTCGGCAGGTCCAGCTCGTAGAACGGGTTGTAGATGACCTTGCGCTCGTCGCGTACGGCGACCCGACCGCGGGCGGTCAGGTGCCGCCCCGGCTCGATGCCGGCGATGTGCCGGCGCCCCAGCCAGACCAGCGTCACCACGTCGCTGCCGTCGTAGAGGTCCGCCTCCAGCGTGGGCAGGTTGGTGCGCGGCGTGTAGACCACGGTGCGCAGCCGCCCGCTCACCGAGACCACCTGGCCCCGGGAGCACTGCAGAGCCGGCACACCGCCGCACTCCGCGCTCTCCCGCTGCAACTCCTGCGCCTCGATCTCGGCCTCGCTGGCGGTGAACCGGTGCAGGATGCGCCGCAGCGACCCTCGGCTCTCGTCGGTGGTCATGGACCCCGCGTCACCCTCTCCGTGCTCGCCGGCCGCGCCGACACCGGTCCGACCCCGGCGTCGCCGGGACCGTCCCGCCAGCGTACGCCGATCCGCCGGGTTCCGGCGGGTCGGCGATGCCCGGTCAGACCTGTCGCGGCTGCTCCGCCGGGCGTCCGCCGTCCGGGTTGGCGGCCGCGGACTCGTCGGCGACCTCGCGCGGCAGCCGCAACGGCAGCGGCTCACGCACCGGCTTCGCCTCCTGTCCCCGGTCGACCACGAGCCCCTCCAGGCACACCGCCAGCGGGCCGGCGGCCGCCGGGTCCACCGCCGCCGCGCCCTGGAAGACGCCGCGCACCATCCACCGGGGGCCGTCGATGCCGACGAACCGCAGGTCGGTCGGGCCGTCCGGGGTCATCACCTGGGCCCGCAGCTCGGGGCCGTACTCGCCCTCGACCTCCCGGGTCGCGGCGCCGTCGTTGAGCAGCGACTGGCGGATCTCCTCCCGCACCTCGTCCCAGATCCCCTCGGACCTTGGTGCGGCGAAGACGCCGAGCTGCAACGCGTTCTGCCCGTGCACCAGCACGACCTGCTGGACGACGCCCTGCTGGTCGGCCTGCACCCGCACCTCGACGTCGGGGATGGCGGGGATGTGCAGGCTGCCCAGGTCCAGCCGCGCCATGTCGGACGGAGCCTCGGAGATGTCGTAGGGGCCACGGCCGGAGACCGACGTGGCGGTCTCCTCCGCCTGGAGGTCGTCGAGGACCTCGGCGGCCCGCTCGTCACCGGCGCGCCGCTCGGCACGCTTCCGGGAGAAGATCACTGCGCCCGCCCTCCGCTGTTCGCCTTCAACCTGTCACTTCTTCGCTGCGCCGCTCGCCCCCGGACGGGTCCGCCGGCGACGGCACCAGGCCGGCGTGCCCGCCGGTGGAGCCGTGCCCGCCCGTGCCACGCCGGGAGGACGGCAGCTCGGCGACCGGCTGGAACTCCGCCCGCGCCACCCGCTGCACCACGAGCTGAGCGATCCGGTCGCCCCGGGAGATCTTCGCCGAAGCGAGCCGATCATGGTTGATCAGGTTCACCATGATCTCCCCCCGGTAACCGGCGTCGACCGTACCGGGCGCGTTGAGCACCGTCACACCGAGCCTGGTCGCGAGCCCCGACCGGGGATGAACCAGGCCCACGTACCCCTCGGGCAGGGCGAGCGCCACCCCGGTCGGGACCAGGGCACGGCCGCCGGGCGGCAGCTCCACGTCCGCGGCGGCCACCAGATCGGCCCCGGCATCGCCGGGATGGGCGTACGCCGGCAGCGGCAGCTCCGGGTCGAGCTGCCGTACGGGCACGGCTACGACGTCGGTCACGGTTCCCCTCTTCCGTCCGGTACGGCGGTGACCCTGCCATCCTGCCGGGTGGCGGGGCCTCCGTCCGCCGTACCCTCGGACTGTGAGCCTGTCGCCGTCCTCATCCCCCTCGGCGCCGCCCGCCGTGCGCCGCGCCGAGCACTCCGAGCGGCTGTCCCTGCCCTGGTGGCTGTGGCTGGCCGGGTTGGTCTCCGCCGGCCTGCTCGCCGTCGAGGTCTGGATGGGCGCGCCCGGGGTGCGCGCCTGGCTTCCGTTCGTGGTGCTGCTGCCCGCCGCCGCGCTGGGACTCTGGTGGCTGGGGCGGATCCGGGTCGCGGTCCGCGACGGCGAGCTCCTCGTCGACGACGCCCGCCTTCCGGTGCGGTACGTCGCGGACGTGGTCCCGCTCGACGCGGCGGGCCGCCGCGAGGTGCTCGGCGTCGGCGCCGACCCGCTGGCGTTCGTGGTGCAGCGCCCCTGGGTCGGCAGCGCGGTCCAAGTGGTGCTGGACGACCCGGCCGACCCCACCCCGTTCTGGGTGGTGAGCACCCGACGCCCGGTCGAGCTGGCCGAGGCGATCCTGGCCGCCCGGGACGCCGGCTGACGCACGGGCGCCGGTCGGCGACGTCGGTGGGGCCGCGGCCCCACCGCGCCGGCCACCCCGACCCGGGCCGGCCGGCACCCTCGCCGGGTCAGGAGGCGTCGGGCAGCGAGCGTGGCGGGACGGAGAGCTCCCGGCGCCGGCGCCGGAGGTCGTCACGGACCTGGTCGCCGAGCCCCCTGGTCGCCCGCCGGTTGAGGTAGCTGGCCACGGCCGCCCCGGTCAGGAACGGTCCCAGCGTGGTGAGGTTGCGGCCGAAGCGTCGCAGCAGGGTGTCGCGCAGCTCCCGGCGCGCCGCGGTACCGAGCACCGCCCCGATGCCGGCACCGGGCATCATCGGGTTGATCCCGCGTTGGGTGGCCCAGGCCTGCACCAGGGCGACGGCCCGCTGGCCCCGCGCGGCGGGCAGGATGACGCCGTACACCTCGTGCAGCTCGCCGATGAGCTTCAGTTCGATCGCCACCACGGCGACGGTCTCGGCGGCCAGCAGCACCGGGGCGGAGAGCAGGGTGGGCGTGACGGTCCACTCCACGGCGGCCACCCCGCCGCCGGCGGCGCCCACTCCGGCGGTCGCGCGGGCGGCGTTGCGTACCAGCCGCTCGGCGATGGCCTCGTCGTCCAGACCCTCGAAGTGCCGTCGCAGGGTGGCCAGGTCGCGGATCGGCACGTGCGGGGCGATCTCGGTGACGGTGTCGACCATCCAGCGGACGGCGGCCCGGGGCTTGAACAGGTCCCCCAACCCGCGGACCCGGGCCTGGCCGACCAGCCGGCCGAGCAGCTGCCGCCGCCGGGCCGGCGCGATGTCGTCGGCGGTCAACGCCGCCACGGTGGCGCCCAGCTCGGCCGGATCGCGCTCCGGGGCGTCGCCTCGCTCGCTCATCGACCTCGACCTCCCGGATCGCTGGTACGGCTACCCGTTCCGAGTCAAGCAGGTCCCCACCCGTGACGCATGGCGACGCCGACAGCGGCGGCCTCGATCGGGAGGCCGCCGCCGGTTCAGATGGTGAAGGTCAGACGCACTCGCGGCAGATGAGGTCGCCGTTGCGCTCGACCGCCAGCTGGCTGCGGTGGTGCACCAGAAAGCAGCGGGCACAGCGGAACTCGTCCTGCTGCATCGGCAGCACCTTGACCGTGAGCTCCTCGTCGGCCAGATCGGCTCCGGGCAGCTCGAAGCTCTCGGCCACCTCGGCCTCGTCGACGTCCACGGCGCCCGACTGTGAGTCGACGCGCCGGGCCTTGAGCTCTTCCAGGCTGTCCTCGCCGAGGTCGACCTCGTCGCGACGCGGGGCGTCGTAGTCGGTGGCCATCGGTTTCACTCTCCCATATCGATGTGGTCGTACGGTGGTAACGCCGGACGACACTGTTCCGGTTCCGCTGGCCGGCCACCCGTTGTGTCGGTCACCCGACCCGACGACCAGTCGGTCGAGGCCGCCAGAGAAACTCCCCCAGCGAGCGCGGTACCTTACCCCCCGTTCGGGCGAGGCATGTATACCGCCCTCGTGGCAGAGATGTACGCCCCCGCACGGGAAGTTGTTCCCAATGTGACTCAGGCGACACGAAGATAGGGGTAGTAGTACCTCGTTCACGGGCGGCGCGCCGCCATGTCCGGCTGTTTCCACGCGACGGTCGGACAACCGTTAACCTCAGCGGCGTACCCGACGGCCGGGGCGGCAGGTTCGCCGTCGGCCGCCGCCACCCATGTGAAGTCCGGGGAGCGCCCAGATGAGTTTTGCGCGAGTGCGGGCACTCGTTGTCGTCGGCCTGTTGGCGATCCTCGCCGTGGTCTTCGTGGTCGTCGCGGTGGTGCGCGACAGCCAGGGTAACGCGGGCACCGCCAAGGGCTGCCCGGACGGCTGGCCCCTCGCCGACGTGGCCCTGCGCGAGACCAAGGACGTCAAGATCAACGTCCTGAACGCGACCGACGAGGTGGGCCGGGCGGGCAGCGTGGCGGACGACTTCCGCAACCGCAAGTTCCAGGTCAAGAAGGTCGGCAACGCGCCCAAGGGGGTCGACGACGTGGCCGTGCTGCGGTACGGCCCGAAGGGGGTCGGTTCGGCGCACCTGCTCCGCGCGTACTTCCTCAACAACGCCGAGCTGGACTACGACGCGAAGCGCACCGACGACACCGTGGACGTGGTGCTGGGCAGCGCGTTCCAGCAGCTCGCCACCACGACCGAGGTGAACCAGTCCCTCGGCGACCTCGGCTCGCCGGTCGCCCCGCCGGGCTCCTGCCCGGCGCCCGTCAAGGAGTGACCGCCGTCTCCGGCGGCCCGTCACGGGCCGCCGGAGGCGTCCAGGTCGGCGAGCCGGTCGTGCAGCGGCGTGAAGAGCGCCGGAGGCGCGGCGATCACCAGGTCCGGCCCGGCCGGCCGGCCACCCAGGCCCGCGACCCGCAGGCCCGCCTCGGTCGCCACCAGCGCCCCGGCCGCCTGGTCCCACGCGGCGAGCCCCTTCTCGTAGTAGGCGTCCAACCGCCCCTCGGCCGCCAGGCAGAGGTCCACCGCCGCCGCACCGAGACGCCGGATGTCCCGTACGTGCGGAATCAGCTCGGCCACCACGCGGGCCTGGTGCGCCCGCCGTTTCGGGTCGTAGCCGAACCCGGTGCCGACGAGCGCCTGACCCAGATCGGTCTCGGTCGAGCAGCGCAGCCGCCGCCCGTCGCGCCAGGCGCCGCCACCGGCGGTGGCGGTCCACTCCTCGCCGGTGGGCACGTTGCGCACCACCCCGGCCACCACCTCGCCGTCGACCTCCGCGGCGAGCGACACGGCGTAGTGCGGCAGCCCGTAGAGGTAGTTGACGGTGCCGTCGATGGGGTCGAGGATCCAGCGCACCCCGCCCGCGGCGACCTCGGTCTCGCCCGCCCCGTACTCCTCACCGAGCACCGCGTCCGCGGGCCGGAGCCGGCGCAGCGCGTCGAGGACCTGGGTCTCCACCGCCCGATCTGCCGCGGTCACCACGTCGGTGACCGTGCTCTTGGTGGCGGCCACCGAGACCCCCTCGGCCCGCATCCGGTACGCCGTCGCGGCGGCGTCCCGAGCCAGCTCGACCGCGATCTCCAGCAGTTCTCCCGATGAAGGCGCCGTACGCTCCATGCCTCGTCCCCTTCCCGCACGATCGGGGTCTACCGCCTCCCGCGCGGGTACCATCCTTACAAACTCCACATCTGCGCCGTTTCGACGGTCTCGACAACCCGATACGCCGTGCGGCGCAGGATGATCGCCGCAGACGGCGTTACAATTCACCCCTGCCCACGCGCCACGGACGGCCGACGACCGGCCCACCCGGGACACGGGGGTTCTCCAACCACATCGCCCGGCGCGGTGGCCCCTGCTGCGCCGGACGCCCCGGCCGTGCTCGCTCTTCGCCTCCGGAAGGTCATTCGTGACAGAACCCCGCCAGACCGGCGCCGACGTTCGCTCGCTCACCGACACTCTGATCGCCCACGCCCAGAGCGCCGGCGGTCAGCTGACGTCGGCCCAGCTCGCGCGCACCGTCGAGTCCGCCGAGGTGACGCCGGCCCAGGCCAAGAAGATCCTGCGGGCGCTCTCCGAGGCGGGAGTGACCGTGGTCGTGGACGGGTCGGCCAGCACCCGCCGCCGAGTGGCCGCGGCGCGCTCCGCCACTCCGGCGTCGCGCGCCACCACCGCCAAGACCACCAAGAAGGCCGCTCCGGCCCCGAAGCAGGCACCCGCCGCCGACGAGGCTCCGGCGCCCGCCCCGCGGAAGGCGACCGCGCGCAGGAGCGCCGACACCACGGGCGACGTGGCCAAGGCGGCGGCGCCGGCCAAGGCCGCCAAGCCGACCCGGGCCACCAAGACGACGGTCGCCGCGGCCGGCAAGGCCAAGGCCGCCCCGGGGAAGGCCAAGGGCGACGGGGCCGACGGCGACATCTCTCCGGAGGAGCTGGCCGCCGAGATCGAGGACGTGGTCGTCGACGAGCCGGCCGAGCTGACCCAGGCCGCCGAGGCCGACGCGGCGAGCTCCGCCAGCGACAACGACTTCGAGTGGGACGACGAGGAGTCCGAGGCCCTCAAGCAGGCCCGGCGCGACGCCGAGCTGACCGCGTCCGCCGACTCCGTCCGCGCCTACCTCAAGCAGATCGGCAAGGTTCCGCTGCTCAACGCCGAGCAGGAGGTGGAGCTCGCCAAGCGGATCGAGGCGGGCCTCTACGCCGCGGAGCGGCTGCGCGCCGCCGAGGAGGGCGAGGAGAAGCTCACCCGCGAGATGCAGCGGGACCTGATGTGGATCTCCCGCGACGGCGAGCGGGCCAAGAACCACCTGCTGGAGGCGAATCTTCGCCTGGTCGTCTCGCTGGCCAAGCGCTACACGGGTCGCGGCATGGCCTTCCTCGACCTCATCCAGGAAGGCAACCTCGGCCTGATCCGCGCCGTCGAGAAGTTCGACTACACCAAGGGCTACAAGTTCTCCACCTACGCCACCTGGTGGATCCGCCAGGCCATCACCCGCGCCATGGCCGACCAGGCCCGCACCATCCGCATCCCGGTGCACATGGTCGAGGTGATCAACAAGCTCGGCCGCATACAGCGTGAGCTGCTCCAGGACCTGGGTCGCGAGCCCACCCCGGAGGAGCTGGCCAAGGAGATGGACATCACACCGGAGAAGGTGCTGGAGATCCAGCAGTACGCCCGGGAGCCCATCTCGCTGGACCAGACCATCGGCGACGAGGGGGACAGCCAGCTCGGTGACTTCATCGAGGATTCGGAGGCCGTGGTCGCGGTCGACGCGGTCTCGTTCTCGCTGCTGCAGGACCAGCTCCAGCAGGTGCTGCAGACGCTCTCCGAGCGTGAGGCGGGCGTGGTACGACTGCGCTTCGGCCTGACTGACGGTCAGCCGCGCACGCTCGACGAGATCGGCCAGGTCTACGGGGTGACCCGGGAGCGGATCCGGCAGATCGAGTCGAAGACGATGTCCAAGCTGCGTCACCCGTCGCGGTCACAGGTTCTCCGGGATTACCTGGACTGAGCCCGGGTCGTCAACCCGGCGTGTCGTTTTGATCACGTAGTGTGCAACGCCGGATGGTGATCCGCCGGTTGCACGATTGTGATCGTTGACGTGGCACCCTTGGTGCACGGCACACTGTGCCTGTCATGTGTGACCTCGGTCCCCCGCGGGCACACAGGGAAGGCCAGGCGCCACATGGATGTTGCAGGATAGGTGAGCAACGACCGAAGAGATTGTTCATCGGTGACGACCAGAGGAGGAAGGCGATGACCCCGACCCTCACGCCGCCGCCCGAGACGGTGAGCCCCCCGGCCGCCGATGAACGGTGCGACCGCTGCAATGCTGCCGGCAAGCTCCGCATCACCATGGCCGGTGGGGGTGAGCTCGTGTTCTGCGGGCACCACGCGAACAAGTACGCGGAGGATCTCGTGAAGATCACCGTTCGTTACGCGGCGGACCCGGAGTTCAGCTGGCGCGGCGCCGACCTTATGGCGAACTGACCCGCAAACCGACATAGCAGCCGGCCGGAGGTACCGAGAGGTGCCTCCGGCCGGCTTTTTCACCACCCACCCCAACCGCGCCGCCCGAGCCGCCACCGGATCACGAGGTTCGCGGCTGAGCGCCGGCGCGCCGGTACCCGCGGAACCTCGTGATCGGCGCGTCAGTGACGGAGGCGGCGTTCCGGGACGCGCGGGTCAGAGGGTCTGGACCGTCGCGATACGCTCCTCGAGCTGCTCGATCGTCGCCTGAGCGCTCGGCGGGCCCCCGCAGAGCCGGCGCAGCTCGGCGTGGATCTTGCCGTGCGGCTGACCCGTACGGTGGTGCCGCGCGGCCACGAGCGCGTTGAGCTGACGACGGAGCGCCACGCGACGCTGGGCGGCACTCATCGGAGCCGGCGGAGCCGCAGGCGCGTCAGCGGCCGGCTCAGCGGTCCGTACGGCCGCCCTGCGCCGCTGGGCGGCGAGCTGCTCGGCCTGCCGCTTCGACAGCAGCACGGCGACCTGGTCGGCGGTGAGCAGACCGGGCAGCCCGAGGTACTCCTCCTCCTCGGGGGTGCCCGCCTGGGCCGCCGTCCCGAAGGACGCGCCGTCGAAGATCACCTGATCCAGCTCGGCGGTGGCGGAGAGCGCGGCGAACCGCTTCTCCAGCTCGCCGCTGGCCTGGTCGTCACGCTGGGCCCGCTCGAGCAGGTCGTCGTCGAAGCCCTCGCGGTCCTTCGGCTTGCCCAGCACGTGGTCGCGGGCGGCCTCCATCTCGCTGGCGAGCCCGAGCAGGTGCGGCACGCTGGGGAGGAAGACGGAGGCGGTCTCCCCCGGCCGTCGGGCCCGGACGAAGCGGCCGATCGCCTGGGCGAAGTAGAGCGGGGTGCTCGCGCTGGTGGCGTAGACCCCGACGGCGAGGCGCGGGATGTCGACGCCCTCGGAGACCATCCGCACGGCGACCAGCCACCGCTGCTCGGACGCCGCGAACGTCGCGATCCGGGCCGACGCCCCCGCGTCGTCGGAGAGCACCACCGCCGCCTTCTCGCCGGTCAGCTGCTCGATGAGCTTGGCGTACGCCCGGGCGGTCTGCTGGTCGCTGGCGATCACCAGCCCACCCGCGTCCGGCATGCCCGCGTTACGCAGCACGCTGAGCCGGGCGTCGGCCGCACGCAGCACCTGCGGCATCCAGTCGCCGGCCGGGTCCAGCGCGGTCCGCCAGGCCTGCGCGACGAGGTCCTGCGTCATCGGCTCGCCGAGCCGGGCCGCCAACTCGTCCCCGGCGTTGGTCCGCCACCGGGTCTCCCCGGAGTACGCGAGGAACAGCACCGGCCGCACCACGTTGTCGCGGAGCGCGTCCGCGTAGCCGTAGACCGAGTCGGCGCGGGAGCGCAGCAACCCGTCCCCGCCCCGCTCGTACGTGACGAACGGGATCGGGTTGTCGTCGGAGCGGAACGGCGTACCGGTGAGCATGAGGCGGCGTACGGCCGGCTCGAAGGCCGCCTTGACGCCGTCACCCCACGACCGGGAGTCGCCGGCGTGGTGGATCTCGTCGAGGATCACCAGCGTGCGCCGGGTCATCGTGCGCCGCCGGTGCACCTGCGGGGCCATGCCGACCTGGGCGTACGTGATCACCGCCCCGTGGAAGTCGGCCGAGGAGTGCACGTCGGCGTTACGGAAGGCGGAGTCCAACTGGATGCCGACCCGGGCCGCGGCCTGCGCCCACTGCTTCTTCAGGTGTTCGGTCGGGGCGACCACGGTGACCGCCTCCACCGTGCCGTCCACGAGCAGCTCGGCGGCGATCCGCAGCGCGAACGTGGTCTTACCGGCACCGGGCGTGGCGACCGCGGTGAAGTCGTCGGAGCGCCGCCGCAGGTACTCCACCAACGCCTTGCGCTGCCACGCGCGTAGTGCCGGAAACGTATCGATCGCCGGCGACGGGGCTGCCACGCGAAGGCTCCTCTCCGACCGCACGAAGGCGGACCCGGGTCAGGGGCGCGGTCCGCACCGCCCATGAAAACGCCTCCGCGCAGTAGCTGCCGCGAAGGCCGACTCAGCATAACCAGCGCGCGTCCGCCCGCCCAGGCGACGCCACGCTGGTCACATCAGCGCGGATCCGGACCGGGGTCGCGGGTACGCGGCGGGCGCAATGTCGCCACCGGCACCGCCCAGCGCCGCCGCAGCGCCACCACCCGCACCACGAAGATCAGCACCGCCGCCGCCGCGATCGGCGCCGTGCCGGCCTGTCCCACCCGCTGCAGCACCGCCACGACGACCGCCCCGGCCAGCGCCGCGACCGCGTAGATCTCCCGGCGCAGCACCACCGGGATCTCGCCGGTGAGCAGGTCCCGGCCCAGCCCGCCACCGATCCCGCTGAGCATGCCGATCACGCACGCCCCGACCGGGGGTACGTGCGCGTCGAGCGCCTTGAGCGTGCCGGTGACGGTGAAGAGCGCGAGCCCGGCCGCGTCCAGCAGCAGCACGGTGGTCCGCAGGCGGGCCAGCTGGGGATGCAGCCAGAACACCGCGCCCGCGGTGATCGCGGCGGTGGCGGCGTACCGCCAGTCGGCGAAGGCGAGCGGCGGCACCTCGCCGATGACCAGGTCACGGAAGATCCCACCGCCCAGGGCCGCCACGAAACCGACGAAGGCGACGCCGAACAGGTCGAGCCGTTTGGCCACCGCCGCGGAGGCCCCGGAGGCGGCGAACACCGCGACGCCGACGAGGTCGGCGAGGAGCAGGGCGGTGGAGGTGGTCACCGCCGAAGGCTACGCGCGGGTTCGGAGCGGGAGCCGCCGATCAGCCGGCGAAGGAGTCGTAGATCTCCTTGCACTTCGGGCAGACCGGCGAGCCGGGCTTCGCGGCCTTGGTCACCGGAAAGGTCTCCCCGCAGAGCGCGATGACGAACGTGCCCATGACGGCACTCTCGGCGATCTTTTCCTTACGGACGTAGTGGAACATCTCGGGACCGGTGTCGGCGTCCTTCAGCTCCGGACGCTCGAGAACCTCTGTGCTCACGTCTGCACCTCCAACCGTCAAGTTTGGCAGCTCCTGACGGCCCGGTCCAATTCACTCCGGCCGGGAGCGGGCCGTACGGTGATCACTGTGACCAACTTTCACATCCGTTTCGGCGCCGAGGTGGCCGCCGCCCTGCGTGACGGGCGTCCCGTCGTCGCCCTGGAGAGCACCATTGTCTCGCACGGCCTCCCCCGGCCGGAGAACCTGCGGGTGGCGCGGCAGATCGAGGCGACCGTACGGGACGCCGGAGCGGTGCCGGCCACCGTCGGCATGGTCGGCGGCGAACTCGTGGTCGGCCTCGACGACGCCCAGCTGACCCGCCTCGCCACCGTCGACGGTGTGGCCAAGCTCTCCGTACGCGATCTGGCGGTGGCCGCGGCGACCGGCGCGGACGGCGCCACGACGGTCGCGGCCACCAGCGCGGTGGCCGCCGCGGCGGGGATCGGCGTCTTCGCCACCGGTGGCCTCGGCGGGGTGCACCGCGAGGCGGCGCAGACCTTCGACGAGTCGGCCGATTTGATCACCCTCGCCCGGACCCCGATCGCCGTGGTCTGCGCCGGGGTCAAGTCGATCCTCGACGTGGGGGCGACGCTGGAGCGGCTGGAGACGCTCGGCGTGAGCGTGGTCGGGTACCGCACCCACCGGTTCCCCGGCTTCTACCTGACCGACGGCGGCTTCGACCTCGACTGGTCGGTGGACTCGCCCGAGCAGATCGCCGCCGTGCTCGCCGCCCGGACGCAGCACGGCCTGCCCGGCGCTGGTCTCGTCGTGGCCAACCCGCTCCCCGTCGACGAGCAGCTCGATCCGGCACTGCACGACCGGACGCTCGCCGAGGGCCTGGCGCTGCTGGAGCGCGACGGGGTGACCGGCAAGGCCGTGACGCCGTACCTGCTGGCCCACTTCCACTCCGCCACCGAGGGCGCCAGCCTGGCGGTGAACGTACGGATCATCCTGCGCAACGCCGACCTGGCCGCGCGGATCGCGGTGGCCTCGGCCGCCCGGCGCGCCGACACCGGGGCATGAACCCGGACCGACGGGTCGTCGTCGTCGGTGATGTGATCACCGACGTGGTCGCCGCGCTCCGCGGGCCACTCGCCTCCGGCTCGGACACGGCGGCCGAGATCCGATTCAGCGGTGGCGGTCAGGCGGCGAACACGGCCGCCTGGCTCGCCGCGCAGGGCACCCCCGTGACGCTGGTCGCGGCGGTCGGTGCGGACGCCGAGGGACGCGACCGGGTGGTCGAGCTGCGCACCGCCGGTGTCGACTGCGCCGTCGAGACCGTCGAGGACGCGGTGACCGGCACGGTCATCGTGTTGGCCACCGAGAACGAGCGGACGATGGTGAGCCAGCGGGGGGCGAACCTGCGGCTGACGGCGGCGCACGTCGAGCAGGCCCTCGCCGCGGTGCCCGACGCGGGACATCTGCACCTGTCCGCGTACACCCTGTTGGACGCGGGATCGCGCGCGGCCGGGCTGCGGGCGCTGACCGCCGCCCGCGAGCGGGGGCTCAGCACCAGCGTCGACGCGGCCTCCGCGGCGCCGCTGCGGCGCGTCGGCGTGACCGCCTTCCTGGCCTGGGTACGCGACGTCGACCTGCTGCTGGTCAACGCGGACGAGGCGACGGTGCTGGCCGGCGGGCTGGAGCCGGCCGCCCAGGCGCGGGCGCTCTCGGCGACCGCCCGGCGAGTGGTGGTCAAGCGAGGCGCGGCCGGCGCGGTCTGGGCCGATCGGACGGGGACGCTCTCTTCGGCGCCGGCCCGCCGGGTGGCCGTGGTGGACGTCACCGGGGCCGGGGACGCGTTCGCCGCGGGGCTGCTGACGGCCTGGCTCGCGGGCGCCGATCCGGACACGGCGCTGGCCCGGGCGGGCGATCTGGGGGCGGTGGCGGTCTCCACCCTCGGCGCGCGCCCGAAGCCCTGATCCCGGCCCCGGCGCTTGCGGGTCCGGCCCTCACCAGCCGGCCGGCAGCCCGCCGGGGCGGGGCGGGCGAGCCGGCCGCGGTCAGAGCTCGGCGTCGATGACCTTGTGCGGGCGCTCCTCGGCGGTGAGGCTCATCGGCGGGGCGGCGGCGCGCTGCTCGTGCCGGAAACGGCTGGCCAACCGGTGCTCCTCCTTCGGCGGCCGGTCGTTGGCCAGCAGCACGGCGAGCCACGGGATGAGCACCATGCCGAGGACGCAGAGGGGCAGCCAGAGCCAGAGCAGTGGGGCCTGCGCGCCGACCAGGATCGCACCCACGACCAGACAGGCCACCCGGATGCTCATCATCAGCACGTACCGCCGCTGCCGGCTGGTGAGCTGGTCGTCCTGGCTGCGTGAGGCGTCGGTGATCAGAATCGGCTCGTACGCCTGACGCTTCACCACGGACCTCCTCGAGGGGTTACGCACCATCCTGTCACTTCGCGGCCGTGATCAGCGAAGTTACGTGACGGACGGACCAGAGTGACCGGCGGCACCGCTCCCGGGGCGTTCGTGTTACGGCCGTGGTACGCTCCGCCCGTGGGCAGCAGGTTCAGCTTCACCGAAGAGGCGCTGGCCAACCTGAAGGTCTACGACGTCACGCCGGGGGAAGTCTGGGAGGCGCTGCACAGCGCGCGGCGGGTGATCCGCCACCTGGGCGACGACGTGATGGTCGTCTACGCCGCCGCCCGGCGGGGCCGTCGGCTGGCTGTGCTGCTCGCAGAGGCCGACGGCACCGACAACGACTGGGACATCCTCTCCGCCCGTGAGCTCAGCGACGCCGAGTCGAAGCGCTACGACGAGGCGGTGCGGAGAGATCGCCGATGAGGAGGCGGTGACATGCACCGTGACGACGCGACCAAGCAGTTCCACAGCGGCGACGACCGGCTCGCGGAGTTGATCGACGAGAGCCAGCCGGCGGAGCTGCCCATCCCCGACACCGACGTACCGATGGTGAGCCGGTCGGTGCGGCTGCCGCTGGAGACGTACGAACGGGTGCGGGCGGCGGCCGAGACGCGGGGCATCGGGGTCACCACCCTGATGCGGCAATGGATCGAGGCGGGCCTGGCCGACCTCGACGACTCGACCACCGTCTCGCTCGCCGACGTCCGGCGGGCGCTCGCCTCGCTCGCCCACCCCACCGCCGCCTGAGGTCCCCGCGGCGGCCGACCGGCGAGGCCGACCTCGGTCAGCCGGCCGACTTCGCCTTGGCCGCCGCCTTCATCTGCTGCTTGTACTCCCGCACCCGACGCAGCGACTCGCCGTCTGTCACGTCGGCGACCGAGCGGTACGCCTCCGGGTCGCCGTACCCGCCGGCCGCCTCCTGCCAGCCCTCCGGGCGTACGTCGAAACGCTTGCCGAGCAGGGCGAGGAAGATCTGCGCCTTCTGCTTGCCGAAGCCGGGCAGCCCCGCGATCCGGTTGAACAGCTCACGGCCGTCGGCCACGCCGGCCCAGAGAGCGGCGGCTTCGCCGTCGTACCTGTCGACGATCACCTGGCACACCTCCTGCACCCGGGCCGCCATCGCCTTCGGGAACCGGTGCAGCGCGGGCGGCTGGGCGAAGACGGCGACCAGCTGCTCCGGGTCGTACCCGGCCAGCTCCCCCGCGTCGAGGTCATGCCCGAGCCGCTGCGCCAGCACGTACGGCGAGGTGAACGCCTTCTCCATCGGAATCTGCTGGTCCAAGACGAGCCCGAGAACAAGGGCCAGCTCATTCCGATTGAGAAGTTCGTTCGCCGCAGGATCGATAGGGAGGGAGAGCGCCATGTCCACATGCTGCCACCAGGTGGCCGGCCGTTGGTCCGCTCAACGCGCAGCTATCCTTCAGATAGATCTCACGAGCCAACGAAAAAAGGCACCATGCCGCGCAGGCGGCCCCACCAGCTACGGCAAGACCAGCTTCACCGGCCGTCCTGGCGCAGCAGATCTCACATACGTGGGCTTGCCGGCTGCGTACAACAGGAGATCAGCCAGATCGAGCTATGGAGCGCACGCGACTGGGCTCGCGTCGGTCTCTGGCCCGGTGCCGTGGCAGAAGCCCTCGCCGGTTGGCGGACGACCGCCGAACTACCCAGCGCTCGCAGCGCCCACCCCTGCGGCTGCTGCGGGCGCCCGAGCCGAGCGATCCTTCAAGAAGCCCTCGATCAGCTCAGCACGCCAGCATCCCGGGCCTTGTTCCGCCTGGTCGCGCCGCTCGACGACCTGTACCTGACGCGAACTCTGCCCAACCCCCTGGCACCGCTACAACTTCCCTGGTGGGAGCGACGAATTACCAGGTGAGTCGACGTTCTCCGTCAGGAGACGTTTTCCATGGTCAGCACATGTGCTGGTCGAGGACCATGCCGAGGATGCGGGCCAGCGGATCCCGGTTGAGGAGATCGTTCGCCGCGGGGTCGATCGGAAGAGCCAACGCCATGCCGCAATGCTGCCAGACCGCGGTCGACCGCCGACGGACACACGCGCAAGCAGCGCCCTCGCCGTCCGCCGGGCGCCTCCCGCTGCGGCGGGCAGCTCCCGGACGCCGGCCGTCGCGCCGACCTCCTCGACCCCGCGGGTCGGTCGATAGCGCCTGCTCACGGCACGGATGTCCCGGGTGGGGCCGCCCGCCCCGGTGACAGCAGGCAGGATGGCGAGGTGGCCGAACACGACATGCTGCTCTCTCCCGCCGGCGTCGAGGCGTTGCGCACCGCGCTGACCCGGGCCCGGTTCACCTCGAACGGCATCGCCGACCGGCTCGGTCCGCAGGCGACCGGCGGGGTGGCCCGCAACGACTTCCGCGCCGCACTGCGGGCGACCGAGGACCGCGACCCGCTCGCCACGCTGATCCGGGTCTTCATCTGCGACCAGACCGAGTCGGAGACGGTGGTGGCCGCCGCCCTCGCGCCGCTGGACCTCGGCGAGGCGGTCGAGGGTGGGCTGCTCGAACGGCACGGCGACGGCGTGCGCGCCGGCGTCGACCTGGAGCCGTACGGCGACGAGTGGTGGGTACTCGCCGACGTGCCGGCCAGCGCACGTCCGGGGCGGCCGTTGCACTCCGAGCACGTGCTCGGCATCGGCGGGGCGACCCAGACGTTGATCGGCGCGACCATCCGGCGCCCCGTCGACACCGCGCTCGACCTGGGGACCGGCTCCGGCGTGCAGGCCCTGCACCTCTCCACCCACGCGCGCTCGGTCACCGCCACCGACGTCTCCCCCCGGGCGCTGCGCTTCGCCGCCACCACCGCCGCGCTCAACGGTCAGGACTGGGAGCTGCTCCGCGGCGACATGGTGGCCCCGGTCGCGGGGCGCCGGTTCGACCTGGTGGTGAGCAACCCGCCGTTCGTGGTCGGGCCGGGCACCACCACGCACGTCTACCGGGACTCCGGCCGGGTCGGTGACGCGATCGGGAGCGAGCTGGCCGCGGCCGCGCCGGGCCTGCTCACCGAGGGCGGCACGATGCAGTACCTGGCGAACTGGGTGCACGTCGCCGGTGAGCAGTGGGACGAGCGGGTCGCGGACTGGTTCGCCGGCACCGGCCTGGACGCCTGGGTCATCCAGCGCGAGGTCGCCGACCCCATGGCGTACGTCAACCTCTGGCTGACCGACGTCGGTGAGGCGACCGACCCGCAGCGGATGGCCGCGTGGCTGGACTGGTTCGACTCGCACAAGGTGGAGGCGATCGGTTTCGGCATCATCTCGCTGCGTCGCGGCGGGCACGCCGATCCGGTGGTCCGGGTGGAGGACCTCCGGCAGCGGGTCGAGCCGCCGATGGGCGACCGGATCGACGCCTGGTTCGACCGTCAGGACTTCCTCCGGGTACGCGGCCCCGAGGCGCTGCTCGCCGAGCGTTACCGGGCCGCCGAAGGGCTCCAGCTGCGGCAGGAGGCGACGATGGGCGACGAGGGCTGGGCGGTGGACCGGCAGGTGCTGACCATGCCGCGCGGTCTGCGCTGGACCGAGGAGGTCGACCCGCTGGTGTTGGCGCTGGTCGGCGGATGTGACGGCCGCCTGCCGCTCCGCGACCAGCTCGCCCTGCTCGCGGCGGCGCACGACGTCACGGCCGACGAGCTGGCCGAGGCGGCCGGGCCGATCGTGGCGCACCTGGTGGAGCGCGGCATCATCGAGCCGGTGGTCGGCTGATGGCGACGGTCCGGACGCCCGGTCTCGCGGCCGTCCGCCGATCGGTACGGGTGCGGAGGGCGGGCTGATGCGGGCGGTGGTGCAGACGGTCGGCCGGGCCAGCGTGACCGTCGACGGCGAGGTGGTCGGCGCGGTCGACGACGGCCTGCTGGTGCTGCTCGGGGTGACCCACACCGACACGGTCGAGACCTCGCGGACGATGGCCCGCAAGGTGCACGAGCTGCGCATCCTCGACGAGGAGCGGTCGGCGGCGGACACCGGCGCGCCGGTGCTGGTGGTCAGCCAGTTCACCCTCTACGGCGACGCCCGCAGGGGCCGCCGCCCTAGCTGGACCGCCGCCGCGCCGGCGGAGGTGGCCGAACCCCTGGTCACGGAGGTCGTCGAGGCGCTGCGTGAGCGCGGCGCCAAGGTGGAGACCGGCCGCTTCCGCGCCCACATGCTGGTCGAGAGCGTCAACGTCGGCCCCCGCACCATCCTCCTCGACCTCTGACC